>JAFASF010000458.1 GCA_019244745.1 Solirubrobacterales bacterium | reverse complement strand
GCCGATCCGGCGCAGCAGGCGCCGGCGCGTTCCCGGCGGGAAGTTGCCGATCGTGCCGCCCAGCAGCGCGACGATCCGGGCGGGACCGTCGCCGTCCGGGATGCGGTCCAGATGGCGCTCGAAGTCGCCCACCACGCCATGGACCTGAAGCCCGTCGTATTCGTGGGTCAGCTGGTGCGCGGCGTCGCGCACGACCGCCTCTGACACGTCGAAGGGGACGTAGCGGCGCAGGGTGCCGGCGCTGGCCATCGCGTCGAGCAGGATCCGAGCCTTGTCGGCGCTCCCCGACCCGAGCTCGACAAGCTCGCCCGCGCCCGTCGCCTCGACGATGTCGCGGGCGCGCTCGCCGAGGAGGTGGCGCTCGGCCCGGGTCGGGTAGTACTCGGGGAGCTCGCAGATCCGCTCGAACAGCTCGGAGCCGCGCGCGTCGTAGAAGTGCTTGGGCGGCAGCTCCTTGAACGGCCGCGTCAAGCCGTCGAGAACGTCATAGGCGAGCGAGCGCTCCTCCGCCTCGGACAGCCACGACTCGATGCGGATGGCTTCCGTTTGCAGGAGCGTGGTCACCTACGCATCCCTCGCGATCCGGGTGCCGCTGAAGATCTGGCGCCGCTGCGGAAAGTCCCAGTTGCGGAAGGCGGCAGTGATCACACGCGCGCGCGTCGCCCATGACCCGCCGCGCAGGACCTTGTGGTCTGGGCCGAAGAAGACCTCGGAGTACTCCCGGTAGGGGTAGGGGAGAAACCCGGGATACCCCGTGAAATCACTCGAGGTCCACTCCCACAGGTCGCCGATCATCCCCAGACATCCATACGAGGAGCGGCCCGCCGGGTAGGCGCCGGCCGGCGCGGCGCCGCCGCCAAGCTGGTCGACGTTGGCATGCACGCCGGGGACCGGCGGCTGATCGCCCCAGGGGTAGAGCCGCGAGGCGCCCCGTTCCTGATCCCAGGTCGCCGCCTTCTCCCACTCGACCTCCGTCGGCAGACGGGCCCCGTGGGCGCGCGCGAAGGCGTCGGCCTCGAACCAGGAAACGTGGGCGACGGGCCGGTGGGGGTCGAGTGGCACCAGCACTCCGAGGCGCCACTCGGCGACCCCGTCCGCCGTCCACTGTCCAGGTCGTGTGATGTCGTATTGCTCCTTCCACGCCCAGCCCTCGTCGGTCCACCACTCGCGTCGCTCGTACCCGCCGCCCTCGACGAACGTTAGGTACGTGGCGTTGGAGATCGGGGTCACGCCGATGAGGAAGCCACGGACGTCGGTGCGGTGGCGCGGCCGCTCGTTGTCGTAGGCGAATCCCCCGCGCGGGGCGCCGATCGTGCACTCCCCGGCAGGGATCTGCACCATCTCCAGCCCGGTGTTGGCTGGAGATGGTGAGGGCGGCAGCGCGGTGCGCCCGGGCGGCTCGTACTCGCGCAGGCACGCCAGCTCGAGCGTCTGGAGCATCGTCTCGTTGTGCTGGTGCTCGTGGCGGAGGACCATCTCGTGGACGTCGGCGGGGCCCCGCTCGTCGATCACTGCCAGCGTTCGCTCGCGGACCTCGGCCATGTATTCGCGTGCTTGCGGCGGTCTCAGGAATTTGAGCTCGCCGCGTTTGGCGCGAGGGGTCTCGAAGGCGTCGTAGGTGTCGGCGAGGTCTTCGCGCAGGAGCGGCTTCTGACCGTAGCGGTGCACGAGCCACAGGTCCTCGAACGCCGCGATGTGACCGAGATCCCAGACCAGCGGGCTCATCAACGTCGAGTGCACACGCTCGAGATCGGCGTCGGACACGGACGCCACCAGGGCCAGCGTCCGGTCGCGTCCCTCCCGCAGTGCTCCGACGGTGTCCGCGGCCGGTGCGGACGCCGACGCTGGTATCGGGAGGCCCATTCGCCTCATTGTCCCATCTCGAAGATGAACCAAAACGAAACTCCGGTGAACGCGCCGCGGCTTACCTTTCGAACCGGTAGCGCAGGAACAGCGTGCCCGCGCGTTCCAGCGCCCACGCGAGCGTGACCTCGCGCAGCTCGGCCAGCCCCGGCCCGCTGGTGATCGCCGGTGCGGTCCCGCCGCCGGTCAGGCTCGGCGCGACCGTGAGGAACAGCTCGTCGACCAGGTTCTCCTCGACCAGCGCGCCGAAGATCGTGGGGCCGCCCTCGCACAGCAGCACCCGTACGCCGTGGTCGACGCGAAGCCGCCGGAGGGCGGTCGTCATCGTCATCTCGCCCGGATCGAGGCGGTGTACCTGCACGTTCGCGGCGGTGCGCGACGTGTCGACCGCGGTCTGGGCAAAGACCGCGATGCGGGCCTCCGGTTCCTCGAACAACGGGATGTCCTGCGACAGTTCCCCGCTACGCGTTACGGTGACCGCGAGCGGCTCGGGAGAGAGCCCCGCCGCGACACGCCGCTGACGGCGTTCGGGATCACGGGTCATCCGACCGTATCGCTCGGTCCCGAGCGTTCGCGAGCCGACCAACACGGCGTCGACGATCTCCCGCAGCCCGTGGAACAGGGAACGGTCGCCGACGTCGCTCCCCAGGGGACCCGAACGACCCTGGAACGCCGCGCGGCCGTCCACGCTCTCGACGAAGTTGGCGATCGTGTACGGACGATCCGAGCCCGCGAACCGCTCGAGCGCGAGCGAGCCGAGCAGCTCACCGACCGTGATCGTCCGCGGGTTGGGATACAACCGCTCGAGCTCTACGCTCGGGCCCGGCCGCTCACCTGGGTCGGCGTGCACCGCCCCCGAACGTAGCGTAAGTTGGCGCAGATGGACTTCGCCGAGCTCGACCGCGGGGAGCTCATCGCCGTGGTCGGCGGGCTCCTGCTCGGCGCATCCGTGTTTCTCGTGTGGTTCCACCTCGGCAATCAGAACGCGGTGCTGCGGAGCTGTCACGGGCCGCACACCGGCTGCAGCGGCTGGGCGGCGCTGGGCTTCGTGCGCTACCTGCTGCTGGCCACCGCGTTGGCGCCCGTGATCCTCGCCTACATCATCCTGCGCGGTCACGCTCTCTCGTGGCCGCGGGGCGAGCTGACGGCGGTCACGTCGATGGTCGCGTTGACCCTCACGATCTTCCTGGGCGTGGTCGACCCGCCGGGGTCGCCCTCCGGCGAGATCAGCGTCGGGGTGGGATGGTGGCTGGCGCTGCTCGGTGGGGTGCTGATCTTGGTAGGCTCGGTGTGGCGCTCGCAGGAGAGCGCGGCGCGGCGAAAACCTCCCGGCGTCCTTTGAGTGGTTTAGTTGTGGCGGCCTTTCTAGGGCGACTTTGAGCGAGCAGCACGTCAGTCAACGACCGGATCGAAACCTGGCGCTCGAGCTGGTTCGCGTCACCGAAGCCGCCGCGCTGGCGGCCGCCCGGATGGTCGGACGGGGGGACAAGGAAGGGGCTGACCAGGCGGCGGTCGACGCGATGCGCCAGATGCTCGACTCGGTGTCGATGGACGGGGTGGTCGTGATCGGCGAGGGGGAGAAGGATCAGGCCCCGATGCTCTACAACGGGGAGCGGATCGGCGACGGGAGTCCGCCCGAGGTCGACGTCGCCGTGGACCCGCTCGAGGGCACGCGGCTGACCGCGCTCGGCATGCCGAGCGCGATCGCGGTGATCGCGCTCGGCGAACGCGGGACGATGTTCGATCCCGGTCCTTGCGTGTACATGGAGAAGATCGCCGGCGGTCCCGAGATCGCCGATCTGCTCGACCTCGACCGGCCGCTCCCGGAGACGCTCGCGCTCGTAGCGGACCGCAAGCGGATCGACATCCGCGACGTGATGGTCGTGATGCTCGACCGCGAGCGCCACCACGCCGCCATGGCGGAGGTGCGCGAGGCCGGTGCCCGGGTACGCCTGATCCTCGACGGAGATGTTTCGGCCGCGCTGCTCGCGGTGAGCGAGAACTCTCCCGTGGATCTGCTGTGGGGGATCGGGGGCACGCCCGAGGGCGTTATCTCCGCGGCGGCGATCAAGTGCATCGGTGGGGAGCTGCTCGGGCGGTTGTGGCCGCGTGATGACGCGGAGCGGGAGGCGGCGATCGACGCCGGCTACGACCTGGGGAAGGTCCTAACCTGCGACGACCTGGTTGCCGGTGAGGATGTGTTCTTCGCGGCCACCGGGGTGACCGACGGCGACGTGCTGCAGGGCGTGCGCTACCAAGGGGACCGGGGCGCCACCACGGAGTCGCTGTCGATGCGCTCACGCTCGGGAACCGTGCGGCGGGTTTCCGCGCGTCACGACCGGGCCAAGCTCCGAGCGTTGACCGGCGTTCGCTACGGCTGAGGCGCGAGCGTCGCGACCTTCGACTTCGCGAGGTCGAGCGTGGCCAGCGAACGCAGGAAGGCGTGGGTGACGAGGACGTGGATCATCGATTGGGTGGCCTCGTACACCGGCATGCTGAAACCGGCGGCGATCGCCGGATAGAAGTTCGCGACCTCGAGTTCTATCTCCACCGTCACCCGGTCGTCGCCGTCGACCGGCGGCGGGCGGCGAACGTCGATCGCCAACACGCCGCACCCTCGCCCCGCCTTCGCGACCAGCAGTCCGTCCCGGATCCGCCAGCGAACGCCGCCGTGGTCGCCGCGCAGCTCGTACTCGGGCGCCTCGAAGCGCAGCAGGGTCAGCGGCTTGGCGAGCAGCACCACCGAACGCTCGTCCTCGCCGTACACGACCCGGGTGAGACCGAGCGTCACGCGGGAGAGGAACCGCCAGTAGGTGCGGGCCAGGTTCTCGAGGTTCTCCGGCGTCCACAGCGGATCCAGGTCCGCGCGAGCCATCGTCAGCTCGGCCCGCTGCACCGAGCGGACCGCGCCGTCGCCGGCGAGCACGGTCGATCGGGGGGTCGAGATGATCACCGCACGCGCGGGAAGGCGGTTGCGCCGGTGGCGCCTCGCGGCGACCAGGGCCACGAACGCGAGGATCAGGCCGAGGAGTGCAGCCACGGTCGGCATTCTGCCCTTTTTGGGGTCGGCGCTGCGCGAGTCTTGCCGGGTCGACCCGATCCTCGACCGGGAGGGGAGCTCCTCGGCTCAGCCGGGAAGGGGCTCGAGCGCTACCGATGCCCCGGCCGGCATCTCGCCGCTGCCGGGAGGGATCAGCGCAAGGGCATCGGCGCCGAGCAACGAGGTGATGATGTGCGAGCCCTGGGGACCGTTCGGAACCGCGACCACGGCGCCGTCGCGACGCTCGAGCTTGACCCGGACCGCCTGCTCGCGGTTGTGACGGTGGACGGCCATGGCCAGGATGGCCTCGGGCTCGAGGGCCGGCGCGACGGTCGTCCCCTGAAGCGCCGCCAGCGCGTGGCTGGCGAACAGCGTGAAGGTCACGAAGGCGGAGACGGGATTGCCTGGGAGTCCGAACACCAGCCTGTCATCCCTGACGCCGAACCAGGTGGGCTTCCCGGGCTGAAGCGACACGCCCCAGAACACCTCCTCCACCTGGAGTTGCGCGAGCGCCGGCTTGACGTGGTCGTGCGGTCCCACCGACACCCCACCCGAGACGATCGTGACGTCGGCGTGATCGAGCGCCGCCGCGAGCGCCTCCACGGTTGCGGCGCGGTCGTCGGGGAGTCGCCCCGCGGCGGGGGCGACCGCGCCGCATCGCGCCGCGAGTGCAACGAGCATCAGCGCGTTCGAGTTGTGGATCTCTCCCGGACCGAGCGGCTCTCCCGGGGGTCGTAGCTCATCGCCCGTGCAGAGGACCTGGACACGTGGGCGGCGGGCTACGAGCACCCGTCCGAGCCCCGAGGCGACGGCGGCTCCCAGTTCGGCCGCCCGCAGCCGCGAGCCGGCGGCGAGTACGGTCGTGCCGGCGGGGATGTCCTCGCCGGCGTGGCGGACGTGCTCGCCCTCCCGCACGGGCGCCGTGGTCGTGATGGTCCCGTCGCGCACCTCGACGTTCTCTTGGGGAATCACCGCGCTCGCGCCGGGAGGGATCGCCGCCCCGGTCGAGATCCGGGTGGCCTGACCGTTCTCGACGGGCCGCTCCGACGGCGCGCCGGCGCGCGACTCCCCGAACACGGTCAGGACTCGTCCGGCCGGTCCGGCCGTCACCGCGTAGCCGTCCATCGCCGAGCAAGGGAATGGGGGAACGTCGCCCGCCGCGGCGACATCCTGTGCCAGCACGCGGTCGAGGGCGTGATCGACCTCGATCAGTTCGGGGGGCGCGAGTGGCCGGGTGGATTGGAGCACCAACTCCCGAGCCTGGGCGATCGTGATCAGACCCGAGGGCATCGGCATACATTTTCGCTGGCGGCCCAAGAGCGCGACCGGTCCGCGTGATAGAAGCACCGGCGATGCAGCGATCTCCACCGCGGCGCCGGGCGGCCAGGTCCGTGGGCGATGCCCCGATCGAGGGCCTGCTCGAGCGCGGGGAGGAGCTGGCAAAGGGCTGGCTGATCGCGCTCGTCGAGCAGGTGCCGCTCGAGCGGGCGAGCGAGATGTTTCCGGCCGGCGCGGGTTTCGCGCAGGAGGCGCCTCGGCTGTGCGAGGCGGTCGTGCGAGGACTGGTCGATGACGCCGAGCTGCGCCGGATCGAGCCGGGCGGCGCGGTCGAGCCGCTGGTTTCGCGGGCGGGGGACTTGGTGGGCGCGCGCGACGCGGAGGCGGCCGGGCGTTCGGTGGACGCGCTGCTGGCGGTCATCTGGAGCGCGCTGCGCGCCGAGCTCGGCGGCGCCGACGCCGACATGGTGGCCGCCGTGGCGGAGCGGCTGGCGCTGGTCGGTGAGGTGGCCCGCGCAGCGACCCTCCGGGCGGTGGTGTCGGGCCGCCAATGGCCCGGGGCGCTCGAGGAGGAGATCACCCGGTGCACGCGGGCCGGGGCCGCCCTGTCGCTGCTGCTGATCGAGCTCGAGGACATCGATCGACTGGTGGCCGCCTCGCCCGCGGGCGAGGCGGCGGCGATGTTCGAGCGCTTTGTGCGAGCCGTGCGGGAGTTGACGAGTCGGCAGGACAGGCTGGTGTGCGAAGGCGATGCCCGCGTGTGGTTGATCGCGCGCGACACCGACCGAGGGGGCGCTTTTGCGCTGGCCTCGCGAATCGACGCCGCCGTGAGCGCGCTGCCTTCGTGGCGCGGTGCTCCTTTGGCGGTCGACATCGGGATCGCCGTGCTCGGGGAGGATGCCAACGACGCGGCCGGGATGATCGAGGCGTCAGAGGTGGCCATGTTCGCCGCCGAGGCGAGCGGGATCCAGGTGGGCGGAGTCCGCCCGGGGGAACCGACGCCGGCACGCCCGGGAGACGAGACGCCGCCGGGCGCAGATCCTCAGCCGGTCAGCTGAGGAGCGAGCAAGGACGGCTCCGGGGGTAGCGACACCGCTCCGATCGTGTCGGTGGCGTCCATGCCGAGGGCCGCGGCCGTTGCCATCGTCAGGTCCCAGTCCGCGCCGTTGGCGTACGGGCCGCGGTCGATCACTGGAACCACCGTGATCCGGCCGTGGTAGTAGATCGCGACGGGGGTGCCGCACTTGAGCGTGCGGTTGGCCACCCCGATCGTCGTCCGCTTGAGCACCTCGCCGCAGGCGGTGCCATTGCCCCAAAGGCCGGGGCCAAAGAGGGTCGCCAGCGACAGCCTGTAAACGGTCGTGGCCACGGTCGGCGAGACGGCCGCGGCATCCGGGGCGCCGGGGCTCGTGATCACGGCCCGGATCGCGAAGCGGCCGATGTGGTTCGCCCGCCAGATCGTCGTAAACGAGCCGTTGCGAGCCGCCCTCGCGTGTGCGGTCGGCGCCCACTTCCAGCCGGTCTGGTGCCCCAGGCGTTCGATCTCGACCGCCGCTCCGGCATCGGCGCTCGGGATCGCGCCGGTGAACCGCACCTGGCCGCGCAAGAAGCCCGAGGATTGGCTGGCGATCGTGATCCGGTTGCCGCTCGCGGAGATGCTGCCGCCGGCGGACTGGACGAGCGTCTTGGTGTTCTTCGTCGGGGTCGTGGACGCGCTCCCTCGAAGGCCACCGCCGCCCGATGACGCCCAGCCCACCGCCGGGGCCGACAGCCCAGTTGCTGCCGTGGCGAGGACTGCGAGCGCATGGACATCGAGGCGTCGGGTCACGATCAGCGCGGTCCCTTCTGTTGAATTGCGCCTACGGGGTGAGCTGACGGGCTCGCGCTGGGTCTGGCGCTACGGTCCCTTGCAGGACCGATTCGCCCCTGCGGACCTGGTGGGCCGCAAGTGGGTCCCCCGCCGACGATCCGCGGACGGATGGCCGCTCGGCGTGAACGGCGCGGAGGTATATCAAACTTGGGCGCGACGTTGGCCCCGTGTCGGGACTACGGGGGCGGGCGGCGTCAGAGGGTGTCGCCGAGCGCCCGCTCGCCGGCCGTGCGGAAGGGAGCTGAGAGGGTCAGGGTGCTCGGCCACGGCGTCGACATCGTCGCTACCGGGGATCGGCCAGCAATTTGCGCCAAAACTTGAAACGACGAGGGCGGTTTATCCGTATTAGAAGAGATGGTGTGGCGTGAACCCGCCAAACCCGCCTCTGACGCGTCTACGATCGTGGGTCGAGACGCTCGCCAAGTATTTTGACTTCAAAAAATATAGCGCCTATACTCGCGGCATATGTTTGAGTAGCGGGCGTACGCCCTGTGCGGGTGACGCCCGCTTTTGATCCTAAGCGCCCCCGCATGTGATCCCAAGCGCCGTTAGGCGTTCAGACTGGACATGAGAACGACGGAAACGGGATGAGATGTCAGTAGCCGACCTGCAGGAACTCGAAGAGATCAAGGTGCTCGTCACACGCGGACAGCAGCTCGGCGTCCTCACATACGCCGAGATTGCCGGCGCGGTCTCTGAGCTCGATCTCGATGAGGCGGACGTCGAGGAGCTGCACGGCTTCCTGGAGCGAGCGGAGATTGAGCTCGTGGAGGAGGTCGACCCGGCTCTGGCGGCGGCGGAGGTAGAACGCGCTCCGGACAAGCGAGGCCGCCGCAAGCCGAAGACGGCGCTCGACCTCAAGCCGGACATGACCACCGATTCCCTTCAGCTGTTCCTGAAGGACATCGGCAAGGTACGTCTGCTCACCGCTCAGGAAGAGGTCGACCTCGCCAAGCGCATCGAGCGCGGCGACCTCGACGCCAAGCAGAAGATGGTCGAGTCCAACCTCCGCCTGGTGGTATCGATCGCGAAGAACTATCGCAACCAGGGGCTCCCGTTTCTCGACCTGATCCAGGAGGGGACGCTGGGCCTGGTTCGCGCCGCGGAGAAGTTCGACTACCGCAAGGGGTTCAAGTTCTCGACCTACGCCACCTGGTGGATCCGCCAGGCGATTGCCCGCGCCCTCGCGGATAAGGCGCGTACGATCCGCATTCCCGTCCACGTGGTCGAGAAGCTGAACAAGATCGGCCGAGCCGAACGCAAGCTCGTGACCGAGCTCGGGCGCGAGCCGACCGCCGAGGAGATCGCCGAGGTCACGGGGATCGAGCCCGAGGAGGTCGAGTCGATCAAGCGCTCGGCGCAGGCGCCGGTGTCGCTCGAGAAGCCCGTCGGTGACGAGGAGGAGTCCGAGTTTGGCCAGTTCATCGCCGATGAGCGCGCCGAGTCGCCGTACGAGAGGGCCGCGGAGATCCTCACCAAGGAGGCGCTGCGCGAGGCGCTCGAGAATCTCTCCTATCGCGAGCGCCGCGTGCTGGAGCTGCGGTACGGGCTCGGTGGCGAGCACCCGCGGACACTGGACGAAGTCGGGCGGACGTTCAACGTCACGCGCGAGCGGATCCGCCAGATCGAGAACCAGTCTCTGAAGAAGCTGCAGTCGCTGGCTGAAGCACAAAAGCTTCGCGACGTCGCCTAGACCTCATAGGGTTGACCAGAGAGGCACGGTGGCGCCGGGGACGCCGGCGCCTGCCGCCTGGGACGACTGCAACACTGATGTGGGCGATAAGCATCGTTATTAGTTAAGGTAGCCTTATCACTTGCCCCGTGTCCACCGCAAGGCCCTGGATGCTGCGGAGGCGCTGGTGGCCGTCGCGCCGCTGGCCACGCGCTGGATCGAGCGGCTGCTCGCCGGCCACGATCCGCCGCTCACCGTGCCGCAGTACCTGGCGCTTCGGGCGATCGAGCGTGAGGGGGTGTCCGGTTCCGAGCTCGCCAGGCGCACCGGCGTCTCAGGCCCGGCGGTATCGCAGCTCCTGGCCGGACTCGCCGACGCCGGCATGCTCGAGCGGCGAACGCTTGCCGACGACCGCCGCCGCCTCGCGCTGGCCCTCTCGGCGACGGGTGCACAGGCGTTCCACTCAGCGGAGGCGCTGTTGCGGGAACGGATCGCCACGCTCCTGGGCGATCTCCCGCGGCCCGAGGTCGACGCACTCTCACGACTGCTCCCGCAGGTCGAGGCGGCGCTGTCCGGCACCGCGCCTCCACGTCGACCCTCGCCACCGCCCGGGCCGCCACGGCATGTCCGGCGGCCTTAGCGCTGGGAGCGAGTGGCGTGCAGCGTTCGCTTCAGTTGGTGAAGCATTGCGCTAGAATCGGCTTGTAGATGGTTTCAAACGACACATGTCCGGTCTGCGCAACCGCCGAGATCGTATGTGGCAAGTGGACGCTGCTGGTGATCCGTGACCTTGCCGAGGGACGCTCCCGGTTCTGCGAGCTCGAGCGCTCGCTACACGGGATAAGCCCGCGGACGCTCTCCCTGCGCCTGCGCGCGCTCGAGGAGGAGGGCATCGTCGAGCGTCAGACGTTTCCCGAGGTCCCGCCGCGCGTCGAGTACGCGCTGACCGAGAAGGGCCGCGCGCTGGTGCCGATCATCGAGGACATGCGCGCATACGGACGTCAGTGGCTCGGGGCTCGCTGCGAAGCCGACGAGGCGTTGGAGTCCGAGAAGCTCGTCGAGCCCGAGCCGGCGATCGCAGCCGTCTGATCCCGCGACATGCGCATAGCGCTCGCCGCCGACGAACTCACCGGCGTCGCCGAGGCCGTGCCTGAGCTCCTACGCGGTCGCGGCCACGAGACCGTTCTGCACGGCGCCTACGCTGACGGCGAGCGGCCCGACTGGGCGTGGGCGAGCGAGGCGGCGGCGCGTGACGTCGCGGAGGGGCGAGCCGACCAGGCCGTCGTCGCGTGCTGGACGGGCACCGGCGCCTCGATCGCGGCCAACAAGGTGCCCGGCATCCGCGCGGCTCTATGCGGCGATGCGCAGACCGCCGAGGGTGCGCGCCGGTGGAACGACGCCAACGTGCTCGCGCTCAGCCTGCGCGCGACCTCTGAGGCGGAGCTCGAGGAGATCCTCGAGGCGTGGTTCTCGAGCGGGGCGAGCGCCGCGGACGACGACGTCGCGAACGTCGACCATCTCGACGAGATCGAGCGTTCTCGGTAGGCGCTGGCTAGGCGAGCTCCAAGCCTGGGCGGCGGCCATTCCGACACGACGTCACTGGCCCAGGCGGGGATCGGGACAAGACGCGGGTGTGTCCCCCGGCGAGGGGACACACCCGCAGCAACCTCGTGATTCACGCATCACGAGTCATACGGCCTCTCAAAGATCCCCTGCTCGGCATCCGACGTGCAGTGCAGGACCACGGTGAACTTGGACGTCGATCCCCAGTTGGTGGCCGAGTTCAGGATGACGTCCCTGTCGCCGCTGATGCCCGTTCGGATGTGTCCCTTCTCAGTTCCCTTCTCGACGGGGATCCGAGTGTTGGAGAGCGCGACAACGTCGAGACCCTTCTGGTAATCCTTGATTTCGATACCGGGGCCGATACGGAATCCGCTTCCGCCGTTGAACTGCTGCTTGAGCGTGTAGGGATGGCTGGCGGGGCAGACCATCTTGGGAAGGTGAATCGACCACAGCCAGGGAAGGTCCGGGCTCCGCCAGCTCGAGGTGATGGTGTCCGAAGTGGTGGTACCCGTGGACTGGGAGTGGGCGGCGTGCGCCGGCGATCCACCCAGCGCGGAAACGGCGATGGCGGCGGCCGCGCCTACCCCGAGTACCGGGGCGATGAGTTTGGAGAACTTGGTCATGACGGATCCTTTTCGGGAAGGGTTGGTTCGAAGGAGTCGATGCGGCCGGGCTTTTCGGGCGCACTTAGAAGATCGCGCCAAACCGGTCACGGGACAATCGGCCGAGCGGAGGTTGCGCCGGTTGATCGTCGGCTCCACCGATCGGGGGACAGAGGCGGCGGCGTCCGCGCGGTTGGCGTCGACCGCACCCGCACCGATAAGCGGGGATATCGGATCACCGTCTGGAAGCCCACAGGACCCGCCGGCGACTCCGCCGAGATCAACTACGACGTTGACGGTCCGGCGCAGCTCCCCCTCACCCGCGCAGTTCCGCGGTCCCGACACTCCCGCGGACGAGATGGGTGGGGGGGTCACGCTCGCCAGCAGCGCCGCCCCCGACCGCCATGAGGCTTTGGATCCAGGCGAACCATGTCCATGGGGCGATTACGCCGGCGCGCCGCCCGACCCCGAAAATCAGGATGGGTTTGGCGCTCAAGCGAACTGCTCGCCCCCGCGGCGCGGTCAGACCGGAATTGGCGCTATGGCGCCCGCTCGAGCGAATCAGCGATCAACCAGATCGTAGGCGGCCACAGCCCGACGAACAGAGCCCGCCGCTCGGCGTTGCCGCGCTCGTCCTGATCGACGGTCTTGGCGCGGATCCACAGCCCGATGCACAGTCCGACCGATCCGAGCGAGAGGCACTGCATGTGCCACGCGCGCAAGCCGGCGCGGTGGAGGTGCCGGCTCAGCATCGGGCGAGGTCGATCGGGTGCGGCGTCATGACCCGGTGCTACCCGCAGCCTCACTAACTTGAACATGTTGTTTAAGTCGTTCCTTGGGTATGTTCAGGATCATGCCGTCCAAGCGCCCGACCTGGACCCGCCGCTGGCTGACCGCCGTCACCTGGCCTGCGGGCATCGCGCTCACCTCGTGGGACTACATGTGGCGGACCACCGTGATGCGCCGCCGGGAAACGGCGGCTCCGGTCCCTGAGTCTCTGTCGGAGATCTTGAGCTACCCGGCGGACCTCCCTACCGAGGACGTGCAGGGTTACGGAGCCGGCTGCGGGCCGCTCTTTCATCGCTTTTACCGGACCCGGGTGCGCGATAGCACCCTAACCGCCGAGGAGCTGATGAACCGGATCCAGTCGAAGCCCAACCGCGCCGCCCCGAGGAAGTTCGCGCGATTCCAGCTGATCCGCGGTGAATCGGGCCGGCTGGCCGTCGGGGACGAGTATGTCGTGCGGATGCCCGGTCCGTGGGACGGGCCAGTGCGCGTGGTCGCGACGGGCCCCTGCGGCTTCCGGCTGGCCACGCTCTCTGGGCACCTCGAGGCGGGCCAGATTGAGTTCCGGGTCCGTACGGAGGGGAGCGAGCTCGTGTTCGAGATTGAATCGTGGGCGCGCAGCAGCAGCCGTCTCGCGCACCTGCTCTACCACCGCCTGCGCATGTCCAAGGAGGTGCAGGCGCACATGTGGATCTCGTTCCTGGAGCGCGTTGCCCGCCTCGCCGGCGGACGGATCACGGGCGGGATCGAGATCGATACTGAGCGGATCGAGATCGAGATCGAGGGCGAGCGGTCGTGAGCGCATCGCCGCTCCTCGGCTCACCCGGAATCCGGCACAGGCTCGCGCAGCTCGAGCGCAAGCGGCTGAATTTCGATTTGGCGGCGCTGGCCGATGCCACGCCGGCCACGGGTTGGACGATCACCGACCGATGCCAGCCGTTGCCTGCCGAGCCGCCCGGGATGCCGGCCGAGGAGGGCAGCTGGCAGATCGCGCGGCGGCTGATGCGCGGCTACGAGTTCGCCGATCCCTCGATCGTCCGCGCCTACTACGACCCGGATGTCCCGCTGGAGCAGCGGGACATGCTCCTCGAGTTGAGAGCTCTCGCCATCGCGCGTCTGTTCGTGGGCGTGCGCGTCGCAGAGGTCTACGAGGTGACGCGCGGCCCCGGTGGCCGACGAGCGCGCGTCTGGGGCTGGAGCTACCGGACCCTCGAGGGACACGTCGAGATGGGGCAGATGGACTGGGAGGTGTGGAAGTGGCTCGACGACGGCCGCGTGGAGTTCCGCGTCCACGCGGTCTCCCGCGTCGCGCCGATCCGCAATCCGATCGTGTGGCTCGGGTTCCACCTGCTTCGCGGTCGCGAACGCCGGGCATTCCTCGACAGCACCCAGCATCGGATGCGCACGTTCACCGAGCTGGCGCTGTCGCGCAGCGACCCGGACCGAGCCATCCGCGAGGCAGCCCCCACGCTGATGGCGCGCCCCAGCCGAAGAGATGGACCGGCCCACGATGCGGTTGCGCGAAGCATCCGCCGGACGTGAGGAACCACGGTGCCGCGCCGCTCCCCGATCTTCCAGTTCCCCAACCGACCGCTGATCGCCACGCTAGCCGCCGGTGCCCTCGCCCGGATGACCGCTGGCCCCGCGCACGCTGCCGCGACGCTGCTCTCGCGGCTCGCCCTGCTCGTGTGGTCAGCCGAGGAGATCGCGAGCGGCGCCAACTGGTTTCGCCGCCTGCTCGGCCTGGCCGGAGCCTCATACGTGCTGACGGCGCTGACGCGAGGCGCCGGAACCCGAGACCCCTCCGCGTGAGCGGGTCAGTTGCGCGGACAGGTGCGAGAGCATTCGCGCCGTGACCGCTCCGGCTAGCCGGAGCTGCGATTCCGGCGCGAGCGAGGGCGGCGCTTCCAGACGGGAGCGGGCGGCATCGATGAGGGCGGGGCGTCTGGCCGCGGCGATCGCGGCACAGATTCGGGACGCCTCGCGCACCACGTCCGGCTCGACGCTCCAGATCGTCTCGAATCGCCGCCCCGCATCCGAGGTACCGGCCCTCTCGGGCGACTCCCATCCGGTCAGGCACAGCGCGAAGTCCTCCCCCTCGCACACGAGCGCCCACTCCCGGTTCAGCGGATGCTCCCGGGGGACGGGAACCTCAGCCGGCCGGCCGCGTGGCGCGCGCAGCCGGTCGAAGTCGGCAAACACGATCGCCGTGTCCGCGGTGCGCGACAGCTCGCGCCAGCGCGGCTCGGCCTGGCGATAGAAGCGCCGGCGCTGGAAGGAGCCGAACAGGACCAGGCGCTCGGCGCGGGCGAGCGCCTCGTCTTCGATCGCGTGGGTGAGCGCGAGCATCATCGGCTTGAGCAGAGTCCGCGGCTCGAGATCGGGCCGCCGACGCCGGAGCGCTGCGTACACCGACGGCACCGGTTGAGCGCTCTCGGTCCGCGCCTGCTCGATCGCCACCGGTAGCGACAACCCGGCCGCCCGCCGGGCCGCCACGGTCCGGACCAGCTCGATATCGCGCTCGCTGTAGCGCCGATGGCCGCTCGCCAGCCTCTCCGGCGCGGGGAAGCCGTAGCGACGTTCCCACATTCGCAGGGTCGCCTCGGCAACGCCGGTCCGGCCCACCACCTCGCCGATCCCAAACCCCTCCTGCATGAACAAAGTGTAGAAGTTTTCCGGTAGTGATGTCTGGGTATTGTCCGGGAGGTATGAGCCTCGCAGCAGCAATCGACACGGTGCTCGATCGCACCATTGTCCTCGGATACGGCGACGTCGGCCTTCGTATCCGATCACGGCTTTCCGGCTGGCCCGCCGACCCACCGCGAATGGACGGTCGGGTCGTGCTGGTGACGGGCGCGGCGTCCGGGATCGGTCTCGCCGCGTGCCGCGGCTTCGCGCAGCTCGGCGCGAGCGTGCGACCCGTGGCGCGGGATCCCGAGCGTGCGGAAGACGCGGCGCGGCATATCGTCGGAGCGGTCCCCGGCGCAGACGTGCGGCCGCTCGCATGCGATGTCAGCAGCACCCGTGCGCTACGCGCGCTCGCCGAGCGCCTGCGCGCCGAGGAGCCACGGCTCGACGTCCTGGTCAACAACGCGGGAACGATGCCGGACGAGCGCCAGCGTTCTCCAGAGGGACACGAGCTGATGTTCGCCACCCATGTGCTGGCTCCGTTCGCGCTGACCGCGTGGCTCAGCGAGCTCCTCGCCCGCAGCGCCCCGGCTCGCGTCATCAACGTCAGCTCCGGCGGAATGTACGGTCAGAGCCTGCCCGTCGGCGACCTGCTGTCGGAGCGGACTCGCTACTCCCCGAAGAAGCTGTACGCGCGCACCAAGCGTGAGGAGGTGGTGATCACCGAGCTGTGGGCCAGGGAGCTCGAAGATCAAGGCGTTGTCGTCCACGCGATGCATCCCGGCTGGGTCGACACCAAGGGCGTCCGGGAATGGCTGCCGGTGTTCCGCGCGCTGACCGGCTACATCATCCGCACCCCGGAGGAGGGCGCTGACACGATCGTATGGCTGGGTGGTGCGCCGCAGGCGCTCGAGGGCTCCGGGCTGTTCTGGCACGACCGCCGACCCCGACCCACCCATTACCTGCTCGGGGCGTCCGACGGCGACTCGCAAGAGCGCCGGCGGCTGTGGGACCTGTGCCGGTGTCTGATCGAGTCGTGACGATCGAGCGGCTGGAGCGCGTTCAGGTTGTGAGACGGCCGCTGCGGGAGGTATTCGCCTTTTTCTCCAGGGCCGAGAATCTGGAGCGAATCACACCCCCGTGGCTGAGCTTCGGGCTGCTCACGCCCGGGCCAATCGAGATGCGCAGCGGCACGACGATCGAATATCGGCTGCGCCTGCATGGCATTCCGCTGAGCTGGGTGTCGATGATCGAGCTGTGGGAGGAGGAGCAGAGGTTCGTCGACCGGCAGCTGCGCGGCCCGTACCGGCTCTGGCGACACCATCACGAGTTCACCGGGATCGACGGCGGCACGCGCGTGCACGACCGAATCGAGTACGCGCTCCCGCTTGGGCATGTGGGGCGGGTCCTGGGGATGCCGCTCGTCCGCCGCGACCTCGCTCGGATCTTCGACTACCGCCGGGCGGCGGTGGCCGGTCTGCTCGGATGACGGCGCTGCTCTGGCTGCGGCGCGACCTCCGCGTCCACGACCACCCTGCTCTGCATCGAGCGCTCGCGGCCGCCGAGCACGTCGTTCCGGTGTTCTGCCTCGACCAGCGGCTGCTGGGTGGGCGACATGCCTCCGGTTCACGCACGCAGTTCCTCCTCGAATGCCTGGCCGATCTCGGCGACGCGCTGCGCGGTCGCAGCGGGAGGCTCCTGCTGCGCCGTGGGCATCCCGAGTCCGTGCTCCCCGAACTCGCGCGTGAGCTGGAGGTGGACATCGTCTTCTGGACCGAGGACGTGGGGCCGTTCGCCAAGGAGCGCGACCGGGCCGTGCGCCAGGCGCTCGGGCGCACCGGCGTCGATGTCGCGACGGCGCCCGGCCTGTTCGCAGTCGACGATCCCACGGGCCTGCGCACCGCTGCCGGCGGACCGTACAAGGTGTTCACCCCGTTTTACCGTGCCTGGCTCCGCGTCCCCCGGCGGCCCGCGCTCCCGGCGCCGGCCTCGGTTCCCGCACCTCCCCGGCTGGTCGAGACGAGACTGCCGACGCTCGAGGAACTCGGCCTTGCGCAGACGTGCGCGAGCCCGGCGCGAGGGGGCGAGCGCGAGGGCCGGCACATGATTCGGCGGTTCATGTTCGAGCAGGTCGCCGAATACCGAAGCGGGCGCGAGGAGCTGGACGGTGACGGCTCGTCGCGCCTCTCGCCCTACCTGCACCTTGGATGCATCTCACCCCGCGAGCTCGAGCAACGGTTGGGCGACGGGCCGGGACCTGAGGCCTTCCGCCGCCAACTCTGCTGGCGCGACTTCTACGCCCACATGCTCGCGCACTTCCCGGATAACGCCCAGCGCGAGTTCCAGCCACGCTACCGCGGGACGATCCGCTGGAGCCGGGCGAAGAAACGATTCGAGGCGTGGTGCGAAGGCGCCACCGGGTATCCGCTCGTCGACGCGGCGATGCGCCAGCTGCGCGCGGAAGGTTGGATGCACAACCGGGCCCGGCTCGTCGTCGGCTCGTTCCTGACCAAGGATCTCGGCATCGATTGGCGGTGGGGAGAGCGATGGTTCATGCGCCTGCTGATCGACGGCGACGAAGCGAGCAACAATGGCAACTGGCAATGGATCGCCTCGGTCGGAGCCGATCCTCAACCGGCGTTCCGTCGGCTCTACAACCCGGCGCGCCAGCAGCAGCGCTTCGATCCGCGCGGCGAATACGTTCGCCGCTACCTCCCCGAGCTGTGTGACGTGCCCGACAGATATCTGTCCGAGCCGTGGAGGATGCCGGATGCCGTCCAGAAGCAGGCAGGTTGCATCATCGGGAGCGACTATCCCCGGCCGATCGTCAACCACGCCGCAGCGCGCCGCGAGGCGCTCGACCGGTACTCCCGGGCGGCCGCCACATCGCCGGCGTAGCTGGTCGGCGTGCCATCTACGCCGCGCCGTCCTGGTCGAGCCCGACGAGCGCTCCCGGCCGCGGTCTCGCTCGATAGTCCCCCGGGCCGGCCATGCGCGCGACCGGATCCCCTGCGGCGCGCAGCCACGGGAGCTCGCAGCCCGGCTTCGCCAGCACGAGCTGCACGTCGCGGATCCGGCGCTCCGCAAACCCGGCCTCGGAGTATGCGAGGTACAGCGTCCACAGCCGCCGGAAGCGCTCGTCGTAACCGAGCGAGGTCAGCTCACGGGCATGGGCCGAGAACCGCTCGCGCCACCGGCGGAGTGTGGTCACGTAGTGGGAGGTGAGGTCCTGCAGGTGCACGAGCTGGAGATCGGTGTGCCGTGACAGGCCGCGGGCGATGGCCTCGATCGACGGCAGCGAGCCGCCGGGGAAGATGCGCTCCTTCATGAACGACCGCGACGCTTTCTCGACCTTGTAGGCGCGGTCGTCGATCGTGATCGCCTGCACGAGCATCGCTCCGTTTGGCTCGAGCAACCGCGCGCAGGTGCCGAGGAACGTACCGGTGTGCCGCCAGCCGACAGCCTCGATCATCTCGATGCTCACGAGCTTGTCGTAGCGGCCGCGCAGGGCGCGGTAGTCGGAGTCCAGTACGTCGACCCGGTCCTCGAGCCTGGCCGCGCGCACCCGCTCGCGAGCGTGCGCGTGCTGCTCGCGGGAGATCGTGGTGGTGGTCACACGGCAGCCGTGCCTGGCGGCGGCGTGGAGCGCGAACGAGCCCCACCCGGTGCCGATCTCGAGCACGCGATCGGTCGGCCCGAGCTCGAGCTTGCGGCAGACGAGCTCTAGCTTGGCCGTCTGCGCCCGCTCGAGCGAGACGTACGGATCCTCGAACACCGCGCACGAGTAGGTCATCGTCGAATCGAGCATCCGCGTGAACAGTTCGTTGCCGAGGTCGTAGTGAGCGGCGATGTCGCGGCGACGGCGCCGGCGGCTGCTCGGCCGGCTCAGCGCTCGCGCGAGCTGGACGGTGTGAAGCAGCGGAGCCAGGCGCAGGCGGGCCCCGTCAATGCCGTGCCCGTTACGGGCGGCCAGCCGGATCAGCGCCACCAAGTCGGGTGAGTCCCACAGCCCCTGCTCGTAGGCGTCCGCCAGCCCCACGCTGCCGCGCAGCAGCATCCGCCAGAACCGCGGTGAGTGGACGGCCAGCGTGGCCGCGGGCGGCCCGGAGCCGAACGTGCGGCGCTGTCCGTCGGAGTCGACGATCACCAGCGTGCCCGCCTCGATTCCTCGCAACGCCAGGCAGATCGCGCGGCGTGCGGCCCGAGCGCTCAGCTCCCCACCTCCCCGGGATGAGGGAAGACCCGTGCGCCGGCCAGTCGCAGTCCGAGCGCGTGTACGTAGATGAGCGCGAGCACGCGCATCGTGGCGAACGGATATCGCACCGTCAGGCGGCGCAGCGACGCGGGAGTGAGCTCGCGCCGGCGCAGTGCTAGCCCAGCCGCGAAGACTCGACCATGGTGGCTCCAGTTCTCGATCCGCACCGTGAGAGAGCCGGCGGGAACGCTCGAGCGACAGGCGTACCCATGGTCCATTCCCAGGAACGGCGAGACGTGGAGCGCCTTGTCGAAGCGGCCGGCGCCATCGGGGATGACGTAGGCATGCCGCTCGCCCCACGGCGTGTTGGTGACCTCGGCGACGAGCACCTCGATTCGCGTCCCGGCCTTGTCCAGGCAGTAGTAGAGGCTGACCGGGTTGAAGCAATGGCCGAACGAGCGCAGCTGGGTGAGCACTCGCACCGGACCGGTGGGCCGGCGGCCGGTGTGATGCTCGGCCACCTCGCGCACCGCCTCATCGAGTGCTGTGCTCGGATCGCCGAGGTAGTCGCGGCGCCGGAAGCGGACCAGCCCTGGAGCGCGGGCGACGAGCCGCCCATCGAACAGCTCGGGCAGTTCCCCGAGATCGATGTAGAGCATCGCCAGGCGGTGGCGGAATTCCGATCGCGGATCGAACCGGAGATGGTGGACGAAACCCTCGTACAGGCAGCTGGCGGTGCTCACAGCCGAGCTCCGAAGGCCGCGCCGACACGGAGCGCGCTGCGCACGCCGTCCTCGTGAAATCCCCAGCCCCAGTAGGCCCCACAGAAGTGAGTTCGCCGCCAGCCGGAGATCTCGGCCACCCGCGCCTGCGCTCGCACCCCACCGGGCGTGTACACGGGGTGGGCGTACTCGATCCGCTTGATCACCGTGTCGGGGTCGATCCTGGCCGTCTGGTTGAGCGTCACGCAGAACTCGCGCTCGGCCGACAGCGACTGGAGGCGGTTCATGTGGTACGTGACCGTGGTGCGCGCCGGAGGCTCGTCGAACAGGTGGTAGTTCCAGCTCGCCCACGCGCGCCGGCGGCGGGGAAGTAGCCGCACGTCGGTGTGCAGTACGGCCTCGTTGGACTGGTAGGGAATTGCGCTCAGGATCTCCCGCTCACGCTGCGAGGCGTCGGCGAGCAGGGCCAGCGCCTGGTCTGAATGAGTGGCCAGCACGACGTGGTCGAAGCGCATCGGCTCGGCCCCGCCGACGGAGACGAGCACGTGATCGTCGGCACGGCTGATCGCACGCACCGGCGCCCGAAGCCGAATCCGGTGGCCGAACGGCGCGGTGAGAGCCTCGACGTAGCGCGCCGATCCGCCCGCTATCGCCCGCCACCGCGGCCGTCGGCGAAAACCCAGCATGCCGTGGTTGTCGAAGAACTCGGCGAGGAACCGGGCCGGGAAGCTCCACAGCTGCCGCGGGTCCGCCGACCACACCGCCGACACTTGGGGGACGATGAGCCGGTCGATGAACTCGCTCGAGAAGCGCTGCTGCTCGAGCCAGTCGCGCATTGACAGGCGATCGTCCGTTCCCTCCAGGAGCACGCGGGCCGCGCGCTGAAAGCGCCAGAGATCCCCCACCATGCGGTGGAACGCGGGCGTCACCAGGTGGCGGCGGTTGGCGAACAGGGCATTCGGGGAGCTGCTGGAGTATTCGAACGCGCCGTCCGCGTCGCTGACGCTGAAGCTCATCTCGGACGGCTGCCACTCCACCGCGAGGCCGCGCAGCAACCGCTCGAAGTTCGGGTAGTTACGGTCGTTGAAGACGATGAAGCCGGTGTCGACGTGGTGGGTCTCGTTGGGCGTGTCGACCCGAATCGTGTTGGCGTGGCCGCCGAGGTAGCCGGCCGCCTCGAACAGGGTGATCTCACCCCTGCCGTGCAGCAGGCGCGCGGCGGTCAGACCCGCGATCCCTGCGCCCACGATGGCGATCCTCATCTTCTCCGATACGTGCCTTGTTCCGTTCTAGTCACGCGCCGCAGTCGCGGCAGCCCGCTGTCCATCTCTGCATCCTGAACAGATAGTACAGGTTTATCTACATAGATGTACAGCTCGTGCTGGACGAGGACTTCCCGCCCAGCTCGGCGACGTGATTTACCGTGCACCCACGTGTGCCGGGTGCCGGATTGGGGTAGCCGCCCTAGTCGTGGAGGCCACGATCACATTGACCGTTGACGGCGAGGAGCGGACCGCGACCGTGGACACGCGGGTGACGCTGCTCGACCTGCTGCGCGAGCACTTGGCGCAGGCATCGGCGAAGAAGGGGTGCGACCACGGTCAGTGCGGTTCGTGCACGGTCCTGCTCAATGGTCGGCGCGTCACGACGTGTCTGGCGTTCGCGGTTCAGCACGACGGAGCGGAGATCACGACCGCTGCAGGGGTGGGCTCGGCGGAAGCGCCGCACCCGGTGCAGCGCGCGTTCCTTGACCACGACGGTTTTCAGTGTGGATACTGCACGCCGGGCCAGATCTGCTCGGCGGTCGGGATGCTGGCCGAGCTCGAGGCGGGCTGGCCGAGCCACGTCACGACCGACGTGGCGTCTGCTCCGGCGCGCACGCGGGAGGAAATCCGCGAGCGGATGAGTGGCAACCTCTGCCGCTGTGGCGCCTATGTGAACATCGTCGCGGCGATAGAGCAGGCTGCAGAGCGATGAAGGCCTTTGCCTTCGAGCGCCCGCGAGACGCGGAGGCGGCAGTGGCTTTGGTCGCCAACCGACCCGGCGCGGCGTTCCTTGGCGGGGGCACCAACCTCGTCGACCACATGAAGCTCGGAATCGCCTCGCCCGAGCTGCTCGTTGACGTCACACGGCTTCCGTTCGACACCGTGGAGGAGCTAGACGGCCGCGTGGTGCGCATCGGCGCCGCGGTGCGAAATTCCGACCTCTCGGCTCACCCGCTCATCCGCGAGCGCTATCCCGTCCTGTCGGAAGCACTGGTGGCGGGCGCCTCGGGGCAGCTGCGCAACTTGGCGACCACCGCTGGCAACCTGCTGCAGCGCACGCGCTGCGTGTACTTCCAGGATCGGACGACGCCATGCAACAAGCGCGCGCCCGGCTCCGGCTGCTCGGCGATCGGTGGCTACTCCCGCGAGCTCGCGATCCTCGGCGCCTCCGAGCATTGCATCGCGACGCACCCGTCCGACATGGCGGTGGCGATGGCAGTGCTCGAGGCCGTGGTGCAGGTGCAGGGACCAGACGGTTCCCGCAGCATTCCTATCGGTGAGCTTCACCGGCTCCCGGGAGACGAGCCCGAGCGCGACACCACGCTGGCCCATGGCGAGCTCATCACCGCCGTCGACCTACCGCCGGTCGCCGGCGTCTCGGCCTACCGCAAGGTGCGAGATCGTGCCTCCTTTGCGTTCGCGCTCGTGTCCGTCGCCGCCCTGCTCGACGTCGCCGACGGCAAGGTCGCGGACGTGCGGATCGCGCTCGGCGGCGTCGCCCACAAGCCCTGGCGCGCCGAGACGGCCGAAGCGCACCTCCGCGGCGGACCAATCTCCGAGGACGCGTTTCGCGCGGCGGCCGAGGCGGAGCTTGAGGCTGCCGCGCCGATCGGGGAGGAAGCGTTCAAGGTGCCGCTGGCGCGCAACACGATCGTCGCCGTCCTGCGCGATTTGAGCGAGCGGAGCTAGGCACATGGCCGTCGCTGTGCAGCGCGAGATCGGCGGCGACCGGGAGCGGCGCGACGGCCCGGCGAAGGTGACCGGCACCGCGCCGTACGCCGCCGAGCACCCGTTCGCCGAGCCCGCCTACGCGCACCCCGTGCAAGCCACCATTGCACGCGGCACGATCATCGCAATCGACACGGACGCCGCGGCCGCTGTCGGAGGCTTGCTCGCGATCCTCTCGCACGAGAATGCCGAGCGCCTCGCCTCGGACGAGGACAGGGAGCTCTGGGTGCTGCAGTCGCCGGAGGTCCACTTCCGCGGCCAGTTCGTCGCGGTGGTCGTCGCTGACAGCGCTGAGGCGGCGCGTGAGGCCGCCGAGCTGGTGGAGGTCGCCTATGACCAGCACGATCACGATGTCGTGTTGCGCGTCGATCACCCGGAGCTCTACGCGCCCGAGCAGGTGAACCCAACGTTCCCAACCGACACCGAGGAGGGCGACGTCGAGGCCGGCCTAGCGGCCGCGTCAGCGACCGTCGACGCGACTTACACCACGCCGGCCAACCACAACAACCCGATGGAGCCCCACACCACAGTGGCGCGCTGGGACCCCGCCGCCGAGCACCTTACGCTCCACGACTCGACGCAGAGCGTGCACAGCGTGCGGGAGCTGATCGCGCCGCTGTTCGGCCTCGACGTCGAGCAGGTGACGGTGATCGCGCCGCACATCGGCGGCGGCTTCGGCTCCAAGGGGATGCCGCACGCGCACGATGTCCTCGCGTGCCTGGCCGCCCGCGCCGTCCCGAGCCGCGACGTCAAGTTGCCGCTGCCCCGGCAGATGCTGTTCTCGGTCGCGGGCTACCGGACTCCGACCGTGCAGCGGCTGCGGCTCGGGGCCGATGCAGACGGGCACTTGCTCGCGCTCGTCCACGACGTCTGGGAGCAGACCTCGCGGATCAAGGAGTTCGCCGAGCAGACCGCTGTTCCCAGCCGCGGCATGTACGCGTCTCGCGCGCGACGGACCACGCACCGGCTCGCGCCCCTCGACGTGCCGGTCCCATCATGGATGCGCGCGCCCGGCGAGAACCCGGGGATGTATGCGGGCGAGTCCGCGATCGACGAGCTGGCGATCACGCTCGGGATGGACCCGATCGAGCTGCGCGTCCGCAACGAGCCCGACGTGGATCCCGAGTCCGGCAAACCCTATTCGACCCGCAACCTCATCGCCTGCCTGCGCCGTGGCGCCGAGCGGTTCGGCTGGGCTCAGCGTGACCACGCGCCGTCGCGCAAGCCCGGTCCGGGCGGGCGTCTGGCCGGCACGGGGGTGGCCGGCTCGACCTACCCGGTCTACCGAATGTCGGGCTCCGAGGCGAGCATCGACGTGATGCCCGACGGGCGCTATCGCGTGCGCATCGGTGCCGTCGATATCGGCACGGGCACCTGGACCGCGCTCGCGCAGGTCGCCGCGGACGCCCTCGGCGTGCCGCTCGAGCAGGTCGACCTGGAGATCGGCGACAGCTCGCTGCCGCACGCCTCAGTGGCCGGCGGCTCCTCGGGAATCACCACCTGGGGCACCGCCGTGACCGAGGCGGCGCGCAACCTGATCGAGCGTTATGGCCATCACCCCGACGCCGGCGTCTCCGCCACCGGCAGCGCCGGCCCGAACGAGGCGGCAGAGCAGTACGCGATGCACGCGTTCGGCGCCCAGTTCGTGGCGGTCGAGGTCGATCCGGACACCGGCGAGATCATGGTGCCGCGGGCCCTCGGCGTGTTCGCCACCGGCCGGATCGTGAACCCGCGCACCGCACGCTCGCAGTTCCTCGGCGGCATGACGATGGGCATCTCGACGGCACTCTGGGAGCAGAGCACGATGGACCCCGTCACCGGTCATTACGTCAACCACGACCTGGCCGAGTACCACGTCGCCACGTGCGCCGACATCCGCGACCTCGAGGTCGAATGGATCGAGGAGGACGACCCGCACGTGAACCCGATGGGCACCAAGGGCATTGGCGAGATAGGAATCGTCGGCACGGCCGCCGCCGTCGCCAACGCGGTTCACAACGCGACCGGCATCCGGATCCGCGACCTCCCCATCAC
>JAFASF010000357.1 GCA_019244745.1 Solirubrobacterales bacterium | reverse complement strand
GTTCGTCCGAAGAGCCTGTTTGGGGACGGTTCGCGAAGTTGGCAACGTTTAGGAAACGTATCTCCAACGGAAAGGTTGCATTCTTCCCGGCCAGTGAACACCGGGGTAACACCTACCGACGCCCTCGGCGGGGCGCAGAGGTGTTGCCGATCCGCAGCGACGAAGGCCAGATGACCAGGATCAGCGAAGGGGACCAGCGGATTGCCTATTGCGAGTGCGGGGCGCGCCTCGCCGGCAACTCCGAGAAGGAGCTCTTCGACGCGGTTCAGCAGCACCTCGCACATCACCATCCTCGGCTCCTTGGGGCGCTAGGAGCCGAGACGGTGCATCAAATGGCCGAGGCAGTCGGGGGGCACTGACGCCTGAGGGCGCCCGGGGGCATTAACACCTGGGGGCGGGCGGTGTGCAGACCACCGCCCGCCCAGGGGTTCATCTTTCTTGTTCGGGGTTCTCGGAAGCCCAGCTACGCCGGCGCACCCGAGAGGCGTTGCGTTTTTCCCGCGCTATACGACGGAAGCGGGCATCAGTTCGTTGGGGGGACGCCGGCGGGTCCGGTTTGGGCCCCCGAAGGTTCCGGTTCGCCGGCCCCGCGAGGATTCCGGTTCGCGGGCCCCGCCGAGGGGCTCCGGTTCGCGCGCCCCGCTACCCCGCGCAGGCGCCGGTGCTAACCGGCCCTGCATTCGCTTTGGCCACCGCCAGCTCATGCCGGACGATCGCGTTGGGGACGGCGAACCCGCCGGGCCCTGATGCCGAGCCGCTCGTGATCGCGGCGAAAACAGTCGCGACAACGGACTCGGCCTTATCGACCATGGGTCCGCCGGAGTTGCCAGGCCGGACCAGGCCCCGCAGGGACGTGATGCTGCGCACGACGGGGCCGTTGCCGTACGCATCCTCGGTGCTGACGTCCTGGGTCTGACCGATCCGGCCCGGCTCGGAGTCGAACGGACCGTCCAGCGGATAGCCGAGGATGGCGGCGGCGGTGCCCGGTCGGGGATCGGAGGCGAGCGGCAGCGGCCGGCCGGTCAGGCCGGTGACGCGGAGCACGGCCACGTCGTTGTGGGGATCGAAGGCCACGGCCTCGGCCGGGATGCCGGGCGCCGCTCCCCCGGGTTGCGCCACCTCGTCGGTCTCGCCGGCGACCACGTGCGCGTTCGTGACCACCAGGCCCGGCGCGGCGATCCAGCCGCTGCCTTCGATGCCCAGCCCGCACGCCGTTCCCACGATCCGCACGACGCTCCCGTGGGCCGCGACCACGGCCGGCGCCGCCACGATCCCGCTTGGCGGCGCCTTCACCTGCGCCGCCGGCCCGCGCACCGACGGCAGCGGATCGAAGCGCGCCAGCGCATGCAAGATCGGACCGGACGGCGGGAGCAGGTCGTTCAGCTCGCCGAGGATCGCCGACTGCTGAATGTCTCTGCGAAGCTGCTGGTTGTTAGCCGACTGCAGCGCGATCGCCCCCACGATCCACGCGATCCCGAGTCCGACGCACGCCGTGAGCACGGCGCCGAAGAGCCCGTCGACCGCCCGCAGCCCGGGGAGCCTGAGCGTCCGGCGCGCCGCCACCCCGATCCCCTCGAAGCCGCTCGCGAGCACCCCGCCCGCGAGCAGCGCCCCGACCAGACCGAACAGCGGCGCGTACTGCGAGTGCGATCCGCCGGGCAGCAACAGGGGACCCAGCCGGGTGCCGAGGAACGCCCCGATCGCGAAGCCGACCAGCGACATCACCCCCACGATGAATCCCTGCATGTAGCCGTAAAAGGCGAGGAGCACCGTGAAGGCTACGATCAACCAGTCGATTGCGGTCACGGGGGTTGAGAGTAGCCGCGGCGATCCGCCGAGGATCTTCTACCCTCACCGCCGAGGTGGCCTCACGAGGTCGAGTGGAGGTGGGCCGAAGAGCCTACGCGGGGCGGCGTAAGCGGCGTCGGACGCGTCTGCTTACCCGGGCCCTGCCGCTGGGCGTGATCGCGGTGCTCGCGTTCGCGGGCGGCCTCGTGGTGGGAGGCGCACCGAGCCGCGCGGAGCACCAGCTCGTCACGAACTATGTCCGGGCGTGGGCGCGCGGCGATTATCACCGCATGTACTCGCTGCTCGATCCCGACTCGCGCTCGCGTGTGGGCGTGGGCGAGTTCGTCGCGGCCTATCGCGATGCCGCGGACACGGCCACCATGGTCTCGCTGGCGCCCGGGCGTGTGGGCAGCCGGCAGGGGGACTTCATACCGGTGGCGATGCGCGTCACCACCCGATCGTTCGGCGTTCTGAGCGAGACGCTCGAGGTTCCGCTCGCGGGCAGCGGGTCGGGGGCACACGTCCGCTTCGAGCGTTCGCTGCTGTTCCCGGGGCTGCGCGCCGGCGAACGGCTGGTGCGCCGGGCCGCGCTGGGGCCGCGCGGGACGATCCGGGCGAGCGACGGGACGCCGCTCGCGCAGGGACCCGAGCGGACCTCGCCGATACCCGATGTGGCCGCGCAGATCGCGGGCATGCTCGGTCCGATCCCGCCGGCGCAGGCGGCGGCGTACGCGGCGGAGGGCTACCCGCGTAACGCCAAGGTGGGGATCGACGGCCTGGAGCGCGTGTTTCAGACCCAGCTCGCTGGCACGCCCGGCGGGACCCTGCTCGCGGGCCGCCGTGTTCTCGCACATGTGGCGCCACGAGCGGGTCAGGACGTGACCAGCACGATCATTCCGAGGATCGAGCGGGCCGCGGTCACCGCGATGGCCGGCCGCTACGCCGGCATCGCGGTGATGGATCCGCGGACCGGCGCTCTGCTGGCCCTGAGCGGAGTCGCGTTCTCGGCCCTGCAACCGCCGGGGTCCACGATGAAGATCGTCACGGTTACGGGAGCGCTGGAGGCGGGGATCGTGAAGCTCACCGACACCTTCCCGATCGCCACCGAAGCGACGCTCGACGGCTACCGGCTGTCGAACGCCGGTGGCGAGGCGTGCGGCGGGACGCTGCTGAACGCGTTCGCGGTGTCGTGCAACTCGGTCTTCGCGCCGCTCGGCGCCCGGCTCGGGGCCAGCCGTCTTGTGGCGATCGCGGAGCGTTTCGGCTTCAACCAGCCCACGATGATCCCCGGCGCGGCCGAGAGTCAGATCCCCCCCGCGAGCTCGATCGGCGATGACCTGGCGGTCGGCTCATCGGCGATTGGCCAGGGCAAGGTGCTCGCCAGCGCGCTCCAGATGACCGACATCGCGGCGACGATCGCCATGGGCGGCCGGCGCCCCATCCCGACGCTGTTGGCCGGTCAGCCCCCTCGCTTCGTGTACGTGACGAGCCCCCAGGTCGCCGGCCTGGTGGAGCGGATGATGATCGCAGTCGTGCAGTCCGGGACCGGAACCGCGGCCCAGATCCCGGGCGTGCAGGTCGCCGGTAAGACCGGCACCGCGGAGCTCGGGAACACGACCGGTCCGGGCGGGAGCTCGCCGCAGAACACCGACGCCTGGTTCGTCGGCTACGCGCCCGTCGGCGCGCCGCGAGTGGTTGCCGGCGCGCTCTTCCCGGCGGCAGGCGCCGGCGGGGCGACGGCAGCGCCGGCGGTGCACGATGTGCTGGTGGCGGCGCTCGGGGCGCAGTGAAAATCCGTGAGGGCACGCGGGGCGTCGCGCGCAGGGCGGGATCGGCGAGCGGCACGCGGGCGTCAGGGCGCGCGGAGCGTGGCGCCCATGACGCTAGACGCCACAGTTCCCTGCGTCCACACCGCCAGCGCGGAGTTCCCAGGCCCGAACGCGACGGTCAGGTCGGCGGCGTAGTTCGTGGCCGAGATCGTTTGCCGTCTGTCGAAGCCGCGCGCGCGGCGCCGGCGCGCCGCGGCGAGGACGTGCCCGTCCTCGATCCAGCCGACCACTGTCTCCCCGCGCCTCGAGACGGTGGCCGCTGGGGTCTGCGACGGGTCGATCGGGCCGAGGTCGAGGGGCGCGCCGAAGCGCTTGCCGGCGTCCTTCACCGTCGCGACCACGGTGCAGGAGCCCACTAGCGAACACGCCTGCCAGGCGAGCACCTGGTCGCCGGCGTCGTTAGCGGCAAACGACAGGCCGGACGCCATCTCGCCGGCGATCGGAAAAGCCCGCGGCCGGATCCGCCCATCGAGGCTCGCGAGCACGACCTCGGAGCGATAGGCCCCCCGGGCGTCGTACCAGCTCTCGATCCACGCGGCCGTGGTGCCGCCGAGCGCAAGCTCATCGATCTGATGGCCGGAGGGCACGGTGTACGCGCGCCGCGTATCGCTCGGCACGCGGTTGTTCGATCCGGCGGCCTCGAAGATGGCATTCGGGGGCGCTTGCCCCGGCTGACCGGTCGCCGCCGTCCAGGCCACGAGCGTCCGCCCGCCGGACACGCTCGCGGCCGTCAGCGTCTGCGGAGCAGAGCGCCGCGGCGTGAGGAGACGGGCGGGACCGAATGTTCGGTTGCGGGCCGGCTGCGAGACCCATACGCCTTCAGCGGTGGCGATCGCGGCGAGCAGCCGCGAGCCGGGCAAGGCGATGAGGCGTCCAATCGCCGCGCCCGTCAGCGTGTCGATCAGCGGTCTCGTCCGGCCGAAGGTCTTGCCAGAGAACCCGACGAGGGCGGCCGAGCTGCAGCACGTGGTCCCCGGCGGCCCCTGCGCGGTCAGCAACTCGAGCGTCTTACCCGTGAACGCCAGATCGAGGATCTGCTGGGCGGGAACCTGTCGCGCCTGACCGAACCTGCCCGAGGCGGAACGGGGAACGATGAACGACTCCGAGGTCGCCGGATCATCCTCGTCCTGCAGGCCGAAGGCGACCGCGGAGCGCCCATCCGGCGCGAAGCCGATCTGGGCAGGCAGGAGGTCGAGAGAGAACGGGCCGGCGAGCGGGACCGGCCGGGACCAGCTCGCCTGCGCCGAAGCGGCAGCGCTGAGAGAGAGAACGCCGGCGACCAGCGCTACAGCCGCGGTCCGCGCCAGATCTGACCGCCGCGCGAGGCCACCCAGAGACCGGCCAGGAAGCCTGCCAGCGCCCCCACCGCGATCCCGATCACGATGAT
>JAFASF010000341.1 GCA_019244745.1 Solirubrobacterales bacterium | reverse complement strand
GGTGCTGGTTGACGACGGCGCTGCCGCTGGTCTCTCCGCTCTCCGGATAGAACCAATCGAACACACCCATCAACATCAACTACACAACAACGACCAAGCCGCGTGAACCTCAGAAACGCGACTCCATCGGAACCGGGGCGGATCCCCTGATTTCGAGGGTTGGTCCTCGAGGAAGGAACTCCTGAGCCATGGGACGACCGAGTAAGTACCCCGAGGAGTTGATGCAGCGCGGGATCCGGTTGGCGTTGGAGTCGGGCCGGCCGGTAGCGTTTATCGCGCGGGACCTGGGGATCACTCCGGATGCGTTGCGCCATCGGGTGCGCCTGGCGCGGTCGGGCGCCAACGCCGAGGGAGGCGATCCGTTGACGAGCCGGCAGCTGGAGGAGCTGCACCGGTTGCGCCGCGAGAACTTTGAGCTGCGCCGCGCGAATGAGATTTTGAAGTCGGCGTCAGTGTTTTTTGCCAAGGAGCTCGACCTGAACCGACCGAAGTGAGCCGCTTTATCGATGAGCATCGCGAGCGCTTCGGGGTCGAGCCGATCTGCCAGACGCTGGGCGTGTCGGCGTCCGCGTATTACCAGCGAGCGTCTGGCCGGGGGTCTCGCCGCCGGCTCGAGGATCAGCGGCTCAGGCGAGTGATCCGCGAGGTGTGGGAGGCCAATTACGAGTGCTATGGCCAGGAGCGGATCTGGCAGGAGCTCAGACGGCGCGGCGAGCAGGCTGGCCGCGACGCGTGGTGGCCGAGGTCCCGCATGATGCGATCGGCGGCGTGGCGGTACTCGGTCAATGTCGAGCGCTTCACGGCGCGGTCGTGCTCGCAGTAGCGCAACCACTCGGCGGCCGCATCCGAGAGCGTGATGCCGGTGCTGACCATCCCGGGCAGGGTTCCTCGCCGCGCTTCGTCGAGCACAGAGCGCAGCCAGTCTTCGGCCGTCCGCTTGGTGAAATAGCCGGCCGGCGGTCGACCGCGCTCAGCCCATGCGGGACCAATGAGCTTCTGGACCTGGCGCCCCGACGGCAGCCGGTACTTGGCGTACCAGATGGGACCACGCTGCCGCTCGACCCTGAAGACGTGTCCCGTCGGAAGCGAACTACGCCATTCTCGGGACAAATTGGGGACAGTTCTTAGACCTGGGATCGCTACGCAGCCGGCCGAGACACCCAAGAGTCCGTGATTGCAGCCACGACGCGGCGAAGGAATCGAACCTTCCAAGCCGGGGGCTGCCCGGCCTTGCCAGTTTTGAAGACTGGATGGGCCACCAGGCCCGTGCCGCGCCAGCCGGGATCCTAGGTGCTCCCGCTGGGTGGTCCGCCGGCGCCGGCGGTCACTCGCCGATGCCGTGCTCGAGCGCGCCCTTCACGGTCGCGTCGAGCGCGTTGAGCCGGTAGAGCGCCAGCGCCTCTGGCGACGCGAACCGGCCGCCGGGAGCCGACGACGGACCGTGGTGGCAGAGCACGCAGTGCAGCAGCGCGAGCCGGCGGTCGTCGTCCAGCCTGGCGCTTCGTTCGGACAGGATCCGCTCGCCGATCACGAGGTGACCGAGGAGCCGGCCCTCGTCGGTGAGACCGATCTCGGCGCCGTATGTGAACTCTCGAGTGCGCCCCAGGTCGTGCGTGATCGCCGCGGTCAGGAGCAGGTCCTGATTCAAGCGGGGATGAACCTGGCAGAGCTCGTAGGCGAGGGTCGCGACCGCGACTGTGTGCTCGAGCAGCCCGCCGAGATACGAGTGGTGGCCGCCCCGCGTGCAGGGCGCGCGGCGCCATGCCGCCCGCAGCTCCCCATCGGACAGCAGCCGATCGAGCAGCGCGCTCAACGGGCGATCGTGGACCTCCCCCGCCAGGTGCTCGAGAAACCCGTCGAGCTCGTCGAGATCGCGAAACGTGGACGGCAGGAAGCGGGCGGGATCCGCCTCATCCGAGCCGGTCGCCGGCTCGACCCTCTCGATCGCCCCGACCTCGACCACGAGCTCGTCACGAAACCGCTCCACGCGTCCGCTGACTCGGACCAGCTCTCCTCGCTCGAACCGCCCCGCGAGCGCGTCCGCGTCGCGAAAGGCGCGCGCCGAGATCGTGCCGCTCCGATCGCGCAGTTCGAGCGCCAGGTACGACGATCCCGTTCGGGTCGTCAAGCGGTCCTTGCGGGTACACGCGAACACCCCGGTGACCTCCTGTCCCGGCCGCAGGGCGCCGATCGCGACCGCAGGCATTTCGCCGAGGCTCACGTGCCCATGATGTACGGTGAGCCGGATGCAGCCCCTTCAATGGGAATACAGACCCGACGGTTTGCGCGCCCCGGCGCTGGTGTGCGCGTTCAGGGGCTGGAACGATGCCGCGGATGCGGCCTCGACCGCGCTCACGTTCGTGGGGAGCGCACTCGGCGCCCGGCGGTTCGCGACCATCGACCCCGAGGAGTTCTACGACTTCCAGGCCACCCGGCCCCGGATCAAGCTGGCCGATGGCGACACCCGGCAGGTCGTATGGCCGGCCGTGGAGCTGTACGAGGCTCGGGTGCCCCGGGCGCCCCGGGACCTTGTCCTGCTCGTCGGCAGCGAGCCCTCGATGCGCTGGCGCACGTTCAGCGAGGTGATCGTTGAGCTGGCCGAGGCCCTCAGCACCCAGCTGGTCGTGACCCTCGGAGCGCTCCTGGCCGACGTCCCGCACACGCGGCCGGTATCGGTCACGGGACTGGCCTCCGATCCGATGCTCGTCTCGCGGCTCGGGCTGACCCGATCCTCGTACGAGGGCCCGACCGGGATCGTGGGGATCCTCCACGCGGCCTGCCAGCACGGCGGCCTGCCGTCGGCGAGCCTGTGGGCGGCGGTGCCTCACTACATCGCTGCCTCGCCCAACCCGAAGGCGGCGCTCGCTTTGGTGCGAAAGCTCGAGGGCCTGGTGGGAGTGGCCGTCGACGCCTCCGAGCTCGAGACGGCCGCCTCCGACTATGAGCGCCAGGTCAGCCTCGCCGTGCAGAGCGATCCCGACGTCCAGGCGTTCGTCGAGCGGCTCGAGCAGGCGGCCGGCGACGAGCCGGACGACCAGCCCGGTTCCCTGCCCTCCGGCGAGAGCATCGCCCGCGACCTCCAACGGTTCCTGCGCCAGCGCGGCAACGATGATCCGCCGGGCCCGAGCATCTGAACGC
>JAFASF010000281.1 GCA_019244745.1 Solirubrobacterales bacterium | reverse complement strand
CGTCACACGTTTCTCGGAAACCTGGGGCCATGCCCGGGGTGTTACGTTTCGAGGACGCTGGGCGTCCTCAAAACGCGTCAGCCCGAGCGGCCACTGTCGCCGGCGAGCAATGGGGCGTGATCGGCCGCCAACAGTTACACGACTGCGGAATCAGCCCGCGTACAGTGAGCCGCTGGATGGCCGCCGGCAAACTCCACGTCATTCATCACGGCGTCTACGCGTTCGGCCATGCGTCGGTGCCGATCGAGGGCCGGCTGGTCGCGGCGCTTCTGCATGCCGGACCGGGTGCCGTCCTCAGCCATGCCACCGCAGCGTGGTGGTGGGGCCTCGTCGACAAGGAGCCGCGCCGGATCGAGTCAGTAGCGCGTCGCGGGCCGGATCCGCGGCCGGGGTGGTCGTTCACCACCCGCGCCACCTCGAACGGACCAGCCACCGCCGCTTCCCCGTCACCCCGATCCCCCGGACGCTGCTCGACTTCGCCTCAAGGGCATCGCTGACCCAGGTCCGCCGCGCGCTCGCCGAGGCCGACTACCGCGAGCTGCTCGACCTCGAGACGATCGAGGCCGCCCTCGGTGCGGGGCGTCCCGGGAGCGCGAGGCTCCGCGAAGCGCTCAAGAGTCACCAGCCGCGTCTGGCCAGGACCCGCAGCCGGACCGAACGAGCATTTCTCGCGCTCTGCGAGTCGGCAGGGATCCCGCTCCCCGAGATCAACGTCAAGATCGGGGGCTGGGAGGTCGACGCGCTTTGGCGAAAGGAGCGCCTGGCCGTTGAGCTCGACGGCGACCGCAATCACCGTACCCGGGCCCAGACGAGGCGCGACCGCCGCAAGGAGCTGTTTCTCCGCAGCATCGGATTCACGGCGGTGCGGTACGCCGAGGACCAGGTCCTCGATGAGGGGGACTCCGTCCTCGCCGACGTGGTGGCGCGTCTGGCGGAAGCAGGTTGAGGCAGCGCCAGCCTAAAGGTTCCCCTGCGCCATCTTCCGCAGGTCCATCGCCTCGTTGTACGTGTTCTCGTCGACTCCCATCTCATCGGCCACCTCGCGCAGGAGCCGACCGGACCGGGCGGCCTCCTTGACGATCTCGGTCGCCTTGTCATAGCCGACATACGGGTTCAAAGCGGTGGCCGCCGCCAGCGTCGACTCGGCGGACAGATGGCAGCCCTCCTCATTCACTTGGATGCCGTCGATGCACTTCTCGGCGAAGATCCGGGCCACCGAAGCGAGCAACCTGATCGACTCGAGCAGGTTGCGGGCGATGAGCGGCACGCGCACGTTGAGCTCGAACTGGCCTTGCATGCCGCCGATCGTGACCGCCAGGTCGTTGCCGATCACTTGGGCGGAAACCTGCAGGACGACCTCGGGGATCACCGGGTTGACCTTGCCGGGCATGATCGAGGAGCCCTTCTGCAGCTCGGGCAGCAGGATCTCCCCGATCCCGGTCCGGGGGCCCGACCCCATCAGTGCCAGGTCACCCGCGATCTTGGTCAGCGACACCGCGACGACCTTCAGCGCGCCCGAGAGCTCCACCAGCGCGTCGCGGTTGCCTTGGGCCTCGAACGGGTCCTCTGGCGCGCGGATCTCGATCCCGCTCGAATCCGTGAGATGCGCCCGGACGCGCGCCGCGAACTCCTTGTGGGTGTTCAATCCGGTACCGGTCGCGGTCCCCCCGAGCGGGATCTGCGCCACCTGGGGGAGAGCGCCCCGCACCCGGCGGGCCCCGAGGCGTACCTGCGCGGCGTAGCCCGAGAATTCCTGCCCCAGCGTGACCGGGACAGCGTCCATGAGGTGCGTGCGCCCGGACTTGACGACGTCCTTGAACTCGTCGGCCTTGGCTCGAAGCGACGCTTCGAGCTGGGCGAGCGCCGGCAGCAGGTCGCGCGAGACGGTGTCGAGGGCCGCCAGATGCACGGCGGACGGGAACACATCGTTGGAGGACTGCCCCATGTTGACGTGGTCGTTCGGATGGACGCCCTCGCCGGCGAGCGTCGCGATCACCTCGTTGGCGTTCGTGTTCGTGGAGGTGCCCGACCCGGTCTGGAACACGTCGATCGGGAACTGGTCGTCGAACTCGCCCTCGGCTACCCGGTCCGCGGCCGCGGCGACCCGCTCGGCATGGTCGGCGTCGAGCAGCCCCAGGTCGCTGTTCACGCGCGCGGCGGCGGCCTTGATGCGGCCAAGCCAACGGACCACCAGCACCGGGACGCGCTCGCCGGACACCGGGAAGTTGGCCACGGCCTTCGTCGTCTCACCACCCCACAGCTGCTGCTCCGTTTCCTGAACGCCCATGCCTGTCCTTTCGCCGTTGATGCTCCAGCACCAACGCTACTCCACCAACCCATCGATCACTCGGCCCGCGGCCTCGACGTCCAATCCGAACGCCCGGTCCTCCAGACCGCCGGGGAGCGCCTCCCGAGCCCACATGAACAACCGCCGCGTTCCGGCGCCGGCCGGCACCCGGCGGCTGAGCGCGAGCGCGCGGACGGCCACCACCAGCTCGGTCGCGGTCAGGATCCGAAGCATCGAAAGCGCCTCGGTCGTGCGGCGAGCGGAGGTCGCGGCAAGGCTGGCGTGGGCCTCGACTCCCAGCGACGCCCACACGCTCTGCGTGCCCATGGGCACGGCGAGCGACCGGATCTCGGCGGCAGCCGAGTGGGCCGTGTACTCGAGCATCATCACCCCGGACTCCGGGCCGGGCCTCTCGGCCAGAAACCGCGGGAGACCGGTCATCCGAGGGTCGATCATCGCGCTCACGCGGGCCGCGATCAGCGATGCCGAGTGCGCGAGGGCGGAGCGCAGCGCGTCGAGCGCCGCCCCCAACTCGGCGGCATAGAAGTTGCCGTTCGGAAGCGCCAAGCCGTCCCCGACGATCAGCGCGTTCTCCGGCCGGGCGTTGAGCTCGCGCACGACCGCGGACTCGAGCACCCCGAGCGCGTCGTGGCTGACCCCGTCGACCTGCGGGAGAACCCGGAACGGGTAGGGGTCCTGGACCATCCGGTCCGGCGCGGTCGGCACGACCGCAGCGCCTGAGAGCAGCTCCCGCATGCGGGTCGCCACGGCCGCCTGCCCGGGCGCGCCGCGCGCGGCCGAAACTCGTTCGTCGAGCACCACCGGATCGGCCTCGAGCGCTTCGAACGAGAGCGCTGCGACCGACAGCCGGGCATCCTCCAGTGCCCGCGCGTCGACGCACAGGAGCGCGGCATGCCCGCCGGTAAACGCGTTCGAGCTCATGAAGCCGACCGCGTCCCGCCGGCCGAGGCGCACGGGACCCACGACTGGCCTGGCGGCAACCGGAGCGGCATCCGCGCCCTCGGGCCACACCACTCCCTCCCCGAGCAGCGCGAGCGCCACCTCCGCGAGCGCGGACAGGTCTCCGGTGCCGAGCGAGCCGAGCTCGCGGACGTAGGGCGTGATTCCCTCGTTCAACGCGATCACCAGCGCGTCGAGGAGCTCCGGAACGACTCCTGCTCCGCCGGCGCCGAGCTGGTTGGCGCGCACCGCCATGCCGGCTCGTACAAGCTCCACGCTCAGCGGCCGGCCGGCGCTCACGGCGTGGCTTCGCAGCAGGTTCCATTGGAACTTTTCCCGGTCGGCCTCGGCGATCACCTGATCGCGCAGCGCTCCGACACCGGTGGTCGCGCCGTACAGGGCCCCTCCCCGGGCAAGACGGTTGGCGATCGCCTCCCAGGTGGCTTTGTTGCGCGCGCGCGCGTCCGCGGAGAGCTCCACCCGTTCCCGAGAGCGCGCCACCGCGACGATGTCGGCCACACCGAGCGTCGCGCCATCGAGAACGATCATCGGCGCACGGCTACGATCGGAGCCCGTGGCTCAAGGTGACATAGCGGCGCGCGGTGCTGGTGCCGAACGCCCGCGGGCCGCGGGCGCCGGCACCCGCCTGCTGGCGCGCGCACCGTCCGGCGCGCTTGTTGTGGGCGCGATCGGCTCGGTGCAGTTCGGCTCGGCGCTCGCGGCGACGTTGTTCTCCGCGGTCGGCCCGATCGGCGCCGTGCTGCTGCGGCTGGCGGCGGCGACGATCGTGCTGCTCATCCTGTGGCGGCCGTCGGTCCGCGATCGGCCACGCCGAGAGCTTCTGCTGGCCGCGCTGTTCGGGCTGATCCTGGCCGTCATGAACACCAGCTTCTACGCGGCGATTCACCGGATCCCGCTGGGCATCGCGGTGACCATCGAGTTCGTGGGGCCGCTCGCGGTGGCGGTGTTCGGCTCGCGGCGTCCCATGGACCTGCTCTGGGTGGCGCTTGCCGCCGTCGGCATCGTGGCGCTCACCCGCGGCGGGACCCACGGGATCAGCGCACTCGGCGTCGGGTTCGCGCTGCTGGCGGGCACCTGCTGGGCCTGCTACATCATCGTCAACGCGCGGGTGGGGCGGGCGTTCGAGGGCGGCACCGGGCTCGCGCTCGCGATGTGTGTGGCGACCGTGCTGGCGTTGCCGCTGGGCGTCGCGCAGGGGGGCGCGAACCTCCTCGAGGTTCATTCGCTGCTGCTCGGCGCGGCCGTCGGGATGCTGTCTTCGGCGATCCCCTACTCGCTCGAGGTCGAGGCGTTGCGGCGCATCGCACCATCGGTTTTCGGAGTGCTGATGAGCATCGAGCCGGCGGTGGCGGCGCTCGCGGGATTCATCGTTCTGGGCCAGGGGCTGGGGACCCGCGCGCTGATCGGGATGGCGCTGGTGGTCATCGCCTCGATCGGAGCATCCCGACGCTCGCGCGAGGCCCCTGTGGCCATGTAGTGACAAGTAGGTTCATTGTTGCGAGAGGATCTGATCTATGACCTGCACGTGGAGCCCGACGTGACGTCCGCCACCGCCGCATGAGCGAGCTGCGCTGCAAGGGCTGGCAGCAGGAAGCCGCGCTGCGGATGCTCGAGAACAACCTCAATCCCGAGGTGGCGGAGAAGCCCTCGGAGCTGGTCGTGTACGGGGGGATCGGCAAGGCCGCCCGCAACTGGCCGAGCTACCACGCGATCGTGCGCGAGCTCGAGCGCCTCGACGACGATCAGACCCTGCTGGTCCAGTCGGGCAAGCCGGTGGGGGTCTTCGAGACCCACGAGTACGCGCCCCGGGTGCTCCTGGCCAACTCCAACCTCGTCCCCGACTGGGCCAACTGGGAGACGTTCCGCGAGCTCGACGCGGCGGGGCTGATCATGTTCGGCCAGATGACCGCCGGGTCCTGGATCTACATCGGCACGCAGGGGATTCTCCAGGGTACCTATGAGACGTTCGCCGCGGCCGCGCAAAAGCGCTTCGGCGGAACACTCCAACGTCGGCTGGTGGTCACCGCGGGCCTGGGCGGAATGGGGGGCGCCCAGCCGCTGGCGATCACCATGAACGGCGGCGCGGCTCTGTGCGTCGAGGTCGACATCCAGCGGATCGAGCGACGCCTGCAGACGAGATATTTGGACGAGCGCGCCGGCGACCTCGACGA
>JAFASF010000272.1 GCA_019244745.1 Solirubrobacterales bacterium | reverse complement strand
ATGCTCGACCGGGGCGCGCTCGCCACCGAGCTGCTGGTGCGATCTTGGCGGCCCGGCGACCGGATGGCCCCGCTTGGCCTCGGCGGCACCAAAAGCCTTCAGGACCTGTTCACGGCCAGGCGAGTGCCACGGCGCGACCGGTCGGTGGTGGCGGTAGTCGAGTCCGAGGGTGAGATCGCTTGGGTTGCCGGGGTCGCCACCTCCGAGCGTTTCAAGGTCACCGACGCAACGGTCCAGACGGTGCGGCTGAGCGTACGGGAAGCCAAACCCGGGGGACGCGCAAGCGTCCCCCTTAAATAGACTCGGGTCGAGGTGCACGACGACGACGCGATCGGGGAGATCCTCGTGCCGGCGGAGGACCTCGAGCGGCGGGTCCGAGAGCTCGCTCGAGAGGTGTCGCGGGACTATGCGGGCAAGGATCTGGTGCTAGTGGGCGTACTTAAAGGGGCAGTCTTCTTCCTGTCCGATCTAATGCGTCACCTGGAGATTCCTTGCGAAGTCGATTTCATGGCCGTCGCCTCCTATGGTTCCGCGACCAAGTCATCGGGCGTTGTGCGGATCCTCAAGGACCTGGACGCAGTGATCGAGGGACGCGACGTACTGATCGTCGAGGACATCGTCGATTCGGGGCTCACGCTGCAGTACCTGCTGCGCAACCTGGCCGGGCGCAACCCTCGCTCGCTCGAGGTGTGCGCGCTGCTCATCAAGCCCGAGCGGCGAAAGGTCGATCTGAGAACCAGGTATGTGGGCTTCGAGATCCCCAATCGCTTCGCCATCGGGTACGGGCTCGACCATGCCGAGCGCTATCGAAACCTGCCTTTCGTGGCGGCATTAAAGGACTGAAACCCCCGATGCGTCCAGGCGAAAGGCCTAAATCCAGGTGCTAGGCTTGATTTCTCCCGCTTTCCACCGGGCTTTCTGAATGCGCGGATTCTCCCCATGAGCAGGTTCTTCAAGAGCGCAGCCTTCCCGATTCTGATCGTGGTCGTGCTCGCGTTCTTCGCCCAGAAGCTGATCGGCAACTCGAACCATCAGCAGCACTACACGTTCAGCAACCTGCTGACGCAGCTCGACAACAACCAGGTCAAGAGCCTCTCGATCCACACGAAGGACAACACGGTCGCGGTGACGACGACCAGCGGCGTGAAGTACACGGTGGGCTATCCCGACAACTACGCCACGACGCTGATACAGAAGGCTCAGAATGACACCCAGGCGGTGGGCGGAGAGTTCGACGTCCAGGGCAAGACGTCCAACGGCTGGCTCTCTCTTCTCACCTACATCCTGCCGTTCGTGATCTTCATCGGCTTCTGGATCTTCCTGATGAACCAGGTCCAGGGCGGGGGCTCCAAGGTGATGTCGTTCGGTAAGTCTCGAGCCAAACGCATGTCGGTCGACTCGCCGAAGATCACGTTCCGCGATGTGGCCGGCGTCGACGAGGCGGTCGAGGAGCTGCACGAGATCAAGGAGTTCCTCGAGAACCCCAAGAAGTTCCAGGCATTGGGTGCGCGCATCCCCAAGGGGGTCCTGCTCTACGGGCCGCCGGGGACCGGAAAGACCTTGCTGGCCCGCGCCGTTGCGGGCGAGGCCGGGGTGCCGTTCTTCTCGATCTCCGGCTCTGACTTCGTCGAGATGTTCGTCGGCGTGGGCGCCTCGCGCGTGCGGGACCTGTTCGAGCAGGCCAAGCAGAACTCCCCCTGCATCATCTTCATGGACGAGATCGACGCCGTCGGACGCCACCGCGGCGCCGGCCTCGGCGGCGGCCACGACGAACGCGAGCAGACGCTGAACCAGCTGCTGGTCGAGATGGACGGCTTCGAGATGAAGGACAACATCATCCTGATCGCCGCCACCAACCGGCCCGACATCCTCGATCCGGCACTGCTGCGCCCCGGCCGCTTCGACCGCCAGATCGTGGTGGACCGACCCGACCGGCTCGGGCGCAAGAAGATCCTCGAGGTGCACACGCGCGGCAAGCCGCTCGCGCGCGAGATCGACGTCGACGTTCTGGCCGGTCAGACACCGGGTTTCACCGGTGCCGACCTCAGCAACCTGGTGAACGAGGCCGCGCTGCTGGCCGCGCGCAACGGCAAGCGCGAGATCGCCCAGGACGAGCTCGAGGAAGGGATCATGCGCGTGATCGCCGGCCCGGAGAAGAAGACCCGGGTGATGTCGGACAAGGAGCGGCTGATCACCGCCTACCACGAGATGGGCCACGCGATCGTCGGCCATTATTTGCCCAACTCCGACCCCGTCCACAAGATCTCGGTGATCTCTCGGGGTCAGGCGCTGGGATACACGATCGCGCTTCCCACCGAGGACAAGTTCCTCACCACGCGCGCGGAGCTGTCGGACACCATGGCGATGACGCTGGGTGGCCGCGCCGCCGAGGAGATCATCTTCGGCGAGGTGACCACCGGAGCGTCCAACGATCTCGAGAAGGTCACCGCGACCGCGAAGCAGATGGTGATGCGCTTCGGGATGTCGGAGAAGCTCGGGCCGCGGGTGTTCGGACATGATCATGGGCTGCCGTTCCTGGGACGCGAGTTCTCGGCGGAGCCCGACTATTCCGATGAGATCGCGCGGGAGATCGATGATGAGATTCGGCGGATCGTCGAGGCCGCGCACGTGCAGGCCAAGGACATCCTGACCCGCTACAAGGCCTCGCTCGAGAAGCTCTCGGAGATTCTCGTCAAGCGCGAGACGATCGAGCGCGAGCAGTTCGAGGCGCTGCTCGCCGGCGGCACCGAGGAAGAGGTATTCGGGGCCGAGGCGCCGCCGCCGCCCGAGGTTCCGATCCCGCCGGCGGCCGGAGAGCGCGCCGGGCGCGAGACGCCGCGGCCGCTGCCGCGGCCTGGTCTGGCCGGCGGCACCGCGGATTGAGCTTCGCCTCGGCGCTCCTGAAGTAACGCGCTCTAGCACGCAAGTTACTCCAGGATCGCGTGACGCTCCGCAGCCTACGCGAGCCCCGTCAGGTATCGGCTGACATCAGGCGCTGCGCCAGGCGTCCCGGGTGGGAGCGGGGGGTTCAGGCCGGCGGCGTGGCACTCTTCGAGGCCGGGGCCGAGCGGCGGCGCGGGGGCGAGCGGCGGCGGCTCGGCGAAGGCCGCGTGGCGGAAGTCGAAGTAGTCGGTCATCGGGTCGGCGTTCGCGTCGCGGTAGGTCATCGCCGGCAGGTTCCACTTGTGCTCGATGAACGCGGTGAGCGAGGTGTGGTCCTGGACGAGGCGCGACACATATCGACGCCTGGCCCAGGGTGAGACGACGATCAGGGGCACGCGGAAGCCGTAGCGGTCGTACGAGCCCGGGATGTCGCCGGGAGCGAGCATCGGCGGGATCGTGTCCGGCTCGATCGCGCGCGGCGGGGGGACGTGATCGTAGTAGCCGCCGTGTTCGTCGTAAGTGAGGAACAACGCAGTGTGCTGCCAGGTCGGCGCGCTGATCAGCGCCTGGACGACCTGGGCGACGAATTGCTCCCCGACCTGGATGTCCTGCGGATTCTCCTCCGAGGTGGTCGAGTAGTTGGGATCCACGAACGTGAACTGAGGGAGCAAGCCGGCGCTCGCGTCGGTCAGGAACCGGTCGAACGGGCTCGTACGCGCCACCTGCGAGGGGTTGTTGCGGAAGTTCGGCAGGATGAGGGGGCTCGGGATCTGCTGGTAGTACACGCGCCAATCGATGCCGTAGGCGTCGAGCCGATCGAAGATCGTGCCGTTGGCGGCCGCGGGCACCAGCCCGGCCGTCGTGGTCGAGATCGTCCCCGAGGCAGTGCCGGCGAAGAAGAAGCGCCGGTTGGGGTACGTCTGGGCGAGCACCGAGCAGAAGTAGCGCTCGCCGATCGGGAAATGTTTGGCCAGCGAGTAGGTGAACGGCAGGTCGCGCTTGTCCCAGTAGCTCATCGCGACCGGCCCGCTGGCCTTCACGAAGCCGTCGTTGCGGCCTCCGTCGACGGACTGGTGGCTCGCGTTCCAATTCTGCGAGGGTTGCCCCACGAGCTGGCACGGCGAGCTCATGTGCTGCGCGTAGATTCGGTTGCCGTTGGCGTCGGGATTGAAGTTCACAACGCGCCCGCGCCGGCGGGTGAGTCCGTCGACCAGCTCGCGCCCTGCTGCCTGGTAAGGCACGAGGCCGAGGACATTGTCGAATGAGTGGTTCTCCATCATCAGCACCACGATGTGCTCGATGTGGCGCATGCTGGGCGTACCCGCCGGCAGATGCGGGAACGGGAGGCTGTCGGGCTTGCGCGGACGACAGGCGCCGGGGACCGGCCGCGCCCACGCCGGCAGCCCGCGAGTGGCGATCGCTGCGCCGGCGCCGGCCGCGGCGCCGAGAAGCGTACGGCGAGTGACCCTCCCTTCGAACGACGAGCCCTGCACGTTCGGGACACTATCCAGTCATGGCTGACGGGAACGCTCCGGATAGCAAAACGGACGTCGGTCGCGTGCTCCTCGCCGCCACCAGAGTGTGGCTACCGGTGGCGATCGCGGTCGCGGGCGTGGTCGCGATCGTGATCGGTCACGGTGAGAGCGGGACGGCGGCCGCCGGCGTGGGCCTGATCATCGCGGCACTGATCGTGTGGATGCTCAACTGGATGTACCGCATGAGCGTGCAGAGCAACCGTGATCGCGAACGCGAGGAGGCGGCGCGCGAGTACTTCGATCGGCACGGGCGCTGGCCCGACGAGGAGGAGATGTGAGTCACTCGGCCGGTGAGGGGAGCACGTGGAAGGTGCGCGAGGACGGCGCCTTCCGCCTGATGGGTGTGGTCAACGTAACGCCGGATTCGTTCTCCGACGGAGGCCTGTACCTGGACCCATCAGAGGCGATCGCCCGCGGACTCGAGCTCGAGGCCGAAGGTGCCGCGATTCTCGACATCGGTGGCGAGTCGACCCGTCCCGGCGCGGCTCCGGTCGCAGAGGAGGTCGAGTTGGGCCGGGTGCTGCCCGTGATCGAGGGTCTGGTGTCCGCGGGAACCAAGGCGCAGTTGTCGATCGACACCTACAAGGGCGCCGTGGCGACGGCCGCGCTCCAGGCCGGCGCCACGCTCGTCAACGATGTGACGGCGCTGCGAGGCGATCCGGAGATGGCAGGGATCATCGCCGACGCCGGCGCCGATTGCTGTCTCATGCACATGCTCGGCGACCCGCGCACGATGCAGCTGGACCCACGTTACGAGGACGTGGTCAGCGACGTGAAAGCGTTCCTGGTTGAACGGATGTCGCTCGCGGTCGACGAGGGTGTGGCGGAGGAGCACATCCTGCTCGACCCCGGCATCGGCTTCGGCAAGACCGTGCGACACAACCTCGAGCTGGTGCGGCGTATCCACGAACTCGTCACGGTCGGCCGGACGGTGGTGATCGGGACATCGCGCAAGTCGTTTCTCGGCAAGCTCACCGGACGCGAGGCCCAAGAGCGGGTCGCGGGCACGATCGCGACCAACGTGCTCGCGTACGAGCGGGGGGTGCGGGTGTTCCGGGTGCACGACGTGGCGCCGGTCCATGACGCGCTCGAGGTCGCGGCTGCTACGGTCACGGCGCCATGGAGGAGCCCGACGAGTTCGACGAGCTAGGAGAAGACGACGAGGAGGGCGAGGAGCACCCCGAGCCCGAGGTCACGATCGAAATCAGCGGGCTCTCGCTGTTCACGCACGTCGGTGTGACGGCCGCCGAGCGGGAAGTGGGACAGCGCCTGTTGCTGGATCTGCGCATTGACGTGGGTGACTCCGACGCGACCGTCACCGACCGGCTCGAGGACACCGTCGACTACGCCCAGGTGTGCGACGTGGCGAATCTCGTGGCCCAACAGCGCACCTACCGCACCCTCGAGCGGTTGTGCGCCGCGATCGCGGACCGGTTGCTCGAGCAGTACGACGTGAACGCGGTGTGGGTCAAGGCGGCGAAGCCCGAGCCGCCGATCCCTCTGCCCGTCTCGGAGGTGTCGGTCGAGGTGTGGCGCGAAGCCGAATGACGCGCGCGGGGTATCTGGGCCTCGGGTCCAACGTCGGAGACCGGCGCGCGCATCTGGAGAACGCCGTCGCCGAGCTGCCGCGCCACGGCGTCCGCGTCGTGGCCTCCTCATCGGTGTACGAGACCGAGCCGGTGGGGCTCGTTCTGGACCAGCGCGACTTCTTCAACGCGTGCCTGCGCGTGGAGACCGACCACGACCCGGACGCGCTGCTCGAGGCGTGCAAGCGGGTCGAGCAGGCGCTCGGCCGGCGACCAGGCGGTGTGCGCCACGGCCCCAGGCCGATCGACGTCGACGTCCTGCTGCTGGGCGGGCTTCAGTACCGCTCACAGCGGCTGACGCTGCCACACCCCGAGGTCCGCTCGCGACGGTTCGTGCTCGTGCCGCTGCTCGAGCTCGATCCGGACATGACGCTTCCGGGCGACGGGGCGTTGGCCGACGCGCTCGCGGCGCTGGGCGCCGGCCAGGAGGTCCGTCTCGTCGGGGAGCCGCTGGTCTAGGGTTGGCGCAGAACCATGCTCCTGGTCGTCGACGTCGGCAACACCCAGACTCATTTCGGCGTCTTCCGCGACACCAATGGCCCGGTGGCGGAGCACTGGCGCTTCTCGACGGTCCGGGAGTCCACCGGCGACGAGCTCGGAGCGGCCCTATCCAACCTGCTCGCGCTCAGGGGCCTGTCGTTCCGCGACGTCGATCAGTCGATCGTCTCCTCGACCGTGCCACAGCTCTCCGAGCAGTGGACGTTGATGGCCAACCGGTATCTCGGGCAGCGGATGCTCGTCGTCGGCCCCGCGATCCGCATCGGTATGCCGATCCGATACGACAACCCGTACGAGGTGGGCGCCGACCGCCTGGCCAACGCCGTGTCGGCCTATGAGCGCGTCCGCGACACCTGCGTGATCGTCGACTTCGGCACCGCGATCACCTACGACGTGGTCTCGGCGGCGGGCGAGTATCTGGGCGGGATCATCACCCCCGGGGCGGAGATCTCGATCGACGCGCTCTATGAGCGGGCCGCCAAGCTGCCCAAGGTCGAGCTGGCGGAGCCTCGGGCGCTGATCGGCAAGTCCACCGTGGAGGCGATCCGGAGCGGGACCGTCTTCGGGTTCGCCGGCCAGGTCGAGGGGATCGTCCGCCGGCTACGCGCCGAGCTCGGCCCGGCGACGACGGTGATCGCGACGGGCGGGCTCGCGGGCGTGCTGGTCCCATTCATCCGGGAGACGATCGACGAAGTCGACGACCTGCTCACGCTGACGGGGCTGCGGCTGATCTGGCAGCGGAATCAAAACTAGCCGTAGCGCCAGCGGCACGGCGTTCAGCCCCGGGCACCGGGACGTCCGGCGTACGGGCCACGGTCGCGGCGAGGATCAGGAAGGTCAGCCGGCGGCGGTCGTTGGGGTGCTCGTCGGCGTACGCCTCGAAATCATCGAGCAGCTGTCGGATCGCGGCGAACACCGGGGCGTCATCGACGTCCTCGGGAACATCGCATGACAGCCGCGCGAGCGCGAGCATCTCCGCCGGGTCGCCGCCGCGCATCGAGGCGATCGCGGTGAGCAGCAGGAATTCGGATACGCGGTCGAGCAGGACGTGACCGGCACGCTCGCGCTCGCCCACGGCCGGTCCGGCGGGCTGCAGCGGCTCCCCGGCCGCGATCCTGAGCGCCTGTCCGCCGGTGACCGAACGGATCTGGTCGCCCGAGAGCCCGGCCTGGAGCGCCGAGCGGATCTGGAACGACGGCGACAGCGCGGTCGACCCGTAGGGGGCATCGCTCGCGAACAGGATCTGCCCGGGGGGTATCAGCGAGAACAGCGACAGCATGTCCGCCGGCATCCACCACGCGGTGTCGAACAGGAGGTTCGGATGATCGGGTGCCACGCGCCAGATCCAGGACAGGTCGCAGATCGCGGCGTGCGCAAGGATCAGCCTCGCGTTCGGGAACTCGCCTGCCAGATCCACGGCATGCAGGCCGAGCGCGGGAATGCCGCGACCGGCGTGGATCAGCACGGGCAGCGTGCGCTCGTTGGCGAGCGCTATCAGCGCTCGGACGCCCGGGTGATCGAGCGTGAACTGCTCGGCTCGGGGATGCAGCTTGATCCCGCGCGCCCCCGCATCCAGGCAGCGCTCGGCCTCGGTCACCGGATCGTCGTGCGGGTTCACGCGACAGAACGGGACCAGCCGCCCGCCCGCCTCGCGGGCGGCCGCGAGTACGGCGTCGTTGGCCCGCGGATATCCATCCGGCTCGTGCATCGGGAACACGAACGCCCCGTGAGCGTTCACGGCCTCGAGCCCGGCGATCAGCTCCTCGGGTGTCTGACGCATCCCGTCGGGGTCGTTCTGTCCGAGGTGGGTGTGGACGTCGAACAGCTCGATTCCCGGAACCTGCTCGAGCATGATCTCGGTCCACGGCCGAATAAGAGAAACGAGGTCCATGACGGATTCGTACCATGAACCGATCATGACCCGAGCTCTCACGGACAGCTGGACCCTCGGTGGGATACGAATTTCGAACCGCGTCGTGCTCGCACCGCTGGCGGGGATCGGCAACTGGTTCGTTCGTCTCCAGGCCAAGCGCTACGGCGCCGGCCTGGTGGTCTCGGAGATGGTGTCGAGCTTCGCGGTGCACTACCGCAATGAGCGAACCTGCCGGGAGCTGCTCAAGATTCACCCCGACGAGCATCCGGTGTCGATGCAGCTGTTCGGGCACGACCCGGACGTGATGGCCTCGGCCGCCGAGCGGGTGGCGGCTGCCGGCGCGGACCTGATCGACATCAACATGGGGTGCCCGGTCCCGAAGGTGTGCAAGACCGGCGCCGGAGCCGCCCTGCTCGACGACCCGGCCCGAGCCGTCGCGCTGGCGCGCGCCGCGGCGCGCGGCAGCGGGCTGCCGGTCACCGTCAAGCTGCGCACTGGCTGGCGTGCCGGCGAGCGTGCCGGAATCGACCTGGCGTACCGGCTGGTCGACGAGGCGGGGGTCGCGGCGGTCTCGGTCCATCCGCGGGCGGCTTCGCAGCGCCACAGGGGACAGCCCGACTACGAGCTGGTGCGGGAGCTGGCCGAGGAGCTGCCCGTGCCGGTCCTCGTCTCGGGCGGCCTCGACAACGCGGACAAGGTTCGGGAGGCGTTCGAGCGGACCGGCGCGGCTGGCGTCCTGCTGGCCCGCGGCTCGCTGGGCAACCCGTGGCTGTTCGCGCAGCTTCTTGGGCTGCAGGCCGGCGACCCGGACCGCGACGAGATCCTCGCCGAGCTCGACTGGGTGATTGAGCGGGCGCGAGAGCACCTCGGCGACGAGCGCGCCACGCGCTATCTGCGCAAGTTCTATCCGTGGTACGTCCAGCGGCTTGCGCCTACGCCCGCCGCGGCGCGGGCCCTGCAGGCCGCGCTGCAAACGGAGCCGACACTCGAGGCGGCGCGGGCCCTGGTTCGGGAGAGCGTTCTCGACCGGGAGAGCGTTCTCGACCGGAAGAGCGTTCTCGACCCGGTAGCCGCCTGCTGAACCACTCCACTTCCACTAGGACCGACTGGACGGTGCGTCTATACTCATCCGCCCACGCCAGACCGGTGTGAGCCCGTCCCGCTTTCCGAGCGGGTTTTTTCTCGTCCAAATCGCTTCCAAGTGCAGGTCTTTTACGCAATGCCCAAGGACGTTATTCTCACTCCCGAAGGGCTCGCCAACCTCAAGGCCGAGCTCGAGCACCTTCAGACCACCCGCCGCCGCGAGATCGCGGCTCGGATCAAGGAAGCCCGCGAGTTCGGAGACATCTCCGAGAACGCGGAGTACGACGACGCGAAGAACGAGCAGGCCATGGTCGAGGCCAGGATCGCCCAGCTTGAGGAGAAGCTTCGCTCGGCGACCCTGATCGACGCTTCCGACCTGGGGACCGACGTGGTCCGAGTCGGCTCCGTCGTGCACGTCAAGGACGAAGGCGGTAAGTCCAACAAGTACACGATCGTCGGCTCGGCCGAGGCGAACCCAGCGGAGGCGAAGCTGTCCAACGAGTCGCCGGTCGGCAAGGCGCTCATGGGCCGCAAGCGCGGCGAAGAGGTCGTGTTCGGCACTCCCCGCGGCGAGCGCCGCCTCAAGATCACCAAGATCGACGTCGCCGCCAGGTAGGCGAGCGTGGGTGTGGGCGAAGAGCCCTCCGACGTCTTCGCCGCCCGCCGCCGAAAGCTCGAGTCCCTCCGCGCGGCCGGGATCGAGCCGTTCCCGCACGCATTCGATCACGTGGAGCCGATCGCCGCGGTGCGCGCGCAGCACGCTTCGCTCACCCCGGGCGAGGAGACGACCGCGGCGCACCGGGTGGCGGGGCGGCTGGCCGCGCGCAGGGGCCAGGGCAAGATGGCATTTCTCGACCTCGTCGACCGGTCGGGGCGGATCCAGCTCCAGGCGCGGGTCGACGAGCTCGGCCCCGAGCGCATGGAGCAGCTGCTCTCGCTCGATCTCGGAGACCTGCTGGGGATCGATGGCATCGCGTTCGTGTCTCGGCGAGGGGAGTTGACGCTCCGGATCACCGACTACAGGGTGCTGGCCAAGTCGCTGCGGCCGCCGCCGGAGAAGCATCACGGGCTCACCGACGTGGAGACGCGTCACCGCCACCGCGAGCTCGACCTGATCGCCAACGAGGATGCCCGCGAGCTGTTCATGACCCGCGCCCGCGTGATCTCGGCGATCCGCCGGTTTCTCGATTCCGAGGGGTTCATAGAGGTCGAGACGCCGGTTCTCCAGCCGCTCTACGGGGGCGCCGCGGCCCGGCCGTTCACGACACACCACAATGCGCTCGATCGGGATCTGTACCTGCGGATCGCCACCGAGCTGTACCTCAAGCGGCTGATCGTGGGAGGCCTGGAGCGGGTGTACGAGCTCGGCAAGGACTTCCGCAACGAGGGAATCGACTCGACGCACAACCCGGAATTCACGATGCTCGAGTGGTACGAGGCGTACGCCGATTACCTCGACGTCGCGGATCGGTGCGAGCGGCTGGTCGCCCACGTCGCCTCGGAGGTCGGCTACGCGGGGCCGATCGATCTCTCCTCGCCGTGGCGGCGGCAGACCCTGGCCGAGGCGATTCTCGACCGGACCGGGGTCGACATTCTGCGTTTCCGGGATCGCGGGACGCTGGCCGCGGAGATGCGAGCGCGGGGCCTGGCCGTGCCCGAGGAGGACACCTGGCCGCAGCTGGTCGATGAGCTGCTCTCAAAGCACGTCGAGCCGGCGCTGATCGAGCCCACCTTCCTGCTCGATTATCCGGTCGAGCTCTCGCCGTTCGCCAAGCGCCATCGTGCGGTGGATGGCCTGGCCGAGCGGTTTGAGGCCTACATCGGCGGGCTCGAGATCGCCAACGCGTTCACGGAGCTGAACGACCCCGACGAGCAGCGGCGGCGTTTCGAGCAGCAGCGAGCGCTCGCCGGCGCCGGGGATCTCGAGGCGCAGCCGTACGACGAGGCGTTCCTGGCGGCGCTCGAGCAGGGCATGCCGCCGACGGGCGGGATCGGGATCGGGATCGACCGGCTGGTGATGGTCCTAACCGGAACCCGCTCTATCCGGGAAGTCGTCCTGTTTCCTGCGATGAGGGACTGACGGCGGGG
>JAFASF010000197.1 GCA_019244745.1 Solirubrobacterales bacterium | reverse complement strand
GGCGATCGCCAGCGCCGCGAGCAGGCAGGCGAGGAGCACGTTGTGGCCGCTGCTCGTCAGCTGGCGGAGGTTGATCTCGGAACCGAGAAGCACGAAGAACAGCGGAACGAAAAAGCCCTGGCCGAGGCCCAGCACCTCCTGTGAGAGCCGCTTCGGACCGCCGATCGCGGCCACCACGAGCCCGATGCCGAAGCCCGCGATGAGCAGGCTGGCACCGACCTTCTGGGCCAGGAAGCCGATCGAGAACAGCGCGATCACGGCCAGCCGCAGATCGATCGCCCACTGGCGCCGCTTCCCCTCCTTCCGGATCCGTTTGACGAACGGCTTGTACCGCAGAAACCGGGCCACCGCGAACACGACCGCGATCACCGCGATCACGATCAGCGCCCCGAGCGCGGCGTGCGGAGCGCGGTGGGGGATGATCGCGAGCGGGATCGCGAGCGTGGCGAGTACGTCCGCGATCGTGATCCACGCGATCGCGGTCAGCACCGCGGGGCTTGAAAGGCCAGTCTCGTCGATCACCGGGAGCGCTACCGCGGCCGACGATGAGACCAGCACGACGGCGTAGATCAGCCATGGTCCGCCGGCCGCCAGGTGGGCCGCCACGCCGCTCGCCAGCGCCAGCGGTGCCGCGATCGCGAACGCCACCGCGCCGCTCGCCAGCGCAGATTTGACCCGCTGGTCGCGCACGGGCACGTGCATGCCCACCGTGAACATCAGCGTGGCGAAGCCGAGGGCGTACAGCAGCTGGAGGTCGCTCTTGGCCGGCTCGATGATGCCGAAACCCGTCTTGCCGAGGATCACCCCGGCGAGCAGCTCGCCGACCACGACTGGGATCGCCCCGCGCGCGAGCAGCGACAGCGCCGGGCCGAGCAACGCGGCGGCGGAGATCAGCGCGACGAGCCCCAGGTCCATCGTCACGATTTGTAGCCGACCGCCGCCCGGCGCGGCGGCGAGGCTCCCTTACGCCATCGGCAGCGACATGCCCACCGGCTTGGGGGCGGCCGCCGGGGCGGGCGCCTGCATCACGGGCAGCTCCACCGGGGACAGCGCGATCAGACCGCGAGCGCCTTGGTAGATGGCCTGGGCGGCTGGATCGTCGGGATCGGAGAGGACGAGCGGGGTGCCCGCGTCCGACTGCTCGCGCAGCCCCATCGTGAGGGGGACCTTGGCCAGCAGCGGGACCTCGAGCTCCTCGGCCAGAAGCTGCCCCCCGCCCTCGCCGAAAACCGCATAGCGCTCGCCGGTGGGCGTCACGAACGCGGACATGTTCTCGATCACGCCGGCGATCTCGAGCTTGAGCTTGGTGGCCATCTCCGCGGAGCGGCGGGCGACCTTCTGGGCCACTGGCTGCGGGGTGGTCACGATCACGAACTTGGCCTGCGGCAGCAGCTGGGCGAGCGTCATCGACACGTCGCCGGTGCCGGGCGGGAGGTCGATCAGCAGGTAGTCCAGAGCGCCCCAATCCACGTCCTCGAGGAACTGCTGGAGCGCCTTGTGGAGCATCGGGCCGCGCCACACCACCGCGGCGTCCTGCTCGATGAAGAAGCCGATCGACATCACGCTGATGCCGTCGTGCGCGGTGAGCGGCATGAGCTTGCGCTCGGCGTTCACCCGGGGCCGCTCGTTGCCGAGGCCGAGCATCCGCGGCTGCGAATAGCCCCAGACGTCCGCATCCAGCACGCCGACCTGCTTGCCCTGGGCGGCCAGCGCCGCCGCCAGGTTGGCGGTCACGCTCGACTTCCCGACCCCGCCCTTGCCCGAGCCGATGCAGATCACGTTGCTGACCTGGGCGAGCGCCCCCTCGGGCAGTGCGCCGCGGCCGAGCTTGCGCCCCAGCGCCTGCTTCTCGTTGTCCGAGAGCACGTCGAAGCTGACGTTGACGTGGCTGACCTCGCCGAGCTCGCGGATGGCCTGCGTAACGCCGGTCTCGAAGTGGGTACGGATCGGGCACCCGGGCGTGGTCAGCGAGACCATCACATCGACGACCCCGTTCGGATGGATTTCGACCGACCGAACCATCTCGAGCTCGACGATGTCCCGCCGCAGCTCGGGGTCGATAACGGTCCTCAGGGCATCGATCACTTGGTCTCTCGTAGGCATGTGAACCATTGTAGGCAGCCCGATCGCCGGCCTTAATGACCGACGGGGCGCCACTTGCGTGACGCCCCACCGGTTGAGGGAGGAGAGGGTGCTGCGTTCGCCGGCGGAGATATGAGGCCGGCGAACCCTTCCCGCTCTGACGCGCTCTCCTCGACGCCGAGCGGGGGAAGCTGTGGCTTACGAGGCCGAGCCGATCAGCCCCTGTGCATCGGTCACGAGCTTCTCGACCCGTGACCCGACAATACCGGACTGCTTCTCGAGATCCTTGCGCACGGCGCGCACCTGGCGCTCGAGCTGACGGCGGTTCTGCTTGACGGCGCGCTCGATGCCGCGCCGGTTCTGGCGAAGCTCGCGCTCGAGGCGGGCGCGCGTGCGGCGGACCCGGCGCTCCACCCGATTGCGCGCGCTCGCGCCGCGGCGCTCATAGCGCTTGAGCTCGCGCTCGAAGCCGGACCGGGTGCTGTACCGGGTGGCCATGCCCCTTACGGTCAAGACGAGGTTGTCGCGCGCGAGCAGACCGGCGCCGACGGGCACGAGAACTGCCCGCTCGGCGAGCACCTGGACCTGCTCGGCCCGCGTCTTGGGCTGGGTCGAGGTCTCGGTCGTCGAGCTCCGTGCGGTGCGCGTGGTCCGAGCGGCACGGCGCGTTGTCGCCGACCCGCGGGCCGTCCGCTTGGTTGTGGCGGGCCCCGCGGCCGCGCCTTGATTGCTGGTTGTTGCCATTGATCTTTCTCGCTTCAGTTCAGACAAGGATATTACGGGATCACCGAACACACGTTTGTAAACCGGGTGTGTCCCCCGGTTACATTCTGGCAACGCCCGCGATTACGCCGAAATCGCGCTATGGCGGCTCTACGCGCTCGACCGCTGGGACCGGGGGGCGTCGAGGCCGCTGGGCGGCATCGTCCGGCGCAGCCACGCGGGCGGGTCGCGCAGCTCCTCGAGCGTCGGCAGTGCCTCCGGGCCGCTGAACAGGTGCTGGAGCGCCGCCGTCCCTCGCTCCCGGACGATCTGGTCGCAGAAGTACTTGCCCTGTTCGTACTGGCGGAGCTTCAGGTCGAGCCCGAGCAGCCGGGCCACGAGCCTCGAGAGCCCGGACTGGGAGCGTCGCCGGCGGTCGAGCGCCGCCCGCAGCTGAGGCAGGGAAGGCAGCAGGTCCGGCGCGACGGCGTCCATGACATGCTCGGCGTGCCCCTCGATCACCGCCATCACCGCCTGCACCCGATCGAGCGTCTCGCGCTCGGACTCGCTCGTGACGACCGAGATGAGGTCCCCGTGGCGGAGCGCCGAGGCCATCTGGCGAAGCTCGTCGCCAGTCGGCATCCGCAGCTTGCGCGGCGCTTCGAGGCGGAGCTCGGCGGTGTTCAGGAGCTCGCGCACCAGCCCGGCGACGTGGGGGTGAAGCCAGGGCACGGCGGCGAACTGCACGGCGTGGGTCACCTCGTGCAGGGTCACCCACGTCACGAACTCCTTCTCCTCGGCCCGGAACGTCTGCACCGCCTGCCCCAGGTTGGGCATCACGAACAAGAGCCGGGGCGGACGGTCCTCGACGGCCTCGTCGAGTAGCACGAGCTCGTACTGGCCGAGGACCCGCTGGGCGAGATACCCGAGCACCACCCCGACCTCGGCGCTCAGCACGAACCCCATCGCGATCTCCGCGGCCGGGCGCAACGGCCCGAGGCTCTTGCCGGCGCGCTGGAGCACGGGGTCGAGCAGGGCGCGCATCGACTGGATGTTGGACGCGACCCATTCGCGCCGGCCGATGCCCTCTGGCTCGGGCAGCGGGCGCGCGGGGTGAAGGCCCGTGTAGGCCGTCACACGCGCCTCGGATTCGATCGCGAGCGCCGCGAGGTCGGCGTCCGGGGCCTGCCCGTCGGTGCTGCCGGCGACGAACTCCGCGATCCGCTGGGCGACGATCCAGTCGATCATTCGCTCCATCCGCACATCGTTTCGAGCTCCGCCAGGGTTTCCGGTGACCTGGCCGCGATCACCGGCGAGGTGGGGACGGCGCTCAGCGGCGCCGCCAGGGCGCCATCGCACCAGGGGAAGGAGACCAGCCCCCCGGCCTCGCGGACGATGAGCTGGCCCGCCGCCGCGTCGACGCCGCGCGAGCGACGCAGCGAGAGCATCCCGTCGAACCTCGCGGCCGCAACCTGGCAGAGCGAGCCCGCGATCGTTCCCAGCGCGCGCAGTCGGTACGTGCAGGCGACCAGCCCCTCGATCGAGGCCGAGACCCACCGCGGATCCGCCGACTCGATGCCCAGCACCTCGAGCCGGCCGTCGCGGACCCGGCGTTCCGTGGCGGCCGGGTCGAGCTTGGCGCCGTTCAGCCAGGCCCCTCGCGCGCGGCGCGCCGACCACTCCTCGGACGCTCCGAAGTCGTAGACGAACGCGAACGCGACGTCGGCCATCGTCTCCCCGTCCGCGACCGCGATCGACAGCGCATAGTGAGGGATGCCCCGCTTAGCGTTGAGCGAGCCGTCGATGGGGTCGATGATCACACGCACCCCGGGGTCGCCGTAGTCGATCTCCCCGCGCTCCTCGGAAATCGCTGTGAACCGGTATCCCTGGTCGCGCAGCTCGTCGAGCTCGGTCAACACGACGCTCTCCGCGCTCCGGTCGATGACCAGCGTACGGTCACCGCCGCTGCCGCGGGTCCCGGTCTCGACCGCGCGCTCCTTGGTGCTCGGAGCGTCGGCGAGCATCTCGGCGAGGCCGCTGACGGCTCGCCGGCAGACCCCCAGCCAGTCTGCCTCGGTTGTGGAGCGGGTGGACGTCATCGCGGACCTATGCTGTCAGACGTGGTTCTTACCCCGGCTCAGGTCGAGGCCGTCCGGCACTCGGGCGGCCCGCTGGTGGTGGTCGGGGGCGCCGGCACCGGCAAGACGCGGGTGATCGAGGAGCGGTTCCGGTGGCTCGTCGGGAAGGGCGCTCGCCCCGAGCGGATCGCGGTGCTCACGCCGTCCGAGGCCCGTGCCGATCCGCTGCGCGCGCGCCTGGAAGGGTCGCTGACGCGCGGCTACGACGAGCTGTTCGTGCTGACGCCGATCCAGCTCGCCTCGGTCGTTCTGGGCGGTCTGGGGCCGGGTGGCGCCGGCGGTGCCAGGGCTCTTGGTCTGGACGCGCTCGAGTCGATGCTCGACCCCGGGGACCGCTTGGTGATGCTGCTCGAGCGGATCGACGAGCTGTCGCTCGAGCGCCACGACTTCGGAGGCAGCGCAAATGCGCTGCTGGGCGGGTTCGTCCGGCGCATCGATCGGCTCAAGGCCGAGCTCATCTGGAGCGAGGACTACTCCCGCTGGGCGGCGGGGTTGGCGGACGCCGGCGTGGAGCAGTCGGACGCGGCGTTGGCCGACGAGTTCGCGGAGGTCTATGCGACGCACGAGAGGATGCTGGCGGAGGCCGGAGCGCGGGACGCCGGCGACGTGCTGCGCGACGCTCTGCGGCTGGTGGGCGAGCAGCCCGCGGTGGCGCGGCGCTTCGAGCATCTGCTGGTCGACGACGCCCAGGAGCTCGATCTCGCGCCCGCGACGCTGGCCGTACAGGTCGGAGGCTCGGGGCTGACCGCGGTCGGCGACCCCGCCCACGGGCTGCGCGGGTTCCGGGGGGCGGCCGGCGCGCGTCTGCGCTGGTTCTGCGAGGCGCGTGCGGGGATACGCGTGATCAGCCTGGAGCGGAGCATGCGGTGCCCCGCGCGTGTGGCGAGGGCGGGCGCCGCGCTGGTTGGGGTTGGGCTGGAGGGGTCTTCCCCGGGGGGTGAGGTGCTCTTCTGGCGGTGCGCGAACGAGCGGGCTCAGGCCCAGGCGGTGGCCGCCGACATAGAGCGGTTGGTCGCGCGGGAGGGGGTCGCCCCGGGGGCGATTGCCGTGCTGGTCGGCTCGCTCGCCCGCGAGGGGCAGTCGGTCGCCGTGGCCCTCGAGGAACGCGCGGTGCCCCATCGCCTGGTGGGAGAAGCCGCGTTCTTCCAGCGCGCCGAGATCCGGGACGTGCTCGCGTGGCTCAGGCTCCTCGCCGATCCCTCGGACGCGGCCGCGGTCGTTCGCGCGCTGGCCCGGCCCCCGATCGAGTTGCGCTCGGTGGATATCGCCCGCTGTACCCAGATCGCTCGGCGGCGCAAGCTCGACATGGTCTCGGCGCTCGCCGCCGCGACCGAGTCGCCGCAGGTGCCGCCCGAGGCGCGCGAGCGGATCCGGGTGTTCCTCAAGCTCTACGGCTCCGGTACGGCTGCGATCGACACGACCCGCCCCGACCTCTACGTGCATCGGCTGATCGATCGGCTCGGGCTGCGCCGCCAGCAACTGTTCGCCGCGCACGCGGACGTGGTCGAGCGGCTACGCGCGCTGGCTCGCTTCGGCGAGCTGGCCGCGATTTATACGCGCCGCTCGCCGCAGGCCACTCCGCGGGAGTTCGCCCGCTCGGTCGCCGCCGTCGCGGACTTCGGGCTGCGCGAGCGGGAGGAACCGGAGATCGGCAGTGGCCCTGCCGCAGCTCGTGAGGTGCAGGTGGTGGCGCTCGAGGTCGCCGGGGGCCTGCAGGTGGACCACGCGTATGTGGTGGGGCTGCACGCCGGTCTGGCTTTGGCACCCCCGGAGGCGATCCCCGACGCGCTACTGCACGAGGAGCTCCCCGCGGACACGGAGTCGGGGCGGTCGTTGATGTTGCGCCAGAGCCTGTACGTGGCACTAACGCGCGCTCGCTCGCGGGCGGTGGTGTCGTATCCGAGCGCCGGAGAACGAGGCGCGGTGCTGGGGCCCTCGCCTTTGGTCGAGGAGGCGCGTCGCGCGCTTGGCGCTGACTGGGAGGACCGGGAGGAGGAGCTGTTCGGCCCCGCGGAGACGCTCCACTCCACGTACCGGCTGCTTCGCGACGAGCTGCTCGAGGGGACCATGCGCGCCGGCGGGCGCCTTGGCGAGCTGCGCTTCGACACGGACCTCGACGTCTCGCACGCCGTGGTCCGGTATCTCGAGCTGCTGAAGCTGGCGGCGCTGATCGAGCGTCCCGAGGGTCAGAGCCTCGCCGAGGGCCTGCGCGATGTGAACTCGCGGATCTTGCAGGCGGTCACCGCCGAGCAGCGCGAGATCTTCAGCTCCTCGACGCTCGACGACTATCTGTTGGATGCCGAACGCGACGCGCGCCGGCGCGCGCGGGTGGTCGCGGCGCGTGATGAGCCGTCCCTGGAGGCGTTCCTGCCACGGCGCGGTGAGGGCGTTGTGTTGTCGGCCTCCGACATCGATACCTACCGGACGTGCCCGTTGAAGTACAAGTTCGCGCGCGTGTTCCGGATCCCGCAGGAGCCCACCATCCACCAGCGGTTCGGCATCGTGGTACACCAGGTTCTGGAGCGCTTTCATGCCGGTGACGGCGCCGGCGCCGGCTTGCGTGCCGGCGCCGGCGTCGGTTCGCTGGCCGAGCTCCTCGGATTGCTCGACGCGGCGTGGCGGCGCGGCGGGTTCGGCGACTCGGAGGAGGAGCGCCAGCTCCGCGGTAAGGCCGCCGCTGCCCTGACCCGCTACCACGCCCGGTTCGAGTCCGAGGAGTCGAAGCCGATGTGGTTCGAGCGGGCGTTCACGTTCAAGCTCGGGCCGCACCTGCTGCGCGGAAGGGTGGATCGCGTGGATCAACTGCCGGGCGGCGAGTACGAGCTGATTGATTACAAGACCGGGCGGCCGAAGAGTCCGGCGCAGCTGGCCGACGAGGTCCAGCTCTCGCTGTACGCGGTGGGGGCTCGGGAAGCGTGGAGCCTCGACGCCTCCCAGCAGGCCTACTACTACGTGCTCGACGACGAGAAGGTGACGGTTCCGACCGACGCCGCGGATCGCTCGGAGTGGGTCCGGGACGTGGCATTCGAGGTCGCCGAAGGGATACGGTCGCAGGGGTTCGAGCCCACGCCGTCGTTCGCGGCGTGCTCGGTGTGCGATTACCGGTTGGTGTGCCCGGCCGCGGAGCGGTGA
>JAFASF010000161.1 GCA_019244745.1 Solirubrobacterales bacterium | reverse complement strand
AGAACGTCGCCGCCGGGGCCAACCCGCTGGCGCTCAAGCGCGGGATCGAGCGGGCCGTCGAGGAGACGGTGCGCAACATCGAGTCCCAGTCGGTGGAGATCTCCGGCAAGGAGCAGATCGCCCGCGTGGCGACGATCTCGGCCGGCGACGAGGAGATCGGCGACGTCATCGCCGACGCCATCGACAAGGTTGGCAAGGACGGCGTGGTCAACGTCGAGGAGGGCCAGACGTTCGGCATGGACCTCGAGTTCACCGAGGGCATGCAGTTCGACAAGGGGTACATCTCGCCCTACATGGTCACCGACCAGGACCGCATGGAGGCCGTGCTCGAGGATCCCTACATCCTCATCGCCAACCAGAAGATCGGCTCGGTCCGTGATCTGCTGCCCGTGCTCGAGCAGACGATCCAGTCCGGCAAGCCGCTGCTGATCATCTCCGAGGACGTCGAGGGCGAGTCGCTGGCCACCCTGGTGGTCAACAAGCTCCGCGGCACCTTCACCGGCGTCGCGGTCAAGGCGCCGGGCTTCGGCGACCGCCGCAAGCGGATGCTCGAGGACATCGCGATCCTGACCGGCGGTGAGGTGATCACCGAGGAGATGGGCCTGAAGCTCGAGAACACCCAGCTCTCGCAGCTCGGCCGGGCCCGTCGCGTGGTCGTCGCCAAGGACACGACGACGATCGTCGACGGCAACGGCTCCGGCGACGACATCAAGGGCCGGATCAACCAGATCAAGACCGAGATCGACAACACCGACTCGGACTTCGACCGCGAGAAGCTCCAGGAGCGCCTCGCCAAGCTGTCCGGCGGCGTCGCCGTCGTGAAGGTCGGCGCGGCCACCGAGACGGAGATGAAGGAGAAGAAGCACCGCGTCGAGGACGCGCTGCAGGCCACCCGCGCCGCCCTCGAGGAGGGCATCGTCCCGGGCGGCGGCATCGCGCTCCTGGCCGCACAGAAGGCGCTCAACCTCGACACGTTCGACGATGCCGATGAGCGCACCGGCGCGAGGATCGTGTTCCGCGCGCTCGAGGAGCCCACGCGGCAGATCGCGGAGAACGCCGGGCTCGAGGGCTCGGTCGTCGTCAACGACATCCGTAAGGCCAAGAAGGGCCAGGGCCTGAACGCTCAGACGGGCGAGATCGGCGATCTCGTCGCCGCCGGCATCATCGATCCAGCGATGGTGACCCGTTCGGCGCTGCAGAACGCCGCTTCGATCGCCAAGAACATCCTCACCACCGAGGCGATCGTGGCCGAGGTTCCCGAGAAGGAGACCGCGGGCGCCGGCGGCGGTGGCATGCCCGACATGAGCGGGATGATGTAATCCGCTGCGACAAGCGGACGCTTTGATCGAGGGCCCGGCGCGAGCCGGGCCCTCGGCGCGTGGCGGGGGCGTGCCGGACGCGAACACGTGCGACGTAAGCTCGCTCGCGCGGCTGGAGCAGGCCAGGCACGGTTGCTCCCGGTAACGTCCCTCGCCACACGCGGCTCGATGCGAACGCCGCGGCGGCCGCGTTTGGAATCGACCTCTCAACCCTGGGCGTCACCCTTTCTCGATCACCGCGCGAGCTCCAGAGCTACCGGACACCGGCATGAATTCGACACCCCTGGCGGTCCCGTGAGCGGCCTGCTGATTCACGCCTCTGGTTCGCCTGCTGCGGACGGCGCGATCCTGCGCGTGACCCCCGAGTCGGCGGGGTGGCGTTACGTGGGCTTCGAGGTGCTCGCGCTCCCAGCCGGCGCGGTTGCCCAGCGCGAGACGGGGGATCGGGAGCTCTGCGTGGTGGTGATTGCGGGCGCGGTCGAGGTGAGGTCGCGCCACGGCGTGTGGAGCCATCTGGGCGGCCGCATCGACCCCTGGGCCGGCCGACCCGACGGTGCCTACCTCCCGCCCGAGACGACCGTGACGATCAAGGCCGCCGGCGCCGGTGTGGGGGGTGGCAGCGACACCCGGGGTCCCGCGGCCGGCGCCGAGGTCGCGCTGTGCTGGGCGCCGGCGCCGTTCGGCGGAGCGCCGGCCTGCGTTTTGCCCGGCGATGCCACCGAGGTCGAGACCCGGGGGTACGGGGCGCTCGAGCGGTTCATCTGCCCGATCCTGATGGGCGACCGCGAGGCCGACTCGCTGCTCGTGTGCGAGGTGCTGACCCCGGCGGGCCACTGGTCGAGCTATCCGCCCCACAGGCACGACCGCGACGACCCGCCGCGGGAGACGGTCCTCGAGGAGACCTACTACCACCGGATGAAGCCGCCCGGCGGGTTCGGCCTGCAGCGCGTCTACAGCGACGACCGCTCGCTGGAGGAGGCGGTGACGTTCGGTGACCGAGATTGCGTGCTGGTCCCGCGCGGCTATCACACCGTCTCGACGCCACCCGGTTATGACCTCTACTACCTGAACGTGATGGCCGGTCCCACCCGCTTGTGGGCCGTGTCCAACGACCCCGACCACGACTGGGTGCTCGCCCCGCAGGCGACCAATCCATCGACGTAGCCGGAGCCCCACCGGCGCCCCTGGAGCGGACGTTGCGTCTTTAACGACGGCCCTCTTTGCGTTAAACGCGCAACCCCGCTATTTGCGCGTTACCTCGAGTAGGTAGACCACCATCACCTCCGTGTCCCCGATCCTCAGGTGGTAGGCATCCGACAGCTCCTCGACCCTCGCTATCTGGTCCGTCTTTTCGGCGAATAGCTCGCTGAACTCGAAGAAGCCAAAATCGACTACTCGGGACTGGTAGCCGAGGCGGTCCAGAAGCTGCGCCGTGCGCCGCTCGCCGATGATCGACAGCTGCATGACGTAGGCGGTTCCGTCTTCGGCCAGGGCCTCCGGCAAGAGCCGGATCAGGTGATCGATGAGGTTCCGTCCCCAGTAGTCGCGCGGCCGGTGCGTGGTCACCTGCTCGAACGGGTCCACGGGCACCTGATAGAGGGAGGCGACGATCGTGTCGTAGCGCTCCTCGGGCACCCATGGATATAGGTCCTGGACCGACGCGCTGACGCGGTCTGCCACCCCGTTGCGGAAGGCGTTGGTCAAGGTGTTCTTCACCGCAGCCGGATCAATGTCGACCGCGTGCACGTGCGTGGCCCCGTTGCGCGCGAGCTGCACCGTCAGCAGCCCGCTGCCGCTGCCGATGTCAACGCAGCGCTGGTGCGCCCCGATTCCTTCCCGGTAGAGGTACTTCCAGATCAGGAAGCTTCCCTGCGTCGGCGTGAACACACCCGGCTCACACACGAGATCGGGAAAGTCGAGCGGGAACACGCTCCGCCCGCGAGGGTCGGTCCACGCCGGC
>JAFASF010000055.1 GCA_019244745.1 Solirubrobacterales bacterium | reverse complement strand
CCGTGTCCGGGAAGTGTCGGCGCGATCGACCGGACGCCCGCGGCGGCGAGGTGGTACTGCACGGCCGCCCAACAGCGCCCGTCGTGCCAGGAGCCGTGCACCAGTATGAGCGTGGGCGCGGGCGCCGCATCGGGCATGTTGAGATATTGCATATGGACCTCCTCCGAGACGATCAAGGCGCCGCAGTGTCCGCGAGCAGGGCGCGGGCGACCATCCCGTTGGAGGAGGATTTGCGCGCATCCCTCTCCCGCGGGATGGGCGCGACTAACTTGGGGGCGTACCCTCAAGCCCATGGCGCGAGGTCCACTGGGCGCGAAGGGTGTCACCGCCGAGGCAGCGATCGTGCGGGCGTCCGTGAGGGGTCTGCCGGCCATGGAGCTGTTCGAGCGAGCCGCGATGGCGTTGCGCCGCGCGGTGCCCTACAGCGCCGGGTGCTGGAAGCCGACCGATCCGCGCACGCTGCTGTTCACCGGCTTCGGGATCGAGGACGGGCAGAGCGGAAAGCTCGCCGCCGCGCGCTGGCGGTTCGTCGATAACGAATTACTCGAGCCCGACCACGCCAAGTTCCGGGAGCTGCTCTGCCGCCGCGTCCCCGTGACTACGTTGCACCGCGAGACTCACGGAGAACCCGAACGCAGCTCCCGATACCGTCGGATCCACCGGTCGCTGGGATACGGCGCCGAGCTGCGAGCGGTGTTCCGCACCGGTGACGCGTGCTGGGGCAGCGTCGCGCTCGTGCGCGACGAAGGCCAACCCGACTTCAGCGACCAGGAGGTCGCGTTCATCGCGGGCGTGGGCGATCACATCGCGCACGGGCTGCGCGACGCGCTGCTGCGCGAGGCGGCCTCTGCGGCCAGCGCCGATCGCGCTCCCGGGGTCATCGTCTTGGACAACGACGGATCGATTCGCTCGCTCACCGACCAGGCTCGGTTCTGGCTCAAGCAGCTTCCCCGCGATCGGGGAACCGGTCTCGAGCTACCCGCGGTCGTTCACGCAGTCGCGAGGCGAGCATCGCGGGCGAGCCAGGCAGAGCCACCGAGCAGTCCCTTCGCCAGCGTGCGCATGACCTCTGGAGGCTGGCTAACGGTCCACGCCGCTACCCTGGACACCGCCGGAGCCGACCACGCAACAGTCGCCGTCACGCTCGCGCCAGCCGCGCTCGCCGAACTCGAGCCGCTGCAGCTCGCGCTGCACGGACTGACGCCACGCGAGCGCGAGGTCGCGCAGCTGCTCACACGCGGCGCCACCAACGACCAGATCGCGCGTGCGCTATGGATCTCCCGCCACACCGCCAAAGACCACGTCAAGGCGGTCTACGCCAAGCTCCAGGTCGGCAGCCGCGCCGAGCTCAGCGCAAAGCTCTTCCACGACCACATCGCCCCGCGGCTCGACAACCAACGGATCCGCGAGTTCGCCGCCCGCGAACCCGTCGCCCGATAACAACTCCAACCCTGTACTCCGTCGGCAAGGGACGCAAGGAGAGCGAACGCCACTGGCGCCCGGCACCGGAAGGTGCCCAAAGCCTGGCTGAGGAACGCGACGGCGCTCCCACCGACCCGCTGTTCCGGACCACCGCGGGCAAGCACCTCAACCGCGACGCGAGACGAATCGACGCGCGTCGCGACTCTGCTCAAGACGGCCGTCGCGGGGGCGCCTCACGCAAAGCCTTGAGTAACTCCGCTCTCCAGGCTGCGCAGCTTGTAGCGCTGAATCTTCCCCGTGGGCGTCTTGGGCAGCTCGTCGAGGAACTCGATGAACTCCGGGTATTCGTAGCGCCGCAGGCGCTGCTTGCACCAGGTCTTGAGCTCTCCGGCGAGCTCTGCCGAGCCCTCGCCGCCACGGGGTACGACAAACGCCTTTACCCGCGTGGTGAAGTCCGCCTCAATGCCGATCGCGGCCACCTCGAGCACGTCGGGATGCTCCATGATGGCGTTCTCGATCGCGATCGGCGATGCCCACAATCCGCCGATCTTGATCATGTCGTCGGCCCTGCCCTCGTAGACGAATACGCCGTCCTCCGTCTGGCGGTAGCGGTCGCCGGTGAAGTACCAATCGCCGCGCACGGAGCCCTTCGATTTCTCGTGCTGATGCCAGTAGAAGGCCAGCGCGCTGTCGCCCTTGACGAACAGGTTGCCCACCTCCCCCTGCGCGACCGGCTGCTCGTCGTCGTCGAGGAGCTTGAGTTCGTAGCCGGGCACCGGTCGGCCGCTTGTGCCGGGATGCACGTCCCCCGGCCGGTTCGAGCAGTAGATGTGCAGCATCTCGGTCGAGCCGATCCCGTCGCAGATCTCCAGTCCAGTCACGTCCTGCCAGCGCCGGAGCACCTCCGGAGCCAGCGGCTCCGCGGCCGAGCAGCACATCCGGATCGAGCTGAAGTCGGTGGTGGCGGCCTCGGGCGCGCCGCTCAGCCTCCCGTAAAGCGTCGGCACGGAGAAGAACAGGGTTGGACGGTACTTCTCGATGTGGGCGAAGATCTTCGCCGGGTCCGGCTTGCCGGCCATTAGCACGGCGGTGGCGCCTACGGCGAACGGGAACGACATCCCATTGCCCATCCCGTACGCGTGGTAGAGCTTCGTGGTGGAGAAGCAGACATCATCCTCGCTAATCCGCAGGATCTGGCGACCGAAAGTGGCGATCGTGTAGGGGATGTCGTGCTGCAGATGCACGGCACCCTTCGGTTGCCCGGTCGAGCCGCCGCTGAACAACCAAAAGGCGAAGTCGTCGCGGTGAGTGTCGGCCGGCGGAAGCTCGCCGGCGTGCGCTTCGAGCAGCGCCTCGAGGCTCTCGAGACGGTCGGCGCTGCCGTTGACCACGACGAGGGGCGGTGGGTGATCAAGCCCGGCCACCGCCTCCTGCATCGTCCCAAGGGCAGCCGCCTCAAGGAGGATGACGCGAGCCTCACTGTCACGGACGAAGTGCTGGAAGTTCGCTGGAGTATCCAGGTAACTGACCGGAACGGGGACGGCGCCGATTCGAATCGCTCCCAGAAACACGGCCGGCCAGGAGGGCGTGTCGTCCATCGCCATCAGAACCCGCTGTTCCCCCTGGACGCCCAGTTCCTGGAGCGCCCGTCCCGCGCGGCAAACGCGGTCGTGCAGGCCGGCGTACGTCAACTCCTCGGTCTCGCTGCGGACGGCGATCTTCTCGCCGCGACCCGCCTCCAGGTTCTCGTCGAGCAAGCTACTGACGTTGTAGCGCTCGGTGACCTCCAAACTCATGCGCCTCGCCTCCACTTCATCGCCGCCGCGCCGCGCGGCGTATCCACCCAGCGACGCAAAATGGTCCGGCCATTCGCAGATCCCCGCGGGCGGCCACGCGGACGAACCTGTTCGACCTCAGGTGGAATCGTATCAATGCAAAACCGACTCGAACGTGAGCGAAACGACTTGGCATGAGCCCGCAGGACCGCGAGTCGCTTCATCCGCAGGCCCGCGCCGCCCTCGCAGAGATGGCCGCGCTGCCTGATCGCTTCATCCCCGGTCGCGGGGGTTTCGACCTCGCGGAGACTCGCGCGTGGGCCCGAGGCCGAGCCGGCCGCGGTGAGTCCGTGAGCCACGTCGCCGAGGTCGACGCCGGAGGCATCCCCTGTCGCCTGTTTCGACCGAAGCCTTCTGCTCCCGCCATGCTCTACTTGCACGGAGGGGGCTGGGCGCTCGGCAGCGTCGAGGAGGCAGAGCCGCTGTGCCGCGCCATCGCCAACGATTCTGGCTGGGCTGTCCTGGCTGTCGGATACCGGCTGGCGCCGGAGCATCCCTACCCGGCCGCGGTGGAGGACGTCGAGCGGGCGGTGGCGTGGCTCGTGCGCCACGGCGGCGCGGTCGGGCTGGATTCCTCGAGGCTGGCGCTTGCTGGAGACAGCGCTGGTGCGAACCTCGCCGCCGCGGTGGCCCTTCGCGCTCGCGATCGCGGCGCTCAGGAGTTCAGCCTGCAGGCGCTCTTGTGCCCCGCCCTCGACCTCCTCGACGAGGGATCCGTTCGGTCGCGGCTCGCGGAGGGCTTCGGGCTCGACCGCGAGAGCATCCGCTGGCACGTCGAGCGCTACGCTCCCGCCGTCTCTGACCGGGAGCTGCCGCATGTCTCGCCACTGCGCGCGGCGAGCTTCGCAGGTCTCCCGCCCGCGCTGGTCATCACCGCCGAATACGACCCGCTGCGCGACCAGGGGGAGGACTACGCGTCGCGACTCGCCGACGCCGGCGTTCCCGTGGTCGCCACCCGGTACCTGGGCATGATCCACGGCTTCATTGATCTCGAGCGCTTCGACGCCGCGCGGACGGTGGTGGCCCAGCTCACAAGCGCCCTTCGTCACATGGCCGTCTGAGAGGTGGCCGGCGGCTTGTCAAGCAGCTCGGGTCGAAGCCGGTCAACCGGTAGAGACCGGCGCTGACGAGGCCTGCTCGGCCGCCGAGTCGCGCTCGTCGAAGCCCTGCCTAGTCGATTTCACATGCTCGCCGTTCACCGGAGAGCGCTCGGGCAGCGCGCTTACAAAGTGAAACGCCCGCGGGGTCTTGTTGCCGCCAACGCGATGACGCATGTGCTGGCGCAGGACAGGCTCGAGTTGCTGCTCACGTCCGCTCTCCTTGAGCACGACCCATGCCTCCGGACGGGTGAGACCGTCCTCATCCTGGACCCCGATCACAGAACACTCTGCGACCGCCTCATGGTCGCTTAGGACGGCCTCGACTTCCAGCGGGCTAACCCACATACCGCCCACCTTGAGCATCTCGTCTGAGCGACCCCGGAAGTAGAAGTGCCCGGACTCGTCCTTGATGAACGTGTCTCCCGTGCGCAACCACGCGCCGTGCATCGACTCTCTCGTGAGGAGCTCGTCATGCCAGTAGAACGGCGAGGTCGACTCCCCTTTGACCATGAGCATCCCCGCCTGGCCATCCGGCACGACCTGGCCATCGTCGTCGACGACCTTTGCCTCGAAGCCCTCGACGACCGTCCCGGTGCAGTCCGGGCGTACGTCGTCCATCCGGTTCGAGATGAAGATATGACACGTCTCGGTCGACCCGATCCCGTCCAGGATCGGAAGGCCTGTCCTTTCCTTCCAGCGCCCGAGGAGCGATCCCGAGAGCGCCTCGCCTGCCGAGACGCACACCCGGACTGAGCTGAAGCAGTTCTCCTTCCACCTCGCCGCCAAGAGGCTTGCGTAGCTCGTGGGCACGCCGAAGAAGATCGTCGGCTTCAGCTCCTTGACGACGTCGAGCACGGCCCGCGGCTGTGGCGGTTCAGCCAGCAGCACCGATGTCGCCCCCACGGAGACGGGGAAGTAGAGACCGTTGCCGAGGCCGTAGGCCCAGTAGAGCTTCGACACGGAGAAGGTGACATCGGACTCCTCGATGTGCAGCACGTGCCTGGCGTAGGTGTCGGCGCAGAAGCGCATGTCGTGTTGCATGTGGGTCACGCCCTTGGGCCGCCCGGACGTGCCCGACGTGTACAGCCAGAAGCACTGGTCGTCGCTCATGGTGCTAGCCGGCGACAGGTCGTCCTCGGCGTCCTCCATGAGCTCTGCCAAACTCAGCTCATCGCGCTCGGCCTCTCCGACCACGACAAGGTGACGGAGGTGGGTGGTTCCACGCCTAGCGCGGCGGAACGCTGGGGCCAGCGAAGGGTCCACCACGGCTGCCTTTGCGCGGGTGTCCTCGAGCAGGTCCGCATACTCGAGTGGCTGGAGGTTCGTGTTGACCGGGACAGGGATGGCGCCGATCTTGATCGCTCCGAAGAACGCGATCGCGAACTCGGCGGCATCGGGAAGCGCCAGCAGCACGCGGTTCTCCATCTCCACACCAAGGCCTCGAAGGGCATTGCCGGCGCGGTTCGCGCCGCGGGCCACCTCGCCGTAGGTATGCGACCCCGAGTACGTCCTGATCGCCTCCTTCTCGGCAAGCCCACGTTCGAGGTTCCCGTCGAGTAGGTCGACCGCCGCGTTGTACTGCCCGGTGTGCCGCGCCGTGCGCCGTCGATCCCGGTCTGGCGGGGCGCCGGCGGTTATGGGATGGCGAGCGAAGAAGTTGCGCAACAGCACCGCGGCTCCGGCGGGTTCCTGGATGTGCAGCAGGTGTGAGGCGCCGGGGAGCACGACCGTCTCCGTCTGGGGCATCCATTGCCTGATGTGGTCGTGGACCTCCACGTACACGGGAGAGCTCTCCCCGCCGAGCATGTACAGCGTCGCGCACTTGATCTGCGTGCCCTCGGAGGCGTGAAATTGCCACTGCTGGTGCGCGGGGACTTCGACCGCGAAGTAGGTGTCCATGTCACGAAGCGCCTGGTCGAGCCCGCCGGGGATGCTACGAGCGATATCTCCCCGTTCCTTAGGGGTGCCAAGGAAGAAGTCCTCCGCCGCCTCCCAATAGCCTTGGTCATAGAGACGCTTGGCGACATCAATCAGCTCGAAGACGACCTTTCCCCGCGGCACGGACAGCACAGCGGGCTCCAGGAGGGCAAGGGAGTGCACGCGCTCAGGCGCGTCGAGCGCGAGCTGCAGGGCTATCGCCCCACCGTAGGAATGACCCGCCACATGTGACGCCTCCACGCCCAGATGCTCGAGGAGCGCCGCGGCATCCGCCGCCTGGTCGGACATGCTGACCGGCCCGGTCGCCGGCGCGCTGTCATAAAAGCCGCGGCGGTGATAGCGGATGAGCATGTAGCCATCGCTCATGGACGGCTGCGCGAGCAACGGAATGAACGAGCCGGCGATGTGGCTTCCGTGGATCAGGAGCACCGGCTCCCCGGCGCCCTTGAGCTCATACTCCAGCTCAACGCCGTTGACTCGGGCTCGTTCCATGCTCACCGCCGCTTCGCTGTCGTTTCGCTGACGCTCATGCCGTCATGCCGTCATGCCGACAAGGCCGCCTGACCGTGAACGGTGAAGCGGTTCGACCCTCTGGCCCTCCCGCCGGCGGACCCAGGATAGCGTCGATCCGTTCCGGCTCGGGTGCGGTGAGCATGGCGGCAAGAGGCGGAGGCCGGCGGATCAGGCAGCGCCAAGGCGCGAATCAGCTGATGGAGGCACTCACCTGTGCCACCGCGGCGCGCAGGTGCGGAAGTACCCGCTCGAGCAGCCCAGATCGAAGCCGCGACAATGGCGCCGAAACGCTGATCGCCGTTTGACCGGTCCTTCCGACAACGATGTCCATGCCGAGCGCTCCAACGTCTGCCTCGCTCTCCCCGGCACTGGTGGCATAGCCGTCGGCCGCGATCTTTTCCAGCTCGGCGAACAGGTCCTCTTGGCGACGATCGAACTCGACGCACGGTCACGAAGTTCGTCCGCTGGAGCGGGGCTCAGCAATCGCTCCCGCGGCAGGCTGGCCAGGATCGCCTGCCGAGCGACGTGAGGTGGGCCGGAAGGGGGACGCCGACGCGGGAGCGCGGACGACCCGAGTGGTCTCGCCGAATCGATGAACAGCACGTCTGTGGCGGCGAGTACGGTGCACCCTCACGTCGAGCTCTGCTGACGAGGACCTCGAGGGCCTCGCTCAATTCGAGAGCTGGGCCCGCGTTCACGCCGCGGCATAGACGCCAACACGCTCGCCATCTCGCGCACGGTGCCCCCCAACGGGCGGCACACAGAGACGGCTCGCTGGGTAAAGGACGACTACCGGAATCCGGATAGTGGACTGCCCTGGGTTCGGCGGATCCCTGGATCCGCCCCGGTTCCGATGGAGTCGCGTTTCTGAGGTTCACGCGGCTTGGTCGTTGTTGTGTAGTTGATGTTGATGGGTGTGTTCGATTGGTTCTATCCGGAGAGCGGAGAGACCAGCGGCAGCGCCGTCGTCAACCAGCACCGTTGGAGCGGTCTTAGCGATCCTCGCTCGGGCAACAGCGCCGTTGTCGCCGGCGGCCCATGCGGCTTCAATCTCGGACGGGGTGCGCATCCCGAGTGCGGAGTGGCGGCGCCGGGTGTTGTGGAACAGGATGTAGTCGTGGATCGCGGTGGCGAGCTCGATCCGGGTCTTCCAGCGACGGCGGTTGAGCAGCTCGACCTGCATGCGGCCCCAGAAGCTCTCCATCATCGCGTTGTCCGCGGCCGTGCCAACCGCGCCCATCGACGGAGCGATTCCCACGGTCCGGACGCGTTCACTGAACGCCCACGAGCTGAATTGCGTCCCGCGATCGGAGTGGATGATCAGCCCGTCGCGGTGCCCGCGGCGCCGCGTGGCTGTCCCGAGCGCGTTGAGGACCAGCACGGTGGTCTGCGTCGACTCCACTGACCAGCCGACCACCAGCCGGGAGAACGTGTCGAGCACCACGCAGCAGTAGATCTTCCCCTCGTTGGTCGGGTGCTCGGTGATATCGGTCAGCCATAGCTCGTTCGGCCGGCCGCGCGCGAACACGCGCCGGACCAGATCAAGCGAGGTGACCTGCGCAATCCTCGCGCCCCTCGGGAGCCGCCGAGTCGGCGTTCCCTTGATCCCGAGCTCACGCATGATCGACTCCACCGCGTTGTGCCCGACGAGGATGTTCCGTCCGTACTTGAGCTCGGCGGTGACGCGCAGCGACCCGTAGGTCCCGCCCGAGGCCTTGTGCACGTCAGTGATCTCGCCGGCCAGCCAGATCCGCCGCAGCGTCCGCGGAGAGTCCGGCCGGTCCTTCCACGCGTAGTAGCCCGACTCAGACACGCCGAGCGTTCGGCAGGCATGCCGGACGTTTAGGCCCTGCCCGGTCAGGGAGTCGATCACCGGGAAGAGCCTTTTGGGCTGATGCCCTCTTTCAGGAACACCTCGTTGACCTTCCTGGCGACCGACAGCTCGGTCTCCAGCTGCTTGATCCGGCGTTTCGCAGCAGCCAGCTCGAGCTGCTGATCGGTCGTCTTGCCGATCTCCTCGCCACGATCAATGCGGTCCTGCTTGAGCCAGTTGTAGATCGTCACCTCCGACATCTGAAACGTCGCGGCGAGCTGCGCCACACGCGTTCCAGACCGAGCGAGTTCGATCACCTGGCGACGGACTTCCGGCGGGTACCTGCGAGGCATGCGACAGGATCCTCTCTGCCGCGGACCTCAAAACCCGGACTCCACTTTTCCCGGGGCAGATCC
>JAFASF010000431.1 GCA_019244745.1 Solirubrobacterales bacterium | reverse complement strand
ATCGGGACAGTGGGGGCGGCCGGCCAGCCCGCCAAGGACTTTGGCGGGCTGGCCACGGCAGCGCCGCGCGGCTCGAGCCGCTGTCATGCGGCGAAACTGCGGTCAGGTCATCGCCGCAACCAACCGGCGATGGCGTAGCTGCGTAGGGGAACTCCGTGCAGCGTCCAGACGCCAGGCGGTCAGGAGGAGACGATCGTCGACGCGCTATCGAGTGCCGATCGCAAGCGCCACCGCCAGATGGCGCGCCCGATGGGTCCCCGCGCAACGACCTCGCCGCGGAGGTTCCCGCCGGTCCGTGCTCATTCTCGACCTGCGATCGTGGTTTACGAGGTGGGCGCGCCAGCTGCGGGGAGCGGTTCGCCGGTCTCGAGCAGCGTCTTGAGATTCGAGAGGATGTGTGGCCAGCCCTGGCTGATGGTCTCCAGCACGGCGCTTCCGGGCTCGAAGTCGTCGTGCACGACGGTCAGCTTGACCAGCTCGCCGAGCTCCTCGAGCTCGAAGGTGACCTTCGAGCGCGGCTCAGCAGCGACGCGATCAAGGAACTCATCGCTGAACCCGACCCGTTCCTGGACGACCTTCCTCCATTCGGGTGTGAACGTATGCCAGGTGTACGACAACCGGCGGTAGGGCTCGGACTCGAGGATCACCTGCTCGGAGTCGGCGATCGTCACACCCCACTGGCGGAGCGTGATCATCGAGCCGGTGCTCCAGTCGGTCTCGAACGCGACACCCCAGTAGCGCTCAGTGAACGCTGGGTCGGTTAGCGCCTGCCAGAGGCGCCCCGGAGTGGTGTGGATGTAAGTCGTGTAGACGAACGACGGCTTGTCCATCGGGTTGTCCTCCAGAGCTCGTTTGAGGTCCGACAGGGCGCGGACCCGTTGACGGTCGTATTGGTCGATCCAGCGCTCGGAGATTGCCTGGATGGGCGCGGGATTTAAGTAGTGGAGCTTCTCCCGCCCGCGCCACACCGTGGTCACGAGCTGGGCGGCTTCGAGCACAGCGAGGTGCTTTGAGACCGATTGCCTGGCCATGTCCATGCCGGCGCACAGCTCACGCAGCGTCTGCCCGTTCTGAGCGTTGAGGCGGTCCAGTATCCGACGACGGGTGGGGTCCGCCAGCGCCCGGAACGCGTCGTCGATCTCCGATAGATGGGCAGCCATGAGGCTGCATGAAACCATATGCATCCTCATGGCTGCATGTCAAGTCGGTCCACCCCTCCCTTGCCAGTTGGCTCGCGGTCGCCTACGGTGCGGGCTATGGCTGAGCTGCCTGATCCCGGAGCATTCGGCGCCGCGTTTGTGGAGTTCATGCACGCGATGTCGTTCGTCGCCGAGCACAAGGAGTCGGCGGTGACCGTGCGCGTGCGCGAGTATCTCGGCGCCGATCCGAAGGCGCTTCCGACTACGGGCGCCGAATTTCCGCTCACCGAGCACGCCAACCTCCAGCTGGCGATCGACGCGGTCCTGAGCGACGCCGAGATTGTTGGATTCACGACTCGCCACAGCGGCTTTGGCTCTGTGGGCTTGGCCGAGATCGTCGCCGGTCAGGGGATGACCGGGCCGATCTCGTTAGGCCCGGTGCAGTACACCGACGTCGAGGTCGGTGATGGTCGCGTCATCCAGTGCGTCGCGAGCGCATTGTTCTTGACCCGATGCGCGGGGGAGGCGGTCGCGCTGGTGCTCTCCCGCAGCGGAGATCATCCGATGGCGCCGTCGGCGCTCAAGCTCGAGGGCGTGTCTCCCAAGCACGGTGTGGTCTCCGAGCTGCTGCGCGAGCTGCGCGCCGCGATGCGCGAGCACAACGTCTTCCGCGGCCGCATCATTTCACTGCACCAGCACGGTCATCACGAGGCGGTGAGCGTGCGGTTTCATGCCGTGCCGGCCGTGCAGCGCGACGGCGTGATCTTGCCCTCTGGGACGCTCGAGCGCCTCGAGCGCCACACCGTTGGGATGACCCGAATGACAGAGCAGCTGCGGTCAGCGGGTCAGCACCTCAAGCGCGGCGTGCTACTCCACGGGCCGCCGGGCACCGGCAAGACGTTGTCGGTGATGTACCTGCTGCACGCGATGGCGGGTCGGACCACGATCCTGTTGACCGGCAGAGGCCTGGGGTTGATCGAGCAGGCGCTCGCGATCGGGCGAGAGTTGGCGCCGGCGACGTTTGTCTTTGAGGACGTCGACCTCGTCGCCGCCGAGCGCACGATGCCATTCCACAGCGGGGGCGGGTTGTTGTTCGAACTGCTCAACCAGATGGAGGGGCTAGCCGAGGACGAGGACCTCCTATTCCTGCTGACGACTAACCGACCCGACCTCATCGAGCCCGCGCTAGCGGCCCGGCCTGGTCGCATCGACCTAGCCCTCGAGATCCCGCTGCCCGACGACGACGGACGGCGGCGGCTGCTGGCTCTCTACGCCAAGGGCATCCCCACCGACCAGAGCACCCAGGACGCTCTTGTCGAGCGCTCGGCCGGAGTCAGCGGCGCGTTTATCAAGGAGCTGGCGCGCCAGGCCTGGCTGCGCGGAGCACTCGAGAACCGCGACGCTCCAACCGGCGAGCACCTTCTCAGCGTTCTCGAGGAGCTGCTCGAGGAACGCTCGACCCTGACAAGACGGCTACTCGGTCAGCCCGGCGACGGAGCCGCCGCCGCTCAGGGAGAGGGTCCGTTCCCAGCGATGTTGCACGCTCTCAGCGTGGCCGGTCTCCCAATCCCGCCTTCTCCCTCCATTACTGGCGATCAGCCTGGTCCGCCGTAGCCAGCCCTCGGACGGGACTGGCGGGGTCCGTGGTGGCTCGTCTGCCGATTTGGGGTACAACCGGCAGCCAGTGGCTGAGATCTTCGAGTGGCGCGGCAGGCAGATCGCCTGGGAGCAGGTGGTGCCTGGCACTGCCCCGCCCAATCGAGGCATGCCCTCCAGCGGTCGCGGGTAGGGCCTTTGCCATGACCACCGGGATGATCGTGATTGACATGCTCAACCCATACGAACACGATGACGCCGAGCCCCTCACGAACTCTGTGGAGCGGATGCTCGACGACCTGTGCGCCCTAGTCGGAGCCGCCCGTGAGGAGGGGCTGCGCATCGTCTACGTCAACGACAACCACGGCGATTGGACAGCTGGACCGAAGGACATCGCCCGGCGGGCGCTCGCCGGCGCCAGGCCTGAGCTGGTCGAGCCGGTCCTGCCCCCCGACGATGCACCGTTCATCGTCAAGGCCCGCCACTCGATCTTCTACGAGACCCTGCTCGAATACCTGCTGCAGCGGGAGGAGATCACGCGCCTGGTGCTGGCCGGACAGGTCACCGAGCAATGCATCCTCTACTCCGCTCTCGACGGGTACGTGCGCCATTTTGAAGTGGTCGTTCCAACCGACGGCGTCGCCCACATCGATGAGCAGCTGGCGCAGGCGGCACTCCGGATGATGGAGACCAACATGCACGCCCAACTCGCCACCGGTCCCGAGGCCGTTATCAGGGCGTGCCGAGCCTGACGGCGGAGCATCGGCAAGCAGCGACTGTTCGACGAACTCAGCAACGAAATACCGATGGGGCAGGTCACTGCGTCACACTCGACCGCGGCCCGGTGTCTATCAGTGACGGGATCAATTCGTGCTCCCAAGGAGCGCCATCCAACAGACACGACGACCCCTCGCAAGAGCACCGGAGCGAACGATCATGCACACCAACCCTGACCTAATCACCCGGGAGCTGGATCATCGCGTGAGCGACGGAATCGAGGTGAGATTGCTGTGGAACCCGCTGACAAACCGCGTCTCGGTCACCGTCGAGGACGAGCGGAGCGGCGGGTGCTTCAAGCTCGATGTCGACCCCGAGGAGGCCCTGACCGCGTTCCACCACCCGTACCTCTATGCCAGCCGAGGGTGGACCCACATGCGCTCGCCGCGTAGAACAACCGCCGAGGCGAGGCCGCGCGCGGCGGTGGAGCGCCACGCTCGGTCGACACCGCACACCGACAAGACCCGGGAGGGCGACAAGAACACCGACAAGACCCGGAAACCCGACCGCGCGTGACCGGCACACGGCCGGCTGGGCCCGAGACTCGAGCTCGCGGACCGTCGCTCGCTAAGCGCCGCCCGGGCGGTACCGTAGTCCGTCGAGCGCGATCGTGAGGATGTGCTCGACCTGGTCCGGTTCGGCGCCGGGAATCTTGGCGATCCCGCCGACCATCTGGATGATGTCCCAGAGGCTGGTGTCGGCGCGGACGACCTGGGCCTCCTGGGCGCGTTCGAGTAACGGCTGTCCCGAGGTCACCAGCCACTCGCGGCACGTCTTGAACAGCGGCGCGTCGCGGTCGAGGTACTCGAGCAGCTCGTGGGCCAGAGCCTGCTTGGTCGCGAGGTAACCGACCAGGCGGTACACCCAGGCGGCAAACGCGTCCCACGGAGGGAGGCCGTCGAGCTCGGCCGCGGAGCGGCATAGGTTCTCGACCTCGTCGACGTAGACCGCTTCGAGGAGTGCCTGGCGATTGGGAAAGTGGCGGTACAGGGTGCCGATTCCGACTCCGGCCCGGCGCGCGATCTCTTCCAGCGACGTTGCGTCTCCGCGTTCGGCAAATGCCTCCCGGGCGGCCGCGACAACCTTGTCGTAGTTGCGACGCGCGTCCGCGCGCTTCGGCTTGCGCGAAAGGGCCTGGTCGAGGACTTCGCTGGTGGTCATAAGGGCTGCGGCAAATTCTGCTTGACAAACCGGAGGGGGCCTCCGCTATAGTGTGTTCCGGAGGTCGCCTCCAGTTACTTCCGGAGGATGCCTCCAGTTTATCACCGATTCCTGCTACCGGACTTCATATGCCCTCCATCTCTCTCTTTTCCGCCAGCGGCGAGCAGCGCCGCTGGGTGGCGCTCGCCGTGGTCTGCCTGGCCCAGATCATGATCGTGCTCGACACGACGATCGTGAACGTGGCTCTCCCCGCTGTGCAGCGCGACCTGCACTTCGCCCAGGGAACCCTCACCTGGGTCATCAACGCGTTCCTGGTGACGTTCGGGAGCTTCTTGCTCCTCGCCGGCCGGCTGG
>JAFASF010000345.1 GCA_019244745.1 Solirubrobacterales bacterium | reverse complement strand
CCGGCCGATCATCTGTTGCTCCTATGTCAAGGGTGAGTCGCTATTTGCGGACTTCTGGGCGAGTGGATTGTTGAGGTTGGATAGCTTCTGAGGGCCGGGAGGGGCTCCGGAGCGAGGGTGCTATTGGTCGCGGGTACGTGGTGCAGGGCCTCAGAGGGGCTGAGAACGCGTCACTTGACGCGGAGGAGGCCGTCTCGGGCGGCGATCGGGTCGATTTGCCGGAGGCCAGGACGGCGGTGATGGTTCACCGCGGTCGGCAACGGGCCTGAGAACGGCCCTGACGTCGGTAGGGTCGGTCTCTAGCTGATGCAGACCATCGGGACGGGTGCGTCGCCCTTGATCGTCTTATCGATCTTGCGGCGTGGGGCGGGGCGTGGGGGGATTGCGGACCGCTCGGGCTCCGTGTCGGTGTGCTCGGCGAGCGGAGGCTCGCTGAGCAGTCGCCAGAAGTGGCGCGCGAGGTAGCGCTTGAGAGAGCGCAGCGCGCCCTTGTCGGTCTTGCCCTCGGCCCGTTTGCGCGCGAGGTACTCCCGGGTGGCGGGGTCGTGGTGGGCGCGGGTGATCGCGATCGTGTGCATCGCTCGGTTGAGCTGGCGGTCTCCGCCGGGGTCGAGCCGGTGCTGGGTTCGCTGTCCCGTGGAGCAGGGGATCGGTGCGGTACCCGACTGGCGGCCGAAGCATGCGTCGGAGCGGAACCGCTGCGCGCCGGCGGTGCGCCCGATCAGCAGTGCCGCGGTCAGCGTGCCGCACCCCTGCTCCTGAAGAAGGCGGGGGCGATAGGCGCTGATCAGGCCGAGCAGCTCGCGCTCGAGCTCCTTGGCCTGGCGAGTGAGCGCGCGGACGTGAGCGAGCTCCTCGCGCGCGATTCGTAGCCGCATGCTCGGGGCAAGCCGCCGCAGCCGCCGGTCCAGACGTTCGAGCTGGCGCAGATTCGACAGCGCGCCTGGCGGGAGTTTGGCCTCGAGCTCGGGGCACAGCTCGAGTAGATGCCAGCGCAGCCGGTTCTGCATGCGGGTGCGCTCGCGGACGAGATCCTCGCGGTGGTCTGAGATCAGTCGGATCTCCATCGCCCGCTCGTCCAGGTACGCCGCCGGGAACCGGTCGACGCCGTCCTTGACGACCGCGCGGGCAACCGCCTGGGCGTCGATCTCGTCGGACTTGCCGCGCTCGCGCTCGCCACGACGGGAAGCACCCATCATCTTCGGCGCCACCCGGATCACCCGCTCGCCCGCGGCCAGCAGCGCTTGCTCGAACCGACGGGAGACGTGCCGGCAGTCCTCGATCGCCCACACTCGCTCCTCATCGAGCCCGCGACCCCACCGGACCGCCGCCAGATGCCCGGCATCGTCCGCCTTGATCTCGCGGCTGCCGCGCACCCGGCCGGTTCCCTCGTCGACCGCCGAGAGGGCGTGGGAGCCCTTGTGCGTGTCGACCCCGATCACGATCATGTTGCACCGTCCCTTCATTTGGTTGACCGCCGATGAAGCGGATCTCCGGCGGACAGACCTCTGTCAGGGCACGTTGCCAGGCTCCTATCAAGTCACGCCGGCGATCCTCGGGCGGCGACGGGCGACAAAACAAATGCAAGCCAGGCCGGCCAGCTCATCAGGCCAGTCGAGCAGCGTGGTTTGGAGTCAGCCCGTCGCCGGCCCGAGGACCTACCGGCCGGGTCGGACGTCACCGGCCCTCAGGCCAGGACGCTGACACAGAGGCGTGGTTTGTGATCGACGCCGTCGCGGACATGAATTTGGATGCGTTCTATGCGGCGTATCGGGCTGATGGTCATGGCCGCGCGGCGTATGAGCCGTCGGTGATGGTGGCGGTGGTCTTGTATGCCTTTGCGACCAACGTGCGGTCGGCGCGAGCGATCGAGCGTCACTGTCGTCAGGATGTTGCCTACCGGGTTATCACTGGCAACCTGGTTCCTGATCACGTGACGATCGCGCGGTTCATTTGCCGCCACGAGCGGGCGCTGGCTGACCTGTTCAGTGAGGTGCTGAGGCTGTGTCACCGTGCGGGGTTGGTCACGCCCGGAGTGGTGTCGATCGATGGCACTAGGATCGCCGGCAACGCCAGTCCGGAGGTCAATCACACCTTCGATCAGATCGCGCGGGAGATCCTCGCGGAGGCGAGGGCGATCGATGAGGCCGA
>JAFASF010000260.1 GCA_019244745.1 Solirubrobacterales bacterium | reverse complement strand
AGGGCGTTCATCCCCTCGAGCGCCCGCTCGCGGATCGTGGCCTCGCGGGTCACCAGAGCCTCCGCGGCCTCCATCTTCGCCAGATGTCGCTCGGCGGCGTCGGCCTGGGCCTTGGCCGATCGCGTGATCCGGATGATCGTCTGTTGCTGGACCTCGGCCCGATGAAGGAAGGTGAACCGCTCGAGCAGATCCGTGAAACCGCGGGACTCGAGGACGACCGAGACCAGGTCGGGCCGGTCGGACTCATAGTCGCTCACGAGCTGGCGAGCCAGCACCATCCGCGCCCGGGCGAGGCGCGCCTTCAGCACCCGGACGAGGCGGCGCTCGCGCTGCAGCGACACCCGGATCCGGGCCAGTGTCCTGCGGTCGGAGTCGAGCTCCGCTCGGACCGCCGCCTCGCGGGACTGCACGAGCGCGATCTGGCCGTTGAGGGACGAAATGGACGCCGCAAGCCCGGCGATGCTCGCCGACAGCCCTTGCTGGCGCGACTGCTCCTGGCTCAGCTGCGAGTTCAGCTGACCGAGGCTCGGATCGGCGCTCGACTGGAGCGGGATCGCGGCGGCGGCGCCGAGCCCACCCAGGATCACGATCGCGGCGATGGCCAGCCTGGGTTTGACGATGCGCCGGTTGCAGATCATCGGGTGCGCCTACGGGGTTAGCTGTCGGGCTCGCGCGAACGCGCTACACGGCCATCAGGCCACGATTAGCCCCGGGGAATCTGGGTCCCCCGTTTTCCCGCCTCAGCAGGGAATTTGGCGCCGGGCACCCTACCAGGATTCGGTGTGCTGTGTCAGCGCTGGCGGCGCGGCCCGGCGTCGCGCACTTATCCTCCGCTGGCGTGTCTGCCGCAGAGTCAGAGCGCGAGCGCGCGATCCTGGCCCGGGTGCGGTCGACGCCACCCGGCTTCGTGCGCACCTACGGCGACGTCTCTCCCGGCGCGCCTCGGGTCGCCGGGGCCGTGCTGCATGATTGCCGCGATCCCCACCTCCCATGGCACCGCATCGTCCGCGCCGACGGCTCGCTCGCCAAGGGCTCCCGCCAGCGCTCGCTGCTCGAGGCCGAGGGAGTTCCGTTTCGCGGCGCCCGCGTGGATATGCGCGTCGCGCGGCTCGGCGAGCTGTGATGTGGTTCCAGCGCGAGATCGTCCTCCGGGAGCGCCCGCGCGGCTTCCACCTGGTGACCCGCGAGGTGGTCGAGGCGCTCCCGGAGCTCGCCGAGCTCGAGATCGGGCTCCTGCACCTGCTGATCCTCCACACCTCGGCGTCGCTCACGATCAACGAGAACGCCTCGCCCGAAGTGCGCGAGGATTTTGAGGCATGGTCGGACAACGCGGTTCCGGAGCGCGCGCCTTACTGGACCCACACGCTCGAGGGCGCCGATGACATGCCGGCGCACATCAAGGCATCGCTGTTCGGCCCCTCCCTGACGCTTCCCGTCTCCCGCGGGCGCATCGTCCTGGGGACGTGGCAGGGGATCTACCTGTGCGAGCACCGCAACCACGGCGGTGCCCGCTCGCTCGTGGCGACCGGCTGGGGGTCGCGTCCGGGTTCGGGTTCGGGTTCGGAAGATCCGGCCGGGTAGCCGCGCGCTCCGCTCCGCTCGGCTCGGCTCGGCTCGGGCTCGGCTCCGTCAGCGTCTAGCGGCCCTTCCAGACCGGCGCCCGCTTCTCGGCGAACGCGCTCGCCCCCTCGCGGGCGTCCTCGGAGGCGTACACCGGGCCCGAGATCTCGAGCTGGCGGGGGAAGAACTCGGAGTCGGGCCAGTCGGCCGACTCGAACAGGATCCGCTTGGTCGCGGCGAGGGCCAGCGGTCCGTTCTGGGCGATGACCTCCGCGAGCTCGAGCGCGTTTTGCACCGCCTGCCCGGGTTCGGCGAGGCGATTCACGAATCCGAGCTCGTAAGCGCGCTCGGCGTCGATCAGCTCGCCGGTCAGCGCCAGCTCCATGGCGATCGTCCGCGGTAGCACGCGCGGGAGTCGCAACAGGGCGCCACCGGCCGCAACCAGAGAGCGCTTGACCTCGGGGATTCCTAGCCGCGCGCCTCGCGCCGCGACGATCAGATCGCACGCGAGCGCGACCTCGAGCCCGCCGGCGACCGCGAACCCCTCGATCGCGGCGATCAGCGGCTTGCGCGCGGAGCGCTCGGCGATCCCCGCGAATCCCCGACCCTCCACCCAAGGGCGCTCTCCGGACACGAACGCCTTGAGGTCCATGCCGGCGGAGAAGCCCTTGCCGGCGCCCGCGAGCACGCCAACCGACAGGTCGCTGACCCCGTCGAGCTCCTCGAGCGCTGCCGCGATGGCTTGAGCGACGGCGGCGTTGATCGCGTTGCGCTGGTCCGGGCGGTTGATCGTGATGAGAAGGACGCGGTCGCGGCGTTCGGTGAGGACTACTCGTTCGTCAGTCATGCCGCGAACAATTTCAGCTCCGGCTCTCGTTCGTCGCGCAACACCGCCAGATCGACCTCGACCCACGCGATCCGCCGCGCTTGGGCGAGCACCCGCGCCTGCGGCTTGACCGTCTGGGCGGCGAGCACGCCGCGACAGGACCGGAGCGCCGGATCCCGGCGAATCCGCTCCAGATACCGGGCCAGCTGCTCGACCGCCTCGATCCCGCCAACCCGCTTGATCTCGACCGCGACCCACTGCTCCTCGGCGTCTCGGCACATCAGATCGACCGGGCCGATGTCGGTGGGCCACTCCCGGCGCACGAGTCGGAACCCCTCGCCACAACACTCGGGCCGCTCGGCCAGCAGCTCCTGGAGGTGGGCCTCCACCCCGTCCTTGGCCAGCGCAGCGTGATCGTCGGGCGAGCCCATGTCGTAGGTGACGTCGCAGAGCACCTCGTAGATCTCGATCTCCAGGCGGTCCTCGCTCGCGCCGGCGCGCTTGCGCACGACCATACGGCCGGGCCGCTCCTCGATCACGGTCGGCGGGGTCATCCAGTTCAAGGGCTTGTAGCCGCCGGCGTCGGCGTGGACGAGCACCGATCCATCGGCCTTGACGACGATGAGACGCAGAGATTCGGGCAACAGGGCGTCGAGCCGGCCGGAATACCGGACCTCGCAGCGGGCGACGATGAGCCGCATCCGGCCAGCCTATGATCAATAACGGACGTGAACGATGCGTAGCCAACTTCGCCCGCTATTCGACCGAGTCGTGATCAAGGAGCTCGACCCCGATCGGGTGCGTCGCTCCGGTCTGCTGGTGCCGCCGGGTTCGGACGAGCCGCCGCCCCAGCACGGGATCGTGCTCGCGGTCGGACCCGGGCTCGACTGGTGGGATCACGTCGGCGTGGTGATGCCCGTCAAACCCGGAGATCACGTGGTGTTTCCGGCCTCCGCGGGCACTTGGGTCGAGGTCGACGAGGAGCGCCTGCTCGTGTGCCGAGTGGGCGAGCTGTTGGGTGTGCTCGAGCGGGTGGAGGACTGTCCGGGCTGCGGAGGGCGGCCGCTCGGGCCCCAGGAGGCGTGTCCGGTGTGTGGGCGCGAAGGATCCTCGGTCCCGGAGCGCTGAGCGCGGCTCGGGCGGCACGCCGGTGGCTCAGGCGGCGCCCACTGCCACGGGCTTTACGCCGCGCTTCGCTCCGACAGCGAGCGCGGTGCCGACGCCCGGATCCGGTCGAGCAGATCCCTGACCTCGAGGTCGTCGCCGAGCTCGAGCCGGCGCCGGCACGCTTCGGAGCACTCGCTGATCCGATCCGTGCGCGCGAGCGCATGGGCATAACTCGCCCACGCCGCCGGCGATCCTGGGTCGAGCACCGTGGCGGCGTGTGCGGCCGAGACTTCCGCGCCGACATCGCCGGCGAGGTGGTGAGCGAGCGCCAGGTCGAGCAGCCCCTCGACCGAGGGACCGATGAGCTTCGCGTGCTCGAGCGCCGAGATCGCCCCCGAGCGGTCCATCAGCCGCAGCCGCAGGCGTCCCAGCCGCTCCCACGCCGAGGCATCGCCCGGCGCCCGGTCGGCTGCGCGGGCGGCCGCGTCGGCCGCGAGGTCCACGGCCCCCATGTCCTCGTAGATCCGCGACGCGAACCGTTCGGGCGTGGGGCGGTCGGTGTCGACCCTGGACCAGTCGCGGACCGCTCGGGCGGCCGCCGGCAGGTTCCCGGCCTGCCAGAACGCCGCCGTGAGGAGCCGCAGCACCGCGGGATTGGTCGGTTCGGCGTCGCGAGCGTAGACGAGGCGCTGCGCCGCGAGTTCTGCGTCGCCGTCCGCGAGCGCGTGCTGGGCCGCGGTCATGAACCGCTGCACGCGGTCGGCCGAGGGATCGGGCTTTGAGAAATCCACGAACTGGAGTGATCCCGCGGGCACGGTCCGAACCCCGACCGAGAACAGCACCCGGGCCCATTGCTGCACGTCATCCTCGTCGCCCGAGAAGTAGATCCCGCTGACCGTGCCCACGCCCCATTCCGGATACGAGACGCAGCGCGCGTAGCGGTGGACGACCGAGTGATCTGGCACGCGCGAGCCGAACGGATCGTACCTGGCACGCTCCTCGGCTCGCTGACGCTCGCGCTGCTCGGCCTCGTACGCCCGCCGGCCGGCGTCCTCGCGGGCCTTGCGGGTTGCGGCCGCCGACACCTTGACCGCGTTGCGGGTGACCCGCCCACCGCGCGAGCCCTCGGCCAGCTCCTCGAGCTGGTCCGCCGCCTCGTTGATCGCCTGCAGATGACGCTGGTGCTCGTGCTGGCGCCCGGGCGGCGCGACGTCGGGGTGCCAGCGCTTGGCCATGCGCCGGCGCGCGAGCTGGACGCGGCGCTGATCAAACGGCGCCTCGAGCTCGAGTAGGAGCATGGCCTGTTCCACGTCGAGGATGCGGGGCATGACCCATCTACGTTAGCGGCGCCGTCCGGAGGATGGCGGCGCCGCGCCGTGCCGGCGGGCCGGAGTCCCTCAGCGCGCGGCGAGGTTCAGCACCACCGCCAGCACGAAGCAGAGCAGCGCCGCGATGCGCAAGAACACGCCCACGCGGTCGCCAGGTCGCCCCGAAACCATCCCAGCGATCGCCAGCACGAGGCAGATCACGGCGATCAGGGCAAATACGGCTGCAGCGACGCGCATAACCCCCGTTTGTACTCTCAGTGGGCGTGTCGACCCAGTACATCTTCACGACCTACAGGCTCTCCCGGCGCTTTCCACCCGACCGCCAAGTGCTGAGCGACATCTCGCTCTCGTTCCTCCCGGGCGCGAAGATCGGGGTGCTCGGCTACAACGGCGCCGGCAAGTCGACCCTGCTGCGGATCATGGCTTGCCTCGACCCGGAGTTCGACGGGCACGCCAAGCTGGCGCCCGGCGCAACGGTCGGCCTGCTAGAGCAGGAGCCCGAGCTCGAGGCCGGCAAAGACGTTCGCGGGAACATCGAGGACGGGGTGGCCGAGACAAAGGCGCTGCTGGACCGTTTCACCGAGCTCTCGATGAACTACTCCGAGGAGACCGCCGAAGAGTTCGCCCGCGTGCAGGAGCGCATCGACGCGGTCGATGGGTGGAACCTGGACACCACGCTCGAGATCGCGATGGACGCCCTGCGATGCCCTCCGCCGGACGCGGACGTCGCGACC
>JAFASF010000099.1 GCA_019244745.1 Solirubrobacterales bacterium | reverse complement strand
CTTAGTGAGCGGTTAGGCTCGCTTGCCCCGCCCGCGCGGTTCTGGTATATCAAATGTCAAAAATCTCGACCCGCTCTCTCCCTCGTTGAGAGCGCACCGGTCATGCGCTCCGACCCCGGCGCGTGGCCCTGGAGGTGCAGCATGACTGGGAAGCGTTGGCCGTTGACGTTCGTCGCGGGATGCGCCATTGCCATCGCGCTCGCCGCGTGCGGGAGCAGCAGCTCCAGCAGCAGCGCGGCCAAGAGCACGAGCACCGCCGCCGGTACCACCAGCACGTCGGCCGCGGCGGCGAGCGTCCCGTTCTCGAGCATCGAGCAGACCGTGCCGGCGGGCTATCCGGCGCCCAAGCCCAAGAAGCTCGTCCTCGCATATCTCAATCCCGAGGGCAGCAGCAACGAGTTCCTGACGATCCTCGGCCAGTCGATGAAGCTGGCCACGCAGAAGCTCGGGGGCACCTACGTCGAGCTCGACGCTGAGGGCGATGTGAACAAGCAGGTGAGCCAGTTCGACCAGCTGCTCGCGCAGAAGGTCAACGGCATCGCGGTATTCGCGCTCGACCCCAAGTCGCTCGCGCCCGACGTGGCCAGGGCACGGGCAGCTGGTATCCACCTGGTCACGATCGACCTCAACTTCAACAGCACGACAGCCCTCGGCGGGTACGAGAGCCAGGTCTGGCAGCGCCGCGACGAAGCCGCCTACATGACCGGAATGGAGACCGCGAAGCTGGCCGGATCGGGCGCGCCCGTCGGAACGATCGACTTCATGATCAAGGTTCCCTCGATCGTGTACAGCATCGACCGCGATGTCTACTGGGGCGAGAAGTTCGGGCTCAAGGTCACCGGCAACGCGTCGAACCCGAGCGACGACATCGCCGGCGGGGAGAAGGCCATGACCACGCTGCTCGGTGCCTCGCACTCAATCAAGGGCGTGATGGCATACAACGACCCCTCCGCGATCGGCGCCGGCTCGGCCGCGCGCAGCCAGGGCATCACGAACCTCGTGCTCGCGGGTGAGAACGGCGGCACCGACGGTCTCGGAGCGATCAAGGCGGGCCGGGAGACGTTCACGATCAAGCTCGATGACCCGAGCATGGGCAAGGACTTCGCGTGGGGCTTGTACGACCTGTCCGAGGGCGTCAAGATCCCGCCGACGGTCAAGGCCGGCCCGCCGGTCCTCGTCGACAAGGCAAACGTCAACTCGACCCTGAGCTGGGAGCAGCAGCTAAAGCAGGAGTACCCCGGCAGCTGACAGATCGATGATCGAATCCCCACCGCTGGTACCGACCGGAGTCACCCAGCAGGTCGCAGAGCGCGTCCACGTGATACCCGATCAGCGGGTGGAGTTCGTGCCCAACGCCGGGATCGTGGTCGGCGACCGCGCGACGCTCGTGATCGACACCGCGATGGGGCGCCGCAACGGCGAGCGGATCCGCGAAGAGGCTCGGCGGTTGGGCGGCGAGCGCAAGCTGCTGCTGACGACCACCCATTTCCATCCCGAGCACGCGTTCGGCGTGCAGGCGTTCGGCGAGGCGACGTACGTGTGTAACGCCGCCCAAGCGCGGGAGCTGGCGGACAAGGGGGCGGAGTACATCGAGATGTTCAGCGGCTTCGGACCCGGGTTGGCGGAGCTCCTCGCCGGCGTCGAGCTCGTGGCGCCGGACATCACGTTCTCAGGACCGAGCGCCGAGCTCGATCTGGGCGGAATCGTCGCGCAGCTGCTCGAAGTCGGGCCCGCACACACGCGCGGCGACCAAGTGGTGTTCCTGCCCGCAGAGAAGGTTCTGTTCGCCGGGGACCTGGTCGAGGACCGCTTCCTGCCGATCTTCCCGGACGCCGACGCGATCGGCCCCCGCTGGCTCGAGGTGCTCGACCAGCTCCAGAAGCTGGGGCCCGCGATCGTCGTCGGCGGACACGGGGAAGTTGGCGACCAAGGCCTGATCGAGGCGCTGCGCGACTACCTGACGACCGTCCGGGACCGGGTCGGCGCGCTGCACGCCGAGGGCTTGGCGCTGGAGGAGATCGAGCAGCGGCTCGAGCCGGAGCTGTCCGAGCGGCAGACCGGCTGGGACAACCAGATGTGGATCAAGAGTGCCATCGGCAGCTTCTACGCCGCGCTCTCGGGCTGAAACCGCGCAGCCGTCCGCGACGCAGTGGCTGTCGATGCTCGCCCGCCGCGAGCTGTCGGCTCGCGAGCTCGCCGAGCGCTACCTCGAGTGCCTGGATGCCGCCGATGCCCAGGTCACGGCGGTCGTCGCGAGCGATCCGCACGCCGTCCTGACCGCCGCGGACGCCGCCGACCGAGCCCGCCGCGAGGGACACTCGGGCCCGCTGCTCGGACTGCCGGTGACGATCAAGGACTCCATCGACGTCGCGGGGCTCCCCTGCACCGGAGGCTCGCTGGCCCGGGCGGGACACCGCCCCGCCGCCGACGCCACGGCCGCGGCCCGCCTGCGCCAAGCCGGAGCCATCATCCTCGCCAAGACGAACGTCCCGGAATACAGCTCGGCCTACGAGACCGACAACCTCGTGCACGGGCGTACCGATCACCCGCTCGATCCTGAGCGCACCCCCGGCGGCTCGAGCGGAGGCGAGGCGGCTCTGGCGGCGCTCGACGCCACTCCGCTTGGCATCGGCACCGACGGAGGTGGTTCGTTGCGCGTTCCCGCGCACTACTGCGGCGTGCTCGGACTGCGGCCGACCGTTGGTCGCGTCCCTGACACCGGCACGTGGCCGAGCACGCGCGCTAGCGGCTACATGGACCTCTTCTGCGTCGGCCCGATCGCCCGCCACGTGGAGGACGTCGCACTCGTGCTGCCGGTCATCAGCGGGCCGGACGGGATCGACCCCTACGCGGTCCCGGCCCCCCTGCGCGATCACCGCGCGCTCGACGTGACCCGGATGACCTTCGGCTGGTTCGCCGACGACCCGCGCTTGACCCTCACCCCCGGGACGCGCACCACCCTGACGCGCGCCGTCGATGCGCTCCAGCGCGCGGGCGCCGACGTCCGGATGGTGTCAGCGCCGTGGGACGAAGATCCGACCGAGCTCTTCTTCGCCTGTGTCGCGGCCGATGGCGGAGAGCAGCTTCGGGCCGATCTGGCGCCCGCCGGCGGCCGGCATCACCCGTTGATGCTCGACCTCATGGCGGCGGTGAAGCAGCGACGCGGGACGGCCGCCGAATGGTTCTCGGTGCAGGAGCGGATCTTCCGGTTGCGCGCCGCCGTGCGGGCGATGGCCCGCGAGGTCGACGTGCTCCTCTGCCCGGTGGTCGCGGGGCCCGCGCCGCGTCACGGAGAGCCCCCGGGCGGCCTGCCCCGGGAGCGCTACAACGAGTTTCGCGCCTTTGACTACGTGCACCTCATCGCGCTGGCGGGGCTTCCCGCCGCGAGCGTTCCGGCAGGTTCGGAGGATGGCCTCCCGGTGGGCGTCCAGATCGCCGCCGCACCGTGGCGCGAGGATCGGGTGATGGCGGTCGCCTCAGCGCTGGAGGCCGAGCTGTGAGCGAGGCCGTCCTGCGTGCGGTCGGAGTGCACAAGCGCTACGGCGGAGTGCGAGCGCTGCGGGGGGTCGACTTCGAGCTGCGCGGTGGCGCGATCCACGGACTGGTGGGCGAGAACGGCTCCGGCAAGTCCACGCTGCTGCGGATCCTCTCGGGTCAGCTCGCGCCCGATGCCGGCGAGGTGCTTCTGTCTGGGATGCCGGTCCGCTTCGGCGACGCCGCCCAGGCGATGCAGGCCGGGATCGCCACCGTGACGCAGGAGACGACCCTCGTTCTAGGTCTCTCGGTCGCCGAGAACATCTTCCTCGGCCCGCGCAAAGAACGCCGCTGGTACGGGATCGACTGGCGCAAGACGCGTTCGCGTGCGCGCGCGATCCTCGAGCGCCTCGAGCTGGACCTAGATCCCGATCGGCCGGTCGCCGAGCTTCGGCCCGACCAGCAACAGATGGTCGAGATCGCTCGCGCCCTGTCGATGAACGCACGCGTGGTGATCCTCGACGAGCCCACCAGCTCGCTCTCCGATGACGAGGTGAACGCGCTGTTCAGCGCGGTGCGAGCGCTGCGCCGGGAGGGCGTCGCCACCGCGTTCGTCTCGCACCGGCTGAGCGAGGTGTTCGATCTCGTCGACGCCGTGACGGTGCTGCGCGACGGGTCGGTCGTCGGCTCGGGCCCGATCGGCAAATACGACCGGGAGAGCTTGATCGGCGAGATGATCGGGCGGGCCCTCGAGCACCTCGATCTGGGCCGCCACGAGCACGTCAGCACCAATCCGGTGCTCCGAGTGCGCGACTTCAGCGTGCCTGGCCGGGTCGAGGGCATCGACCTGGCCGTCGAGCGGGGCGAGATCGTGGGCCTGGCGGGGCTGGTGGGGGCCGGACGCAGCGGGCTGCTCGAGGGGCTGTTCGGCCTGCATCCGACCGCCGGCGGCACGATCGAGATCGACGGCAAGCCCGCGGCCTGCCGCGACCCGGTGAGCGCCATGCGCCTCGGGCTCGGCTACGTGCCCGCCGACCGCAAGACGCTCGGGCTGGTGCAGGACATGACCGTACGCGAGAACCTCCTGATGGCCCACACCGCGCGCACTTGGAGGCTCCGCCGTCCGAGCGCGGCCAGAGAACAGCGGCTCGTCGAGGAAGCGATCGGCAACCTCGGGATCGTCGTCGAATCGCCCAACGCCCCGGTCGCCCGCCTCAGCGGCGGTAACCAGCAGAAGGTGGTGCTGGCCAAGTGGCTGGCGAACAACCCCAAGGTGCTGCTGCTCGACGAACCGACGCGCGGCGTCGACGTCGGCGCCAAGGCCGAGATCTACAGGCTGCTCAACGAGATCAAGGAGACTGGAGTGGGAATCCTGGTCAGCTCATCGGAGACGCCCGAGTTGCGATTGCTGTGCGACCGTATCCTGGTCATGTATCGGGGCCGGGTCGCGGCCTCGTTCACGCGCGCCGAAGCGACGGAGGCACAGATCACACGCTACGCGGTCGGTCACGCATGAGCGGCGTCGAAGGCAGCGACGTGGTGGCGCGCCCCGAGGCGGGCGTGGATCCCCGACCGCGCCAGGGAGGCGCGGCACGCGCGAGCAAGGCGGCGTTTCGCCTGCGCTTCCTGTCCGTGCTCGTCCTGTTCGTCCTCGTGTTTGTCTTCTTCTCGGTCACGAAGTCGTCCTTCTTCACCTCGTCGGACATCGACGCGCTGCTGACCGGCGCCTCGATCCTGTGGATGGTCTCGATCGGCCTCACGTTCGTCATGCTGGCTGGGGGCTTCGACCTGTCGCTGGGATCGCTGCTGGCCCTCGCGGGCATCGCGCTCGGTCACCTGATGGTCGGCAGCGGCGTGCCGTTCGGCTTCGCGATCGCGATCACGCTTCTCTTCGGGCTCGCCCTGGGAGCCGGCGTCAACGGGGTGCTGATCGGAAAGATGGGATTGCCGTTTCTCGTCGTCACGCTCGGCACGCTGACGCTCTACGGCGGTCTCGTCGATCTGTGGTCCAAGAGCGCAACAACGGAGATCCTCAACCCGTCGCTGACCGCGCTCGCGTTCAACCATGCCTTGGGCGTGCCGATCCCGGTGTGGATCATGATCGGTGTGTTCCTGGCGGCGCTGTACCTACAGCGCAGCACGTACTTCGGGCGGGATGTGTACGCCGTGGGCGGCAGCGCCGATGCGGCCCGGCTGTCCGGCGTACGCGTATCGAGGACGCTGATCGCGGTGTACGGGATCGCCGGGTTGCTCGCCGCCCTGGCTGGCGTGCTCCAGGACGCGCGGATCGGCGCGGCCAGCCCATTGGTCGGAAGCACCGTGATCTTCGACGCGGCCGCGGCCGTACTGCTGGGCGGGACGAGCTTCGCAGGCGGCATCGGCGGCGTCGGCGGCACCGCGATCGGCGTGCTGTTCCTCGCCACGCTCCAGCAAGGCCTCTCCGTGTCGGGCGTCCAGGACTACTGGCAGCAGATCATCACCGGCGCGATCCTGGTCGTCGTCGTGCTTCTGGACCGGATCCAGCGGGAGGGACTCGCGAGCATCGGTATCCGCCCGCGTTCACACGGCGCGAGATCGAAGCCCGAGATCAGGGCGAGCTCGAGTCCGTCCCCGTAAAGGCCAGGAACTCCTCCCGGCAGCGCTCTGAGGCGGGGGCGAAGGGCCCCTTGCGGCTGGCCACCGGGACCCCCAGGCGCGCGAGCTCGACGGCGGCCTCGGCGTGCTTGGCCAGGACCGGAACCCCGTTCAGCACCGCAGCGCCCCCGACCTCCAACCCCGGCCGGCGCGAGAGTACGAGCGCGGGCAGCCCCCCGGCCGGGATCAGCACCTCGGCCCCGGCGGCCAGCAATGGCTGCGATGCCGCCTCGAACTGATCGTAGACGCGTCGGAAGGCGTCCTCATCGGCGCACGCCTGCACGTAGTCGGCCACCCCGAGCCGTCCCATCGCGGTGACCCCGATCACCCGCTCGCCGAGCCCGTAGCGACCGATCTGCTCGCGGTGCCACGGGATGAACACCGGGTCGATCGTCACCAGCCCGATCAGCTGACCCAACGTGCAGGCGTGCAGCATCGTGGTCTCTCCGAGGCCCAGCACCGGAATGTCGATCGCCGACCGCGCCTCGTGCAGACCGCTGTCCTGAAAGTGCCCGAGGGCGAAGGCGTCGTAGCCCTCACGCTCGGCGTCGATCGCGTTCGCGACCGCGCGGACGCCGCAGCGGACCTCCGACAGGCGGTGCAGCTCGGTGTCCGGCGGCTGGATGCCGACGATCTCGTAGCTGACCCCCGGCCCAGCGCTGAGGCGAAGCTGCTCGTCGAGCAGCCCGAAGTAGTCGCGGTGCTGATCGGGGTCGATGAAGCTCTGCCAGCGAATGCGCATCGGCTCTCCTGTTCCTCGGTGGTCGTTCAACGTGCCCGGACGACTCCGTCGGCACCGGAATCCAACCGGACGCGCCGCCCGGTGCCGACATCCTCCTGAAGGCGCGCGATCACGATCGGCCCCGCGTCGAGCCTTATCGAACCCAGCCTGACCGGTGCGCCGTCGGGCGCCGGCGGTCGGTGGACCCAAGTGTCCTGCTCGACGGTTCCCTCCCCCGCCGGCACGCGCTGCCATTTGCGCGCGCCGCATCCCGGGCAGCGAAGGCGGTCCGGAAACCACGCCGCGCTGCAGCGAAGGCATTGCTGGATCTCGAGCTCGCTCACCGCGCGCGCTCCAACACCGCCGCGCCGGCGCACGCTCCATACCGGTAGACGACCATGCCATAGCCCGCGACCAGCGCTCGGCGGGCGCCGGGCACCTGCCGGCCCCCCGCCTCGCCGCGGAGCTGCCGCACCGCCTCGACCACACCATGGAGTCCGCCCGCAGCTCCCGCCTGACCCGCGGACAGCTGGCCGCCCGAGGTGTTGACGGGCAGCCGTCGCGACGCGAGCTCATCCGCGATGAACCCGCGCAGCTCCCGCTCGCCGAGGTAGCCGAGATCCGTGAGCTGGACCAGCGCCATCGCCGGGTAGTCGTCGTAGACCATCGTCACGTCCATGTCGCGCGGGCCGGCGCCGGCCTCCGCCCACAGCTCCCCGGCGAGCACCGACAGACCGGTGCGCAGCCCGTCGCCCTGCTGGTCGTCTGGGTTGAAGGTCAGCCGGAGCGCGCGCACCAATACCGGCGGCCTCCGGGACCCCGAGAGATGGTCGCGCGCGCGCACGACGATCGCATCGCCGCCCGTCACCACCGGCACGCAGTCGTAGATGCACAGCGGGTCGGACACGATCGGCGCGGCGAGGTATTCCTCCAGTGTCAAGGGCTCGCGGTACACCGCGCCGGGGTTGTGCGCCGCCCACTGCCGCTGGGCGATGACCAGCGCCGCGTAGTCGGAGCGGCCGAGTCCGTATGCGCGGGCGTGCCGTTGGGTCAGCATGGCAAACAACGAATTGGGCCCACCGAACGGAAGTGGCGCCAGATGGTCGCGCGTGGCGCGGTTGTACTCCTCGACGAGGGTGCGAAACGCCGCCGCCGGCAGATGATCGCCCGCCAGGACCAGGACCGTAGTCGCGTCACCCGCCTGCACAGCACGCCCCGCGTGCTGGAGCATGTTGATCGCGCTCGCCCCCCCGTTGGTGTCCTCCATCAGCCAGCGCAGGTGAACGCCAAGGCGCCACGCGAGGTCGATGGCGTGATCGGGTCCGAGCGAGAACGAGGAGACTGCCAGGCCGTCGACGGCGCCGGCGTCGATCCCCGCGCTCTCGAGCGCGAGCCAAGCCGCGTCGGCGAGCACAGCCGCGGTGTTCGTGCCGGCGGGCGCATGGCGGGTGTATCGCGCCTCGCCGCATCCGACGATGCACGCGTCCGCGGCCACGGTCAACGCGCCGCCGTCACGCGGTCGAAGTGCCGCCGCGATCCTGCCGCCAGCCCCTCGTACAACACGTGGAAGATCTCCGCCGCCCGCGCGCGGGGCGCCGACAGCGGCGCCAAGTCCTCCGGCAGCTCGGGATCGAGAACCGGAAACCCGCGGAATAGGTGCACTGCCCGGGTGCGGACCATGAACGCCGAGAAATCATCCAGCCTCCGTGGCCGCCCCCGCCAGACGTACTTCCCGAACTCCCCGCAGAACGCGTCGTAGCGTTCCGCCAGCCCGCTCAAATCCCACGCCCTCCCCACCAAAGACCTCAGGCCTGCAACCCCCGCCACCCGAGATGAGAACATCGTCGCGTACTGCGCGACTCCCAAATCGGAAAGCAGCTGCGACACCTCGGGAGAATGGTCGTGCGGCGAGACCCACACGCTGTCCTGCATCGACCCGAACCCAAGAAACCGCAGCCGCCTCGCCAGCCGGGAGCGCTCGAGCCGGCGATCCTCGGGGATCTGATGCCACAGCAACGTCCAGGTGCCCTCGGCTGAACGGCGCGTGCCCAGAGTAAAGATCCGCCCATCGCCCTCCGCGAGCAGCCGGTCCGCACGATCGGTGATCCGGTAGTGCACTAACCGCCCCGAGCGCACGCGCGCGATCAACCCACGGCGAACCAGCCGGGTCAGCGCCACCCGCGCGGCCCCGTGCGAGAACCCGAACTCCCCGAGCAGCACGACGAGCCCGCCCGACCAGACGGTTTCATGAAACCCCCGCACGTACGTGCCGAGCAGGGTGATCACGAGATCCTGAGGCTGAAACGGCTCCCCGATCGCGCCCGTCACGGCCTTGCGTCGGGCACGAGCTCCGGCGCCTCGAACGTCCGCTCGAGCTCCTTTCGCACCTCGTCCCCCCGTCCCGAGGGAGGCTTCCGAGAACCGGCCTGGTACTGCGCCGGCCACGGCACGTCGACCCCCTGCTCCGCCGCCGCGTGCAGGGTCCAATGCGGGTCGTAGAGGTGCGGACGGGCCAGCGCGCACAGGTCCGCCCGCCCCGCCGCGACGATCGTGTTGACGTCGTCGTCCGAGGAGATCGCCCCGACCGCGATCGTCGGCATCCCGACTTCGTTGCGGATCCGGTCCGCGAACGGGGTCTGGAAACTCCTGCCGAACGCCGGCCGCTCCAGGGGCGACACCTGCCCCGAGGAAACATCGACGATGTCGCATCCGTGCGCGCGCAGCATCGCGGCGAAGGCAACCGCGTCGTCTGGCCCAAATCCGCCCTCGACCCAGTCGGTCGCCGAGATCCTCACGCTCATCGGCTTCTCGGCGGGCCAAACCGCCCGGCAGGCATCGAACACTTCCAGGGGAAAGCGCGCCCGACGCGCCAACGACCCTCCGTATTCATCCGACCGCGCGTTCGCCAGCGGCGAGAGGAAGCTCGACAGCAGATATCCGTGCGCGCAGTGCAGCTCCATGAAGTCAAACCCGGCCGCCACCGCACCCCGCACGGCCGCCACGAACTGCGCCACCACCCGATCCATGTCCTCCCGCGTCATCGCCCGCGGGACCTGGTTGCGCGGCCCGTAGCGCAGCGGCGAGGGACCCATCACCTCCCAGTTGCCGGATTCCAAAGGCTCGTCCATCCCCTCCCACATGAGCTTGGTCGAGCCCTTTCGGCCCGAGTGCCCGATCTGCGCCCCGATCAGGCCGCCGCCGTACGAGTGCACGAACGAGACGATCCGCCGCCACGCCGCGACGTGCTCGGCGCGATACATCCCCGCGCATCCCGGCGTGATCCGCCCCTGCGCCGATACACAGATCATCTCGGTCATCACCAGCGCGGCTCCGCCGAGCGCCCGCGAGCCCAGGTGTACGAGGTGAAAGTCGCCAGCGGTCCCGTCGACCGAGGAGTACATGTCCATGGCCGACACCACCACTCGGTTCGGAAACTCGAGCCCGCGGAGCCGGAACGGCGTGAACATCGGCGGCCGCGGATCGGGGTGCACCGACCGGACGAACTCGGGGTCGCGCATCTGGAGGTTCGAGAACGTCACCCTTCGCGACCGCGTCAAGAGATTGAACGCGAACTGGGTGCGCGATTGCCCCACGTAGCGCCCGATCCCCTCAAACCACTCGAGCGAGGCCTGCGCCGCCCGCTGCGTGCTCTCGACGATCGGTCGCCGCTCACTCTCATAAGCCCGCGTCGCCGGCCCGACATCCGAACCGTGCCACTTAAACGCCCACGCCAGTGCGGTGGCGTCCTCCATCGCCATCTTCGTGCCTGAGCCGATCGAGAAGTGCGCCGTGTGCGCCGCGTCCCCCAGCAACACAACGTTCTCGACGCACCACCGCCGGTTGCGCACGGTCACGAAGTTGATCCACTTGGAGTTGTTCGCCACGAGCGAATGCCCGTCAAGAGCATCCGCGAACAACCGGGAGCAGAACTCGACCGAGGCCATATCGCTCACCCCCGGGGGTAGCGGCCCCGGTGCCAGCGAATCCAACCCGGCGCGCCGCCACACCGCCTCGTGCGTCTCGACGATGAATGTGCTCATCCGCTCGTCGTACGGATACGCGTGCGCCTGGAACACTCCCTCATCCGTCTCGACGATGAAGAACTTGAACGAGTCGAACATGAGGTCGGTGCCCAGCCACATGTAGCGGCAGTGGCGGCGGTCCAGTGATGGCACGAAGTCGCGCGCCAACTCACCCCGTACCGCGGAAGAGGCCCCGTCCGCCCCGACGACTACATCGGCCCACGCCAACTCAGCCACCGAAGGCGCCTCGCACTGGAAGTGAATGTCCACTCCCAGCCCCAGAGCCCGCTCCTGCAAGATCCCCAGCAGCTCCCGTCGTCCCAGAGCCGCGAATCCGTGGCCGCCCGAAGTCGTCACGGTCCCACGAAACTCGATATCGATATCGCTCCAGCGCGCGAACCGCTCGGCGATCGACCAGTACGTCTCCGGATCCGCGTGCTCGAACACGGTCAGCGTCTCGTCGGAGAACACGACCCCGAACCCGAACGCGTCGATTGGCGCGTTGCGCTCGAACACGGTGATCTCCCAGTCGGGCCTCACCTTCCTCATGAGGATGGAGAAGTAGAGACCCCCGGGCCCCCCACCGACGACGGCGATCTTCAAAGCGTCACACCCCGAGGTCGCTCAGATGCTCGTACTCGAGCGCCAGCCCGCTCACCACGTTGTGCATCTGCGCCAGCGCCGCCCGCGCCCCAGCCGCCGCGTTGGGCGGCAAATCCTCGGAGGCACAGAGCGCCTTCAGCTCTTCATACACCGCCAGCAGTCGCGCCTCGGCGGGCGTGAGCTCGTTGCCGAGCAGGTCGCGGGTCGTCCGCGTGCTCGTGTCGCTCATTGGTCATCCTTCGGTTGACGCGGCCGATGTGGTCGTGTCGGCCTCGACCGCCGCGGGGGGAGGGCCTGTGTCGCTTGCCCGTGTGAGGGCCCGCGTGAGACCTGCCCCTCCCGGCGGGGTGAGGTGCCGCAAGCGGCAACACGACGTAGCCCCGTTGAGGGCCAGTCAATGAGCGCCCGCAACGGTACCTCGTGGTCGGGGCGCTGTGAAGTCCCAGCGTTAGAGGAGTTCAGATGGGAAGTAGGTATGCGGGCGTCGACTGGGCGTCCGAGAAGCACGAGGTGCTGGTCTGCGACGCGGCCGGCGAGGAGCTGTTGGCGGCGTCGTTCGCGCATGAGGAGGCGGGGTTGCGTTCGCTGTGCCGGACGCTGGTGCGCCTGGGTGTGGAGCTGGTGGCGATCGAGCGCCCGGATGGGGTGCTGGTCGAGCGGCTGCTGGACGCGGGGCTGCGGGTCATCGCGCTGCATCCCAACCAGGTGGTGGCTGCCCGCCCCCGGTTCCGGGTCTCGGGCGGCAAGTCCGACCGCTTCGACGCGTTCGTTTTGTGCGAGCTCGCCCGCACCGACCACCACCGCTTTCGGGTTCTGGAGCCCGACAGCGATCAGACCAAGGCGCTCAGGGCGCTGACCCGCGGGCGCGAGGATCTCGTGCAGACTCGGGTGGCGCTGACCAACCAGCTGCGCGCCGAGCTGGAGCGCTTCTGGCCCGGCGCCGTCAAGATGTTCGCCCGCCTGCACAGCCCGATCGCGCTCGCCTTCCTGGAGAAATATCCGAGCCCGATCGACGCCAAAGCGCTCGGAGAACAGCGCCTCGCCTCGTTTCTGCGCCGCCAGGGATACAGCGGCCGCAAGCCCGCCCGCGAACTGCTGGCCCGGCTTCGCGAAGCTCCCGAGGGTCGCGCCGGCGAGCAGGAGATCGCGATGCGGCGGCAGCTGGTGCTCGCGCTCCTCGCCACGCTGAAGCCGCTCGTGGCGCAGATCAAGACGCTCGAGCGGCAGATCGCGACCGCAGTGCGCGAGCATCCCGACGGCGAGATCTTCCTTTCGCTGTTCCGCGACCCCAAGGCGATGATCACCGCCGCCACCATGCTCGCGGAGATGGGCGACTGCCGCGCCCGCTACCCCACCCGCGACACGCTCGCCGGCGACGCCGGCCAGGCACCCGTCGCGGTCGAGTCCGGCAAACGCAAGATCGCCTGCTTCCGCTGGGCGTGCAACAAGCGGCTCCGTGACGCGTTCTGCACGCTGGCCGACAGCACCCGCCACTGGCACCCCTGGGCCGCCGACCACTACGCCCGCGCGATCGCCCAAGGTCACGACCACCCCCGCGCAACCCGCACCCTCGGACGCGCCTGGTGCCGCATCGTTTGGCGCTGCTGGCAGGACCGCACCCTGTATGACCCGGCCCGCCACCGCGCTCTCCAACAGCACTGCACCGTCACCATCCCCAGCTCGTCGGGGCCCCGCTCCGACCTCGCCGCCACCCAGCAGATGCTCGGCGCCACCGTCACCCGCAGGGCGGCCCAACCGGCCGAACGCGACGCGCTTGACGGCAAGCCGACATCCGCTAACGCGCTCGGGGGTTGACACACGACGTCTCACGGGAACACCACCGCCGTCGGCTGCTCCCGAAGATCGGCCGTCCGCTTGGCCTTCAGCTCGAACCGTGGCAGCTCACCCGCCTCCGCGCGCTCGATCCGGAAGTTCAGGCCCTCGTGGGAGTGCGCGAGCCGCCGGTGGAGATCCGCCGAGAAGGCGTCCCAACCATCCACCGACCACTCGGGCTTCATCTCCACCCGCAGCGTGATCTCGTCGCGAATTCCCTCGTGCGTGATCACGGTCTGGAACTCGTCCACGTCGCGGAACTCGCGGACGATCGCCTCGATCGCCCGCGGGTACACGTTCGTCCCGCGGACGATCTTCATGTCGTCCACCCGGCCCTGGATCCCGCCCTCGTAGATGTCAAACCCCCGCCCGCACGGGCATCGCGAGGCCGGTACCCGGCACACCACGTCTCCGGTCCGGTAGCGGATCAGGGGAATCGTGCCGCGCCCGAACGAGGTCACGACCCGCTCCCCGCGCTCGCCGTACGGCACTGCCTCGAGCGAGTCCGGGTCGATCACCTCCTCGATCATGTTGTCCTCGATGATGTGCGTCCCACCCGGCTGGTGCTCGCACTCGAACACCATGATCGTCCCGATCTCGGTCATGCCCGCGGTGTCGAACGCCCTGGCGCCCCACTGCTCCTCGATCAGCGCCTTGGTCTGCGGGATCGAGCCGGCGGGCTCGCCGGACAGGATCAGGCGCTGCACCGCGGAGGCGCGCAGATCCAGGCCGCGCGCGTCGGCTTCCTGGGCCATACGCAGCGCGTAGGTCGGCGTCGAGGCGACGACCGTGGCGCCGAAATCCAGTATCTGGGCCACCCGCGCGTCGGTCGGTTGGGCACCCCCGGGGACGTTCAGCACCCCCACCTTCTCCATCGCGTAGTGGAGTCCCCAGAACCCGATGAACGACCCGTACCCGAACGCGATGTACGCGGTGTCGGTGGGCCGCACGCCGCACCCCCAGACCGCGTAGGACCACATCTCCGCGATCCACGCCCAGTCCTTGCGCGAATCGAGTGCGCGCAGCGGGCCGCGCCCGGTCGTGCCCGACGTGGTATGGACCCGGATCGCGCCCTCCCCCCCGACCGTCGGAACCTCCCCATAGGGCGGGCGAACGTCCTGGGAGGCCATCCAGTCCTCGCGCGTCAGCATCGGCACGCGGCGCAAGTCGGCCAGCGACCTCAGCTGCCCTGGCTCGAACCCCTCCTCGGCAAAGCGCCGGCGATACCAGGGACTCCGTGCCGCCGCCCACTCGCAGTGGCGTCGGAGCTTGACCAGTTGAAGCGCCTCGAGTCGTTCGCGCGGGAGGGTCTCGGTCTTAGGATTCCAGTACGGGCTTCCGGCCAACTTCGCCTCCGTCGAAATAATAGTTCACATTGCTCCGGAGTTCTATGTCAAGTATCGTCGGGTCAGGCGTGAACTGGCACTTCGACTTCGATGTCCGCGACGGTGTCGCAACCATTGCCTTCAACCGGCCCGACAAGCTGGGCGCGCTCACGTTCGAGGTCTACGGGGACCTCCGCGACCTGATCGGGCAGCTTACCCACACGCCGGGCGACGCGCGCGTTCTGATCATCACCGGACGGGGCCGCGGCTTCTGCTCGGGCGGCGACGTCGAGGAGATCATCGGCGAGCTGGTCAAGCTCGAGGCGGCGGAGCTGCTCGCGTTCACGAGGATGACCGGGGCGGTGGTCAAGGCGCTGCGCGAATGTCCGCTGCCGGTGATCGCGGCGGTCAATGGCGTCGCCGCCGGGGCCGGCTCGGTGATCGCGCTCGCGAGCGACTTCCGGCTGCTGTCCGAATCGGCGTCGTTCGCATTCCTGTTCACGCGCGTGGGGCTCTCAGGCGCGGACATGGGCTCGGCGTACCTGCTGCCGCGGATCGTGGGATTGGGCCGGGCGACCGAGCTGCTGATGCTCGGAGACAAGATCTCCCCTCAGCGCGCGCTCGAGATCGGCCTGGCCTCGGAGGTCCTCCCGGATGCGGCACTGCTGACCAGGGCCACGACGCTCGCGAAACGGCTCGCCACGGGGCCGGCGTTCGCCTACTCAGCCACCAAGGTCGCGCTGACCCGCGAGCTCGACATGGACCTGGGTGGCTCGATCGAGCACGATGCGCTCACGCAGGCGCTGCTGATGAAGTCAGATGACTTCGCCGAGTTCTACAAAGCCTGGAGCGAGGGGCGCCAACCGGCATGGAGCGGCCGGTGAATCGGATCGTCAACCCGCCGGAGTTGCCCCGCCCCCGCGGCTTCTCTCACGCGGTCGTCGCCGGCAACACGGTCTACCTCGCCGGGCAGATCGGCGCGGGCGAGACGATCGTGGAGCAGTTCGATGGGGCAGCGTCGAACCTCATCGTGGCGCTGGATGCGGCAGGTGGTGTTGTGGGCGACCTGGTTTCTCTACAGGTGTTCGTGACCGATGTCGCCGCGTATAAGGCCTCGTTGTCCGAGCTGGGTCAGGTCTGGCGCGAGCGCTTCGGGACCCACTACCCCGCGATGGGGTTGTTCGGGGTCACGGAGCTGTTCGAGCCGTGGGCGCTGGTCGAGCTGATGGGCACCGCGGTCATCCAGCCGTGATCAACGATCGCCTCAGCGAGGAGCACCGCGCGCTCTACGATCGCACGCGGAAGCTGGCGGCGCAGACGCTGCGGCCGATCGCCGAGGAGGGGCAGCCCGGGCGGGTCAACCGCCCGCTGGTGCGCGCGCTCGCACAGCAGGGCTTGCTGACCCACCTGTTCCCCACAACCTCCGCCATCGAGCTGTGCCTGATCCGCGAGGCGCTGGCGACGGCGTGCACCGACGCGGAGACCGCGTTCGCGGTCCAGGGGCTCGGCGCCTACCCGATCCTCCAGGCCGGGTCGCCGCCGATCAGGGATGAATGGATCCCGCGCGTGGCCACCGGAACCGCGGTGGCGGCGTTCGCGCTCACGGAACCGGAAGCGGGCTCCGACGTGTCGGCGATCTCGCTCAAGGCCGAGCCCGATGGCGACGGCTACCGCCTGACCGGAGAGAAGCTGTGGATCTCGAACGCGCCCGAAGCCGACATCTACACGGTGTTCGCGCGTACCTCGGGGGAGGGATCCCGCGGCTTGACCGCGTTCGCGGTGCCGGGCGAGAGTGAGGGCCTCACCGGCGAGCACCGTCAGCTGCTCGCGCCCCACGCGATCGGATCGCTTCACTTCGACGCGGTCCCGGTCGCGCGCGAGCAGACGCTCGGCGAGCCCGGCGCCGGCTTCCGGGTGGCGATGCGCACGCTCGACCTGTTCCGGCCAAGCGTCGGCGCCGGGGTCATCGGGATGGCCCAGGCAGCGATCGAACACGCCACCACGTGGTTGCGCTGGCGCACCACGTTCGGGCAGCCGCTGCGTAACCACCAATCCCTATCCCACAAACTCGCCGACGTCGTCACCCGCGTCACGGCAGCCCGGCTGCTCGTGCACCAGGCCGCGGCCGCCCACGACGCCGCCGAGCACGACCCGGCGCTCGCGGCAATGGCCAAGCTGATGGCGACCGAGACCGCCCAGGAAGCGGTCGACTTCGCGGTCCAGGTGCACGGCGCGCGAGGGCTCGAGCACGGCCATCCGCTCGAGCATCTCTACCGCGAGGTTCGCGCGCCACGCATCTACGAGGGTGCCTCTGAGATCCAGCGCGAGATCATCGCGCGGTCTCTGTTCCGCACCGCGCCTTGACACCCGGCACTAAAACTCGACACACTACTGCGGAGACCTGTCAGCTATGGACTTTGGCGTCTTCCTTCCGGTGTCAGGAGCGGCGTGCACCCGGGCCGGACTGCGCCACGCCGCGGAGACCGCGGAGCGACTGGGATTCACCACCGTGTGGGCCGCGGACCGGATCGTGATCCCGTGGAAGATCGAGAGCGACTACGCCTATAGCTGGTCGGGTTCGTTCATCGTCCCCCCGGAGAAGCCGTTTCTCGAGTCGATGACCGCGCTCGCGTTCCTGGCCGGCGCCACGGAGCGGATCCGGCTCGGGGTGAGCGTGCTCGTCACCACGTACCGCGACCCCGTGCACTGGGCGAAGGTCGCCTCGACCATCGACTGGCTGTCGGAGGGGCGGTTCATCCTCGGGGTCGGAATCGGGTGGATGGCCGAGGAGTTCGCGGCCCTGGGCCGCTCGGACGTCTTCCCGCGGCGGGCGGCGGTCGGCGAGGAGCAGCTTCGGGTGGCGCGCAACCTGTTCGGAGAGGATCACTGCTCCTTCTCCGGCGAGGAGTACTCCTACGACGACATCGCGTTCTACCCCAAGGCGTTCGACTCCCCGATCCCCGTGTGGTGCGGCGGCGAGAGCCGGGGGGCGCAGCGCCGCGCGGGAATTTACGGAGACGCATGGTTTCCGTACTTCGCGCGCGTGACGCCGGAGGAGCTGGCGTCGCGGTACGAACGCGTGCGGGAGACGGCCGGCGAGGCGGGACGCGATCCGCACGCGGTCGGGCTCAACTGCTGCCTGTCGGTCGAGGTCACCGACGAGCCGGCCGAGCAGGAGCGGGACCGGCTGCGGGGGACGCCCGAACAGGTCGCCGAGGCATTGTCGCGGTTCGAGGACATCGGGGTGCAGCACGTGGCGCTCCAGTTCCTGGTCGGGCGCTACCCCGAGCGGCTGGCACAGATGGAGCGGCTGGCGCCGGTGATCGCAGGGTGAGCCGGACGGTCGTCGTCACCGGCGGCGCCAAGGGCATCGGGCGCGCGATCGTCGAGCGGTTCGCGGCGCTGGGGGACGATGTGGTGGCGCTCGGGCGCGACCGGGAGGCACTGTCACGTCTGCAGGCCGAGCAGGCGGTGCGGACCGAGCGGTGCGATGTCACCGATGAGCAGGCGGTGATCGAGACGTTCGGGCGGCTGGGGGACGTCGATGTGCTCGTCAACAACGCCGGGTTTGCCGAGAGCGCGCCGCTCGCCCGGACGACGCTCGCCTCTTGGGGCCGGCACTTCGATACGAACGTCACCGGACCGTTCCTGTGCATGCGCGCGGTGCTGCCCCGGATGCGCGAGCGCGGCGCCGGCGCGATGATCACCGTCGCCTCGGTCGCCGGTCGGATCGGCGCGCCATACACCAGCGCCTACACCGCCTCCAAGCACGCCGCCGTGGGACTGATGCGCGCGGTGGCGAGCGAGGTCGCGGGCACCGGAGTGCGCGCCAACGCGGTCTGCCCGGCCTACGTGCGCACGGAGCTGACGGATCGGGCGATCGCCCGGATCGTCGAGGTCACCCGACGTACGGAGGCCGAGAGCGAGCAGGCGCTGGCGGACAAGTCGCCGCTGCACCGGTTGCTCGACCCCGGCGAAGTCGCCGACGCGGTCGTGTTCCTCGCCTCCCCGGCGGCGGTCGCGATCAACGGCCAGGCGCTCGTCATCGACGGCGGCGGGATTCAGGCGTAAACCGGCTCCGCCTCGAAGGGGTCGACGACCTCGGCTTTTAGCGCCCGCAGCAGCGGTCGCGGGTCGTCTGGCAGGAGGTAGAAGACGAACTTCGTGGCCCCGGCCTCGCGGAAGCGCTCGAGCAGCGAGCGGGTTCCCGCGACGCCGACGGCGATCGTGTCGGGTGGCGTGGGGCGGCCCGCCCGCTGGCGGGCCGCCATCAGGGCGTCGGCCTGGTCGTCTGACTCGGCCACGAACACGATCGTGCCGAAGTGGTCTTCGGGGACGGTCCGGCCGGCCGCCGCCGCCTCGGCCTTGAGGATCGCGAGCAGACTGGCGAACCGCGGCGGATCGACGCCTGACGCGAGCCAGCCGTCGGCGATGCGGCCGATGCGCTTTACCGCCGCCGGGGTCGAGCCGCCGAGCCAGGGCTCGATCTTGGTGCGGGTCGGGCGCGGGATTAGGGTGACGTTCTCGAGCGTGCTGAATCGGCCGTGGTAGGTGATCGGCTCGCCCGTCCAGAGCGCCCGGATGATGTGTATGGCCTCCTCGAGCCGGGGCGCGCGCTCTTCGCGCGGGATCCCGAGCGCGGCGAGCTCGCGCGGCAGCGCGATCCCGATGCCGAAGGCGGGGAACAGACGCCCGGCGGAGAGCACATCGATCGTCGCGAGCTCCTTGGTCATCAGAACCGGGTTGCGCGCCGGCACGGCGAGCACGCTCGTCCCGAGCTTGAGCCGCTCGGTCCTGGCGGCCACCGCGGCGAGCATCGGCAGCGGCGCGACCGACGGCTGCGTGGCGATGTCGCTCAACCAAAGGGAGTCGTAGCGAAACTCCTCGAGCAGCTCGACCGTGTCCCAGAACAGCGCCCCGGCGACGGCGTCCCGGCGAAACGGATTCCAGCCGACGCCGACGCGGACGCTAAGACGCTCCGGGCTCGTCACTGGGTGAACGCTACAAGGGAAGCGTCCGGGGGAGTCCGAGGAGGCGCAGGATCGCGCTGTCCCCGAACCGGGTGAGGCCGGAAATGCGACCGCCTTCCAGGGTCAGCACGATCACCCCGAAGCTCCGGGCGATCGGAGCGTGCCCGTCCTCGATGTAGTGCCCGAAGGCGGGCTGCCCGTTGGCGCGGGTCGGAACGAGCCGGACGCGCCGGCCCCTGTGGGTGGCGAAGCGATCGGCCAGGAACTCGTGAATCGCCGTGTGGCCCTGGTACTCGAGCGGCTCGGGCGGCATCGTCAGGAGCGCGTCCTGGGTCAGGAGCGCGACGATCCCGTCGACGTCGCCGTCTTCGAACGTATCGGTGAACCTGGCGAGAAGCTCGCGCTCCTCGGGCGAGCGCGGAAGGGGAGCGCGCTCTCGGCCGGCGCGTGGAGCCCGGCTGTCGAGGGTGGCGCGCGCCCGCTGGAGCGCGCTGTTGACCGAGGCTTCGGAGGTGTCGAGCATGTCCGCGACCTCGCCGGCCTGAAAGCCGAGCACGTCCCGGAGCACGATCACGGCCCGCTGGCGTGGAGCGAGGTACTGCAGGCCGGTGACGAACGCGAGCGCGATCGACTCCCGGGTCTCGTAGCGCGCCTCGGGGCCCGGAGCGGTGTCGGGCATGTCCTCGAGCATCGTGTCTGGGTAGGGCTCGAGCCACAGCGGCTCGGTGACGCGCGTGGGAGGCGGCAGGTCGCGCCGGACCTCCTTGGGGCGTCGCTCGCTGTCGCGCAGCGCGTTCAGGCAGCGGTTGGTCGCGATCCGGTAAAGCCAGGAGCGCACCGACGCGCGTTCCTCGAACCCCGCAAGTCCTCGCCATGCAGCCAACAGCGTCTCCTGAACTAGATCTTCCGCGTCTTGCACCGATCCGAGGATTCGGTAGCAGTGCACCTGGAGCTCGCGCCGGTAGGGGTCGGTGAGCTCGCGGAACGCGACCTCGTCTCCGGCCCGGGCCCGACTGAGCGTTGCTTCGGTCATCCGCTGTAAGGACACCACACCGACGTGAGATTCATCGCTCAGTTTGCGCTGGCCCGCGGTGTCTTCACCAGCACATGGTTCTCAACTCCGAGGAGGCACCTTCATGACTCGCAGACAGAAGTGGGTGCTCGGGCTGACCGCGATCGCAGCGCTGATGGTCGCGCTCGACACCACCGTCGTGACGACCGCGCTGACCACGATCCGGCTGCACCTGCACGCCTCTATCAGCCAGCTCGAGTGGACGGTCAACGCTTATGTCCTGAGCTTCGCGGTCCTGCTGATGACCAGCGCCGCGATCGGCGACCGGTTCGGGCGCCGGCGGGTGTTCGCGATCGGGCTCGCGCTGTTCTCGACCGCTTCCGCCCTGTGCGCGCTCTCCCCGAGCGTCGGCTGGCTGATCGCAGCCCGCGCCGTCCAGGGAGCGGGCGCCGCCCTGATCACCCCGGCGTCGCTCGCGCTGCTGAGCGCCGCCTTCCCGCCCGAGAAGCGCGGCCAGGCACTCGGTCTCTACGGCGGCATCACCGGGCTCGCGGTCGTGGCCGGGCCCGTGATCGGCGGCGCCATCACCCAGGGGCTGGCGTGGCAGTGGGTGTTCTGGCTGAACGTGCCGATCGGGCTGGCGGCGATCCCGTTCGTGCTCCGGGGGATGGATGAGAGCTTCGGCGAGCGCGCGAAGCTCGACGTCGCCGGGCTGCTGCTCGTCACCGGCGCGGCGCTCGGGGTCGTGTGGGGCCTCGTGCGCGGCAACACCGCGGGGTGGGGCAGCGTCGAGGTGCTCGCGACCCTCGCCGGCGGGACGGTGCTGGCTCTGGCGTTCGTGGCCTGGGGGCTGCGGGCCCGCGAGCCGATGCTGCCGATGCGCCTGTTCCGCTCGCGGGGCTTCGCCGCCGGCAACGCCGTGACGATCCTCATGTCCGGCGCGCTATTCAGCGCCGTGTTCTTCGTGGCGCAATTCGAGCAGACGACGCTCGGCTCCTCGCCGCTCCAGACCGGGCTGCGGCTGATCCCATGGACCGGAACGGTGTTCATCGTCGCGCCGATCTCGGGCGCGCTCGTGCCGCGCGTCGGAGAGCGAGCGCTGATCGTCGCCGGGCTGCTGCTCCAGGCCCTCGGGTTCGGATGGGTGGCGCTACTGGCGCGTACCGGACTCCCGTACGCGGAGACGATCCCGCCGCTGATCCTCGCCGGCGTGGGCGTCTCGCTGGCGCTGCCGGCGGGGCAGACCGCGGTGATGAACGGCGTGACCCGGGGAGAGCTCGGAAAGGCATCCGGGACGTTCAGCACCATGCGCCAGCTCGGGGCGGCGCTCGGGCTGGCGCTCGCGGTGGCGGTGTTCTCGGGCGCCGGCAGCTACGCCTCGCCGGCGGCGTTTAGCGACGGGTTCGCCGCCGCGCTGGCGGTGTCGGCGGGCCTGTCGTTGTGTGGAGCGCTCGCCGGTATTGCGTTGCGCGGACGCCGACGGCTGGATTCCGTTACCGGCGGCTCGGCAGTCCCGGCGCTGGCCGCCGAACGAGCGTGACGGACTTTGGGGTGTCCGAGATTTGGCCCCAGGACGGGGCCTTATCTCGGGCACCCTGCCGGTGGGGCTCTACGGCACGGTCAGCACCAGCGGCGGCAGCGGGCGCCCGCGACGCAGCTCGGCCGGCGTGTACGCCAGCGTGACCCACCGCCGCTCCGAGTACAGCCGGGTCATGTTCGCGAACCACCGCGAGGTCGGGTCGGTCGCCTGGGAATACGTGAGGATTCCCTGCGACACCGGCCCGGACGGCCGCAGCTCGGTCGTCATCACGAGCGACGATCCCGTGTAGACCTCGCCGTAGGGGGCCTCGCTCGAGGGATCGGTCGAGAGGCCGTCGGCGGCGTAGATCGCGTTGAAGCACCCGGTGTCGCAGCCCGGGATCGGGATCTTGATCCGGCCGCGCGTGGCGTGCTGGACCTGTCCGTAGGAGGCATCCGGCGCGAGGCCGTGAGCCCGCAGCGCCAGAACCGCGTCTGCCAGGGCCCGCAAAGTCGCGGGGCTCGACGTGTTCAGGACCGCCGGCGTGGTCAGCGGCTTCGACGGGTCGAAGCTGTCGGCCCACAGGGCCGAGGCCGGCATGCGCGCGTACCACTCCGAGAACAGCCACCCGCCGTTGGCGCCGAGGTGGCCGGTGCCGTCGTATCCGGCCAGGGCGCTGCAGGCGGCCGTCAGGTCGACCGTCTGACCGTTGCTCGCCACCGCCGACCCGTGCGCGCGGCAGTCGGCGACGAGCGCCGGCAGCACCAGCTCGGCCAGCTCGGAGCGATCGGACTGCCACATCGCCTGGAGCGTCGGGATCGTGAACTTCGCCGGCCCGAGACCGTCGGTGCCGGCGACCCGCGCGGCGACCATCTGGTTGCCCTCGCGCGTCCGCAGCCCCTGCTCCTCGTCCGTGAGCCCGATGATCGGAGAGAAGCCGGTCAACGGCGCCGACGGATTTGCGAGCCAGAACGGGTCGTTGGAGTTCTCGACGTAGTCGCGCCGGATCAGGTGCGGCATGTGGCTGGCGTTGAAGATGCCCTTGACCGGCGTCCCCGGATCGTTGCCCGGGGCGCACGACGAGCGCGAGCCATCGAGCGTGACCACGCGGGCGGCGTCGAAAACCAGCGTGGGGATCCCCGCCGGCAGGCACGCGGTCAGCTTCGCCTGGCTGACGTTCGGCACCGCCCCCACGTCGCCGTAGTAGGCGTCGCCCCTGTCGTCGGCGGCGATTGTGTTGAACGTCGGGATGGCCAGGAACCTGGACTCGACCGCGAGCAGCGCCTTGACGCTCGAAGCCTGCCCCATGCGCAGGAACTCGTTGGCCGCCCGCGGCCCCGCCTGAGCGACGGCGTCATAGAGCGCGTACGCGGTGTTCGTGGTCCACGAGTAGCCCGCTTCGGGCAAGTTGAACACCATTCCCCACCGCGTGAGGTAGAAGGTGTGCGACACCCGGCGCCCGCCGACCCTCATGCTCACCGTGATGTGAGTCATCCGGTGGGGCACCCCGTCGACGTAGTAACTCATCGGGTCACCCGGCACGAGCTTGAGCTGATAGATGACAAACCGCCGCGAGGTCGACACCGTGTGGGTCCAGGCGATGTGACGGTTGAAGCCGATCCCGATCAGCGGGAACCCCTCGAGCGTGCCTCCTTCGACGTCGTAGCTCCCCGGCACCGTCAGCTGCGCCATCCAAAACCGCTCCGTCCCGCGCCACGGGAAGTGCGGGTTCGCGAGCAGCATCCCGTGGCCCGAGCGCGTGTCCCGCGAGCCGAGGCCGAGGCCGTTCGATCCCTCGGCCGCGCCCGACGAATCGGCGAGCGCCGCCTTGAGCGCCCCGAGGTCCACCGGGCTTCGGGCGGCAGCACCCGAGGTCACCGTCACACCGGGCGGCACGGCACCCACGATCCCGCCGATGAACTGCTGCGCGGAGGCCTCGGTCACGATCTGCTCTCCGCGCAGAAACAGATCGGCGAGCGTGATCGGCCGTACCCACGGCTTGCCCTTGCACCGCGGATCGCGGAGCTTGCCGGAGCGCAGATACGCGTTGTAGCCCTGGGCAAAGCCCGTGTACAGGTCCCGAATCTGCGGCAGCGGGCCGTTCGGCGGAGGAGTGGCGAGCTCGCGCTGGATCAGGCCCGACGCCTTGACGTAGCGCCAGTACAGGTCTGACTGGAGGTTGGTGTTGGAGGCGCCGGCGGAATAGTTGACCGCGAGCCCATTCGGACCGAAGTACTGCGACCGCTGGCCGTTGACGGTCACGATCTGCTCGGCGAACGTGCACAGGTTGTCCTGCGCGAACACGTAGCCCTCGCCGTATCCGAGTGCCCGGAAGTTGGCCGCGGTGATGTGTGGGATCCCGGCACGGTCGCGCGTGATGCTGACCTGCGATCTCGCGGCCGCAGTGGACGCGGCAATCAACCCGATCGTCGCCACGACGATGCCCACCGGCGCGCGAGTGCGCGCGCACCTCATCCAGCTCCTCACCTCGGTCTCCTCTCTGTCATCCCTGCTCGGGGACCGGCCGTGGGCGGCATAGTAGCGGCCCGCCGGCCCACTGCGCCTCGTGGCGTGCCGCGTCGCTCCGGATCCCGTAGGGACACGGAACCTGAGGTGGGCGCCCACGCGGGGCGCCCACACGAATCACCGTCCCAGATACGCGCGCTTCAGATCCTCGCTTCGCAGCAGCTCGGCGGCCGAGCCAGACAGCACGATCTCGCCGGTCGAGAGCACGTACCCGCGGTCGGCGATCGACAGCGCCATCGTCGCGTTCTGCTCGACCATCAGCACGGCGACGCCCGATTCGTGCACTTCTTTGATGATGCGGAAGTTCTGCTGGACGAGCGCCGGAGAGAGGCCCATCGAGGGTTCGTCCATCAGCAGCAGCCGAGGGCGCGACATCAGCGCGCGCCCCATGGCGACCATCTGCTGCTCGCCGCCCGACAGGGTGCCGGCGAGCTGGTCGCGGCGCTCGTGCAGGCGCGGGAACAGCGTGTACACCCGCTCGAAGTCAGCGTCGTACGTGCCGGCGTCCCGCAGCACGGCGCCCAGCTCGAGGTTCTCGCGCACCGTCATCGTTCCGAACAGGCGCCGGTTCTCGGGAACGATCGCGACCCCGTTGGCGATCCGCTGCGGGACCGGCCAGGCGGTGACGTCCTCGCCGGCGAACAGGACCCTCCCCGCCCGGGGGCGCACCAGGCCCAGGATCGTCTTCAGGGTGGTCGACTTGCCTGAGGCGTTGCCGCCGAGCAGGCACACGAGCTCGCCGGCGCCAACCTGGAGCGAGATTCCCTCGAGGATGCGCATCTGGGCGTAGTAGGTCGTGACCTTGTCGAGTGAGAGCAGCGGCTTGGCGAGCTGTCCATCGGCGGCGTTCATCAGGCCTCCGCCAGCGCCTCGGGATCGCGACCCAGATACGCCTCGACCACGCTGGGGTGGTTGGCGACCTCGTCGAAACTGCCCTCGGCGATCTTCACACCGTGGTCAAGCGCGACCACCCGGTCAGAGACGCCCTCGACCACGTGCATGTCGTGCTCGATCACCAGGATTCCCACCTCGCGCTCGTCCCGCAGGCGGCCGATCAATTCGGTGATCTCGTGCGTCTCGCTCGGGTTCATCCCCGCGGCCGGCTCGTCGAGAAGCAGCAGTTGTGGCTTGGTCGCCAGTGCGCGCGCGATCTCGAGGCGGCGGCGGTTGGCGTACGACAGCGAGTAGGCAGGCTGGTCCCAGCGGTAGCCGGCGAGGCGCTGGCCGAAGAACGACAGCGCCTCCTCGGCCAGCTCGCGCACTTCGCGCTCCTCGCGGCGGGCGCGCGGGAAGCGCAGGATCGACTCCCACGGCATCGCCTTGGTGCCGCCGTAGGTCGCTGCCATTACGTTCTCAATGACCGACATGTTGAGAAACAGCCGGAGGCTCTGGAACGTACGTGCCATTCCTCGGCGGGTGACCTGGTGAGAAGCCTTGTGGGCGATGCTCTCGCCGGCGAAGCGAATATCGCCGTCGGTGGGGTCATAGACACCGGTGAGGACGTTGAAGACCGTCGTCTTTCCGGCACCATTCGGGCCGATCAAGCTCACGATCTCGCGCTGGTCAACGTGCAGCTCGAGCTCGCTCAAAGCCCGCAGGCCCCCGAACGAGAGGGATACCCGGTCCAGCTCCAACAGCGACACTACACCACCTCCACCCGGCGAGAACCGAGCAACCCCTGCGGTCGTGCATTCATCATCACGATCAGGATTGCGCCGATCAGTATCTGGCGCGTGATAGCGGGCACCGTTACGAGCCGTCCTTCCCAGACGCACACCGAGAGGTACAGCGTCGGCACCAGCAGCACCGTCCGCCAGCGACCGCGGACCTGCACGAGGGCGATCAGAAGCCCGAGCAGCAGCACGAATCCGACGTTGCCGGCGGCCGCCGGATTACGCGGCACAACCACCCAATTGCGGACCAGATCCGCAATCCAGCCGCTCGACTGGGGGCCACCCGCAACGGCGCTCGCGGAAACGGCGTGCACGATCGCGTGTACAACGAGACCGAATACAGCAGTCCCCGCCACCACCGCTATCAGGCGCCACCACGGCCGGAGCTTGACGATCAGTGTGAGCAAGATCACGCCGTAGAACAGATATCCCGACTGAGTCGGGCTACGCAAGAAGCCATCGAGCGTAACCGAGAGGATGAGCCCGCCGAGCACCGCGCCCCCGATGCTGCCTGCGCCGCCGAGGATCAGCGCCGCGTAGATCAGGATCAGGAACGTGGTGTCGAAATCGGTTGGGAAGACGCTGATCTGCTGGGCGGCGAACACCGTGCCCGCGAGCGCCGCGACGACCGCGCCGAAGCTGAACGCCATCAGCTTCACGCGGTTGACGGGGATTGTCATCATCTCCGCGGCGAGCGGATCCTCGCGCACCGCCCGCCAGGCCCGCCCGGTGCGCGATGTATCGAGCAGGTGAAGCGCGGCCATCGTCAGCACGAGCAGGATCAGGAGCAAATAGAAGTAGCCCTTGTTGGTCGTAATCTGCGCGCCGAAGGCCTTGTAAGGGTCAATCGCGACGATACCGTTCGGCCCTCCCAGCTTGTTCGTTGCGACGTTGTTGGTGAACTCGACGAACGCCTCTCCGAAGAACAGCGTGATGATCGCCAAGTAATCACCGATCAGTCGCCTCGACGGCAGCCCCACCATCAAACCCAGACAGGCAGCGCCGACCATCACGATCGGAACCGATGCGTAAGCAGGGAGGTGAACGCCGCTTGTGCTCAATTGGTTTGAGGACAACAGCGCGAACCCATAAGCGCCGAATCCGTAGAACGCGATGAAGCCGAGATCCAGCAGTCCCGCCCAGCCAACTGAGATGTTCAGCCCGAGCGCGAGCAACGCCAGCAGCAACGCGTTGATGCCGATCTGAAGCTGGAAGTCGTTCACTGTCAGGAGCGGCACAGCGGCGCCCGCGAGCGCGGCGATGCCAAGCCGCGGCCACCACCCAATTCGCTCCCACCGCCGCTGCGCTTGCCCGCGCCAGCCGGGCGCGTACTCTGCTCGCTGGGCGCTGCGTGCTACCCACTCGTCGACTCCGATCGAGGGATCCTTCGGCTCTACGCTCACCTCACACCTTCTGCAGCGGCACGCGCCCGAGCAGCCCGGTGGGGCGCGCGAGCATCACCGCGATCAGGATCCCGAACACGATCAGGTTCGTATAGGTCGATGAGATGTACCCCGTGACGAATGATTCGGCGATGCCGATCAGCATTCCGCCGAGCATCGCCCCAGGGATCGATCCGATCCCACCGACGACCGCCGCCGTGAATGCCTTCAAGCCGGCCACAAACCCCATCAACGTGTAGATCTGGTTGAACACCAGCCCGGCCATCACGCCGGCGATCCCGGCCAGCGCCGATCCGAGGAAGAACGTCGCCGCGATCGTGTAGTCAACGTTGATTCCGAGCATCTCCGCAGCCTCGCGGTCGGACGCGACCGCGCGCATTTGCCTGCCTAGCTTCGTCCGATTGACGATCACGGTCAGGGCGAACATCAACACGATGCTCAGGACGATCACCATGATTCGAACGATGTCGACGTTGAGCGGCCCGATGTGGATCCCCGTGGAGAACGAGATGAAAGCTGAGGTGTTGTAGTCCCGATAGGACGCACCAAACAGCAGCAGCATCGTGTTCTCCAACAAGAACGCGACGCCCAGCGCCGTGATCAGCGGGGCAATCCGCGGCGCATCGCGTAGCGGACGGTACGCAAAGCGCTCGATCGCGACCCCAAGCATCCCGACGCCCCCACCGGCTAGCACGAACATGACCAGCAGGACGAGGGGTACCGGAACGCTCAGCGCCATGGGCCCGCCGAACCACTGGATGACGAAGTAGCCGATGAAGGCCCCGACCATGTAGAGGTCGCCGTGGGCGAAGTTGAGTAGCTTGAGGACGCCATAGACCATCGAGTAGCCAAGCGCAATCAGCGCATACAGGCTCCCCTGAGTCAGGCCGTTCACCAGTTCCTGGATGAAGAAATGCATAAGCCGCGGGTGTGCGCAACCCTAACGTCACGCGGCGGTGGGCGCACTGACGCGCCCACCGCCGGCGACCATCGCGTCAGCTGATCAACTGTTGGTGACCAGCGTGTACTTGCCTTGTGGGTTGATCTTGAACAGGAACCACTTGGCGCCGACGAGATCACCGTGGGCGTCGAACTTGATCGGCTGGCCCAGGATCGAGGTTGGCTGATTGGTGGCCTTGATCGCGGCCAGCACATTTGAGCGCGTCGGGGTCTGCCCCGACTTGCACACCGAGGCGATCGCCTCGTCGACAACATGCGTGGCGGCATAGACCGGCGGGCCAAACGTGCCGAACTTCGGGTATGCGGCCTTCGCGGCCGCCACCAGCGACGCGTCTGACGGGATCGCCGTGATGTCGGGTCCGAACGACGACACGTACGACCCGTTGATCGTGAACGTTCCCGGCGAGAAAAGGCCGTCGGTTCCGAAGATCACGACCTTTTTGTGCTGCTCGGCGAGGTTCTTGCCGAATTGCTGCGCGTTGGCAGCTACCTGCCACGGAAGGACCACGACCGTCGTGTTCGCGTTGACCTTGGCGACCAGCGCCGAGAAATCGGTCACTTTCTGACTGACCGACTCGTGGTCGACCGCGATACCGGCCGACTTGAAGACCGGCACCATCGAGCTGACCAGGCCGGTGGAATACGCCTCCTGATCGTCGACGATCATCAAGGCCTTCGGATGCAGGTGGTTGACGACGTAGTGCGCGTCCTCCGGCCCCTGCACGTCGTCTCTTGAAACCACACGGAAGAACGTCGGGTTCTTGCCGCTCGTCAGCGTCGTGTTCGTCGCTGAGCCAGTGATGAATGGCATTCCGGCACGGGTCATCAGCGGCCCAACCGCCTCAACCTCCTGGCTACCGGCTGGCCCGACGACCCCGACGACCTTTGCGTTGGAGATGAACTGCTGGGTGACGGTCGTCGCCTGCGCGGGCATGAGCATGGTGTCCCCCTGCGCAAGCGAGATATTGGTCCCGTTGGCCTGGTTGTCCATCTTCACGGCGAGCTGGGCAAATGCCAGCTGCTCCTGGCCGAGCACCGCCACCATCCCCGTAAGTGGAGCCTCGACGCCGATCGACACCGCGCACTTGCTGTTGGTCGTGCCGCCGGCCGCGGCGCTCGACGTGGTCCCGCTGGCGGCGCTGGTGGCGGTGCTGCTGCTCTTGCTGCTTCCGCAGCCGGCCGCAATCCCCGCGATCAGCGCCGTTAAAGCTAAGAACGTTCGGCCTTTCATGTATGACCTCCTCCTCCTCATTGTGTTGCTGTTGCTGGCGACGCCTCCATGGGCGGGGCGTCTGGATGCGCCGGCGTGCCATCCGGGTAATACGCCGCGGCCGGGGAGCCGGCCGGGCGGAAGACGCCGGCGACTCGCATGACCTGGCCGCCGGTGTTCTCGAGGCAGTGAACGGTGCGGGCAGGAAGCTGGATGCACGAGCCAGAAGTGAGCGGCCACTCGCTGCCGTGCGCGTGGAACACGCCCTCTCCCTCGAGGACGTAGATGACCTCGTCGTAGGTGTGGAAATGATCGGGCGCGCGCGCGGCCGGGATGTAGCCGACGAAGTGGGTGGCCGAGCACAGCCCGGTGCGCGGGTCGCCGACGATCCGGTACTCGCGGGCCGCGGTCGCGCCTTGCGCCTGTTGGTCGGCGAGGCGCCGCACGACCACGGCGGTTTTGGCGCCGTCGGGACCCAGGAGTTCGTCGCCGGCCGGCAGGTGGGCATTCGGGACCCGTACGGCGACGATCCGCAGCGTCTGCCGTGAGTCGTTGCGCACCTGGTAGGACTGGTGCGGCGCGAGCGAAGCCCCGGTCTCCGGCTCGAGCGCGTACGCCGTCCCTCCCGCCGTAAGCGTGCCGGCGCCCTCGAGCACGAACAGAACCTCTTCGGCGTCCTCCGTCGCGCGCGCGCCCGAACTACCCGGAACGCACTCGATCAGCGTCTGCTCGAGCGCCTCGAACCCCGTCTCGGGCCCTAGGGTCTGATGCTCGCGCCACGTCAAGCCGCTCGATCGGTCGCCGGCCGGGGACATCGGTGGCGCCTGGATGACCCGCGCGTTGACGGTCAGGGGCGACATGGCCGCATATCGATGTTCTCGGAGTACTGCATTCGATCCCGTGGCGGTCCGTGCTGGCGCGGCGTTCGCGGTCCGTGCTGGCGCGGCCTACGAGCGTCGCGCCACCCTCGCACATTCGGCTTGCACCGGTCAACTCCCTGCCGGCGCGCGCGGAACTTAAGAATCTCCTGCAAGCACCGCCTCCAGGACGATTTCCGTGCCGGCCAGCGCCCGGGACACCGGGCAGGTCGCCTTTGCCCGCTCGGCGAAGGCGCCGAACTCGTCGGGATCGACGCCCGATACCCGGCCGGTCGTCTTGAGCTCGATGCGCGTGATCGCGAACCCGCTCTCGAGCTGCTCGAGGCGGACGCTCGCGGTCGTCTGAAGGTCGTCGGGGGGGTGCCCGGCCTCGCTCAGGATGTTCGCCAGCGACATCGTGAAGCAGCCTGCCTCGGCAGCGGCGATCAGCTCCTCTGGGTTCGTCGCCCGCTCCACATCTTCGACCCGCGCCTTCAGCGAGAACGGCCCTTCGTAGGCCCCGCTGCCCAGTCCTATCCGGCCGCCGCCATCCCCCACCGTGCCGCGCCAACTGGCTTGCGATCTGCGCGTAACCCGCACGCTCAAGTGCTATCTCCTCCTGTCCGGTGCCCGCGAGATGAAACCTTTCGATCCTGTACTTTTGATCAAATCAATCTGCCGAGGCGATGGCAAGGCGCCGCACCTTTTGATTTGGTTAGGTACGCGACCCGCTCACGGGACCCGAGGAAGGAGCTGCGGATGGCGCAAACGCTGAGTGAGACCACCCCGCTCGAGGGAGCGCGCAAACGCTTCGCGTCCTTGCAGACGGGCTTTGCGTTCTTCGATTCTCCGGGCGGATCGCAGGTTCCGGACGAGGTCGGCGAGGCGGTCGCGCGGGCCATGCGCGAGGCGAGCGCGAACCTCGGGGCGGTGTACGAGACGAGTCACCGCGTCAAGGCCATCCTCGAAGAGGCCGAGGCGAAGGCCGCACGCTTCATGGGTTGCGAGCCGCGGGAGGTGATCTTCGGCGCCAACATGACGACCCTGAACTTCGCCCTATCTCGGACCGTGGCACGGGGGTTCTCCGCCGGCGATGAGATCCTCGTCTCCTCGCTGGACCACGATGGCGGGGTGGCGCCCTGGCTCGAGCTCGCGCGCGACAAGGACCTCGTGGTCAAGCACATCGAGCTGCGCGAGGACACCAGCTTTGACTACCAGGACCTGGAAGCTAAGCTCAGTCCCCGGACGCGGGTGGTGGCGTTTGCGTGGGCGTCGAATGCCATCGGGACTGTCGTCGACGCCGCGCGCGTCTCCCGCATGGCGCATTCGGTCGGCGCCCTGGCCTGGGTGGACGCCGTCCATTACGCGGCGCACGAGCCGATCAACGTGCGCGAAATCGACGCCGACGTCCTGATCTGCTCCCCGTACAAATTCTGTGGACCGCACCTCGGGATGGCGTACGGTCGTGCGGCGGTGCTCGAGACCTGGCGTCCCTACAAGGCGCGTCCGGCGCCGATGGATCCGCTCGGCCGCCGGTTCGCCACCGGCACCCCCCCGTTCGAGCTACTGGCCGGCGTGAACGCGACGTTTGAGTACCTCGACTCGATAGGCGGCTTCGACGTGATACGTCCCTACGAGCGGGCGCTCGGTCAGCGGTTTCTCGACGGAATCGCCCCCGGAGGTGTGAGCTTGTATGGCCTTCGGGGCATGGAAGGCCGCGTGCCCACATTCCTGATCAACGTGGACGGGGTCGAGGCCTCCGAGGTCGCGTTGCGCCTGGCCGCTCAGCGGATGGGAGTGTGGGCGCACGACTCCTGGTATTCGCTCGGCTTGTACAGGCGACTGGGGTACGAGCGCGAGGCCGTGCGGCTAGGGTTCATCCACTACAACACGGAGGAGGAGGTCGACCGGCTGGTGGCGGCGCTGCTCCGGCTGCGGCCCAGCCAGTAGCCATGTTCAAGCGCGTCGTGGTCCTGCTGCTCGCCGTTTGCGGATCGCTTATCGCGTGGGCGCAGGCGGCCGACGCACGGGTGTGGCGGGTAGGGACCCTCAGGGGAATTCGGGGGCAGTTCCGGACGATCCAGGCGGCCGTTGACGCCGCTTCACCCGGAGACTGGATCCTAGTCGCCCCCGGCGACTACAAGACAACCTCGGCCCACCACCCGAAGGGCGGATCGAAGTTTCCCGCTGCCGTCCTGATCACCAAGCCCGGCCTGCACCTCCGCGGCATGAATCGCGACACGGTCGTGGTCGACGGCACCAAGCCCGGCTCGTCCCGGTGCAGCCCCAAGGCGGCCGATCAGAACTTCGGCCCCGATACCTCGCGCGGGCCGACGGGGCTCAACGGCATCATGGTCTGGAAGGCCGACAACGTATGGGTGCAGAACTTGACCGCCTGCAACTTCCTCGGGGGCACGGGCGGCGATGGCCAGACCGGCAACGAGATCTGGTGGAACGGAGGCGCCGACAGTGGAAGGGTCGGCGGTTGGGGGTTCTACGGCTCCTACCTGAACACGACGAGCACTTCTACGAGAGCGAGTCGACCGCGGCCCAGTACGGACTGTTCTCCAGCAACTGGAGCGGTGGGACCTGGAGTCAGACGTACGCGAGCAACTTCAATGATTCGGGCTACTACATCGGCGCGTGCCGCCAGGTCTGCGACCAGACGATCGATCAAGCGCACTCGGAGTTCAACGCGCTCGGATATTCCGGCACGAACTCCGGCGGGTACCTGGTGATCAAGAACTCCGAGTTTGACCGCAACGAGGACGGCCTCGACACCAACTCGCAGAACGCCGACTATCCCCCGCCGCAGAACGGAGCGTGCCCGAACGGCAAGGTGAGCCCGATCACGCACACCCAGTCGTGCTGGGTTTTCATGGACAACTACGTCCACGACAACAACAACCCGAACGTGCCGTCCGCGGGCTCCGCCGCCGCGGGGCCGGTGGGCACTGGAATGTCGGTCTCGGGCGGGCGCAACGACACGATCGTGCGCAACCGCTTCGTGCGCAACGACGCCTGGGGGATCATCGTGCTGCCCTACCTCGACAGCGGGCCGCCTTGCACCGGCGGGACCGTGGGCGCACTCGGGCCGGGTAGCTGCCTGTTTGACCCGTTCGGAGTCGCGGTGCTCAGCAACACCTTTGCCGACAACGGCTCTTTTGGCCATCCCTCCAACGGCGACATCGCCACGCTCAACTTCGAAGGCGGCCATCCGACCAACTGCTTCCGGGGCAACGTGGATCCCAGCGGCGCCGGCGCGAGCACGAGTCCCGCCGCCCTCGAGCACACCCACCCCACCTGCAACGGCTCGAGCGCCGCCGCGAATACCAACCCGCCTTTCCTCGGTGAGGTCCTGTGCGATTCCCAGACCTCACTGGTTCCGGGACAGGCGCCGCCGTGCCCAACCGGTCAGTACCCCAGGCGCACCGAGGTGATCATGCATCCACTCCCGGCCGGCCTGCCCACGATGCCGAACCCGTGCGCGCAGGTCCCCGCCAATCCGTGGTGCCCCGCCCACACGCGGCCGGTGGCGCCGCCGAGCGGCCTGGGATAAGAGCCCTTAGGATTCCGCCGGCGGATCTCGAGCGGAGGGCCGACGATGGGTTTGCATCCTCAAGCGCGTGCACTGCTCGTCCAAGTGGAGGAGTCAGGTCTTCCGCCGCTCAACGAGCTCAGCCCGGCCGATGCGCGCCTCCAGGCGGCGCCATTGATCGAACTGGTCGGTCCGGGACCGGAAGTCGCGCACGTCGAGGAGTTCGCGCTGCCCACGAGGGCCGGGGACATGGCTGCGCGGCGCTACTCCCCGGGGGACCCAGCGGCCACGATTCTCTGGGTCCACGGGGGCGGCTGGGTGATCTGCGACCTCGAGAGCCACGACGCGATGTGCCGGCGGCTGGCGCTCGAGTCCGGCTGCCAGGTGATTGCCTTCGACTACCGTCGCGCGCCGGAGCACCCCTTCCCGGCGCCGCTCGAGGATTCATGGGACGCGCTGCAATGGGTCGACCAGACATGCGGCGGCCGGCCATTGATCCTCGGCGGCGACAGCGCCGGCGGGAACATGGCGGCGGTGCTCGCCCTGCGCGCTCGCGATCGTGGCGGTCCTCCGCTGGTGCTGCAGGTACTTGTCTATCCGGTCACCGACCATGTGTTCACGACCGCGTCCTACGCGGAGCACGGCAGCCCTCCGGAGACGTTCCTGACCACCGATGAGATGAAGTGGTTCTGGGATCTCTACATCGCCGATCCCGCGCGCCGCGCGGATCCGGAGGCGTCGCCGTTACGAGCGCGCGATCTCTCCGGCCTGCCGCCGGCCATTGTTCTGACCGCGGGATACGACCCGCTTCGCGACGAGGGGATCGCCTACGCGGAGCGCCTGCGGGCCGCCGGCGTGCCGCTCACCCACCGCCACTACGACGACATGATCCACGCCTTCTTCACGCTCGTGAACCTGCTCGAGCGCGGGGACGAGGCGGTTGCACAAGTGGGCGCCGATATCCGCGCCGCGCTGGCGCAGCCGACGATTCCGGCCTGACCGTCCGCGAAGGCCCCGCGGGCGCTATTCGCCGCCCCGCTCGGCATCGAACAGCTCGACCAGCCGGCTCCGGGTCTCCCACAGCTTCGGCAACTGCCTCTGCGCGATCAGCTTGCCCAGCACCTGGACCGGAGTGCCCTGCGTGCCGACGGTCTGTTCGCCCAGCGCTCTCGCGACGATCGTGTAGTGGCGAAAGCGCCACACCCAGATGCGCTCATCCCACTCGGTCAGGAGCTCGGCCAGCTGGTAGAGCTCCTCGTGCTCGCGACCCCGCTGATAGAGCTCGGTGAGCTCGAGCCCAGCGTCGGCGAGCAGGCGGTCGAACGCCTTCCACACTCGCTGTGTCACGTGCGGCACGCGCCGGAAGCCGGGTGAGTCGAAACCGCTGCCGTGACCGAGGACGACGCGGATCTGGTGGTACTCCCACGGGTCCATCTGGTTGAGCATCTCGATTTGGTTGGTGACGTACTGGAGGCTCAGTACGGCACGACGCAGGAGCCGGAGTGCCGGCGCCGCCTGGCCCTGCTCGAGGTTCGAGGCCGCCTCGTCCACCTCGGTGGTGGCGAACTTCAGCCACAGCTCCGAGGACTGGTGGACGGTTTGGAACAGGAGCTCGTCATGATGGACGCGCTCCTCGGGGGTCTTCTGCAACGACAGCAGCTCGTCGGTGCGCAGATACCGCTCGTAGTCGCTCGCGCCGCGTCCGGGCAGGACGGGCTGGCTCAGGTCGCCGTTCGAGGTGTCAGACATCCCTCATCCCGTGCCTCCCTCGCGAATCTCTGCCACGCGCATCATCCCGCACCTCCCTCGAGGATCTCAGCCAGCTTGGTCGAGTTGATGTTGCCACCCGACACGATGCACACCACCTTCCCCGACCCGGCGTGCCCCGCGAGTGCGACGGCCAGAGCCAGTGCGCCGGCGCCCTCCGCGATGACCCGAACTCGTTCGGCGAGCGTCCGCACCGCGGCGGCCGCGTCCGCGATTGGCACCGGGAACGCGCCGTCGACCAGCGGTGAGACGCGGGGCCACATGGCGTCGAGCACGCGTCGGCTTCCAGCGCCGTCGACAAACGATGGGCGGTAGTCGACGTCGGTGGGGCCGCCGGCGCCGAGGGCCGCGGTCAGCGCCGCGCCGGTCTCGGGTTCGGCGGTGTAGATCTTCGTCCGCGGGCGCAGCGCGCGGATCGCGCTCGCGATCCCGACCGTGAGTCCGCCGCCGCCGAACGGGATCACGACCGCATCGGGAGTGGGCAGGTCTTCGATGATCTCGAGCCCGATCGTCCCGTTGCCCGCCATCACGCCCTCGTCCTGCACCGGATGGACGAACAGGCCGTCGATCCCCTCGACACGGCTGGTCACGATCGCGTTCCACCACTCGTCGTAGGGCAGCTTTACGACCTGGCCTCCCAGGCGCTGGATCGCCGCCAGCTTCGCCTCGGGGGCGTGCTCGGGGACCGCGATCGTGGCCCGCAGGCCAAGCTCCCGTGCGACCCAGGCGACGCCTTGCGCCATGTTGCCGGCGCTGGCGGTGACGAGCCCGCCCGAGCGGTCCCCGGGGGCGGCGGCGCGGATCGCGTTCGCCGCGCCGCGGATCTTGAACGAGTTGATCGGCTGCAAGGACTCGAGCTTCAGGTAGATCTCCGCCGGCGCGTCCTGGAGCGCGAGCCGCACCAGCGGGGTTCGTACGGCGACGTCGGCAATCCGCGCGCGCGCGGCCTCGATTTCCATCAGGGTTAGCCCGGTCACAGCTCGATCTCGCGGCCGAGCCCCCGGCCGCGGGCAGCCGTGACCGCCTCCTCGGCGGCGGCCAGATCCTCTACCGCCAGCCCCAGCGAGCGGAACACGGTCAGCTCCGCGTCGTCCTGGCGGCCTGGCAACAGCCCGGCGAGCACCTCGCCCAGCTCGGCGCGGATGTGGTCGTCGCCGGCGATCTTGCCCTCGCGCACGGCAAGCTGGAACTCGCCGGCCTCGTTTCGAAGCGATTCGCGGCTGTCGCAGAACAGCGCGCTCGCGGCCACCGTGTCGGTGTCCAGCTCACGGGCCGCCGGCGTGCTCGCACCGACGGCGTTGATGTGGGCGCCGGCGCCGACCCACTCGCGCTCGAGCACCGGCTCGCGCGAGCTGGTCGCTGTCACGACCACGTCGGCGCCTCGGACGACATCCTGTGCGCTCTCACAGACGCGGAACTCGATGCCGGCGGGTCGCGCGGCCGCCGCGTCTTCGACTACAGCGCGGGCGTGCGCCTCGGTGGGGGCATAGACCCGCACCGATTCGAAGCCGCGCACGCGCAGCAGCGCATCGATGTGCGTCCTGGCCTGAACACCGGCGCCGATGATCGCCAGCACGCTCGCGCCCGGGCGGGCGAGGAGGCGCGTCGCGACCGCGGTGACCGCGGCCGTGCGGATCGCGGTGATCGCTGAAGCATCGAGTATCGCCGTCGGCACGCCGGTATCGCCGTCGAACAGCGTCACGGTCCCCTGGTGGGCATCGAGTCCGCGCGCCGGGTTGGCGGGCATGACACAGATCGCCTTCAGCGCGAACGCGGCGCGGTGGCCGTAGCGGCCATCGCGCCACGCGGGCATCAGCCCCATGAAGCCGGCGGCCGCCGGCGGCATCATCATCGATCGCAGCGGCATGTAGGCCTCGCCGCGCGCATGGGCGGCAAGGATCGACGCCATCCCCTCGGCGCACGTCGCGGGCGGCAGCGAAGCGATGACGTCGTCGTGGTTGAGGATCAGCACTCGCATCGCGCGATCGCTAGAGAAGGGACTCGACGTGGACTCGCTCTTCCGGAGTCAGAGGCTGCCCGAGCGCCTCGCGCACCGGGTCGAGGTGAGCCGGTCGGCCCGGCCCGACGACGATCTGGGTGACGCGGTCGTCCGCGAGCAGCCACGCCAGCGCCGCGCCGGCGATCGACATGCCGCGCTCGCGGGCGAACTCGCCCAACCGCTCGAGCGCGTCGAACGTGCGATCGTTGACCAGCGACTGGTAGGGCTCGGGCCGCTGGGTCATCCTCGATCCTGGAGGAAACGCCTCGTCCCGGCGGTACTTGCCGGTGAGCCAGCCGCCGGCGAGGGGGCTGAAGGCAAGGTAGGCGATCTGGCGGCGGGAGCACAGGGCCAACACGTCCGCCTCTTCGCTTCGCCCAAGCAGCGAGTGGGCGTTTTGAATCGCCTCCGGGTCGCCGGCGGCGAGCGCGGCCTCGAGCTGCTCGGCATCGAAGTTGCTGACCCCGTATGCGCCGATGCGCCCCTCGCGCGAGAGCGCCTCGAAAGCGCCGAGCGTCTCGGCCAGCGGGACGTCCGGGTCGTACTCGTGGGCGAGGTACAGCTCTACGTGCTCGACCCCGAGACGCTCGAGGCTCGATCGCAGCTGCCGGGCGATCCGCGCCGGCGCCAGCCCCTGGTCGGCGCCCTCGCTGACTGGGTTGTACGTCTTGGTCGTGATCGTCGGTCGCACGCCCCTCGACTGGATCCAGGTGCCGATTGCCCGCTCGCTCCGGCCGCCGCCATACGCGTCCGCGGTGTCGAAATGCGTGATGCCGAGCTCCCACGCCGAATCCATCAACTCGAGTGCCTGGTCCTCCGAGAGCCCCTGGCCGAAGAACGCCGGCGCAGATCCAATACCCCCGAAGTTGCCGCAGCCGAGCGCGACGCGCGGGGTGGTGAGGGTCGAGCGACCGAGGGGCCGGCGCTCGATCTCGAGCGTCAGGGTCATCGTTCTAGCCCGCGCCCAGCCACCTCAATAGTTGATCAAATCAGGGCCCGGTGGCGCAAGGCAGGCTCAGTCCCGAGTGGCCCCTCCGCGCAACGGCGTGCTCCGATGGGCCCGTGCAGATGTCAGGCTTTCAGTCCAGCGCCGGCAACCCCGAGGAGCGGAGGAATCGATGAGCACGACGAGAACGAACCTGTTCGCCGACATCGACCGGATGGACGCGGACGCCTGGTCGGAGTATCTGGCCGAGGACGTGGTCATGCGCTTCGGCAACGCGGAGCCCGTGCGGGGGCGACAGGCGTGCCGGGATGCGCTCGCCGCGTTCTACGACACGATCGCCGGCGTCAGCCACCAGATCGTCGAGCAGTGGGAGACCAGCACCGCCACGATCGTCGAGTCGAACGTCACGTACACGCGCAAGGATGGGCGTCAGGTGACAGTTCCCGCCGTGACGATCTACCGCACCAATGACGAGGACCTGATCGCCGACTACCGGATCTATATCGACATCGCGCCGGTGTTCGCGGACTAGCCGGAGACTCCGGGTGCGGCCGGCGCGCGGCTGCGCCGACCTCCTCAGTGCCCGTTGCGTGGCGAGCGCATCCCCCGTGGCCAGATTCCCTGTTTGCCGGGCGCAAGGATCCCGTTCGGATCGAGCGCGTCCTTGATCCGCTCGCAGAACCGGCGGTAGGCGTGATCGCCGAACGAGTACTGCTCCTGGGCGAGGTCCATGAAGTCGAGATGGGCGCGGTACTCGCCGTAGCCGAGCTTCGCCGCGTCACGGACCAGGCGCTTCGCGACGTCGTAGGCCGCACGGGTCTGCGGCTCGTTCTTGGTGTCGAAGATGATCAGCGTGACGTGCACGAAGCTCCGAGCGTTGATCGGGATCAGCGCCACGATGTAGTCGAGGCCGGCGTCGTTGACCATGCCGCGCAGCAGATCGCGCAGGCGTACGGCGTCGGCGCCGGTCAGCGGAGCGACGGGCGAGAAGCCGATGTGCCCGCCCTCTTCGCCGCCGTACCAGGCCGTCATCTGATTGAGATCGAGATTGGGCACGCCGCCCTGGACCCGCTCGACCGGATGCTCGAGCGAAGGGACGTCCTCCGGGGCGCACTTCGCTCCCCACACCTCGGCTCCGGGGATCCGCTCGAACGCCGATTTGATCTTGGCGAAGCGATGGTCGACGACCGCGTCGTCGCCATATAGAGCGAAGCGCATGATCCAGCGCCCGATCTCGAGCTCGCGCCCCATCTTGTCGATGACCGCCTCGGGAATCGGACCCTCGCCCTGCCACCAGTCCGCGCGGTTGGTCATCACCGATCCGAGCAGGAGTGTGTTCATGATCTGCGGGACCATGCGGATCGTGTCGTCGAGCATCAGCCGGCGCAGCGTGTCGGCCACCGCCGCCAGGTCGTCGTCCCGCCACACCCGCAGCCACAGCGGCATGTACACCTCTGGGTAGGGCATCAGCCAGACGCCCATCTTGGTGACGATTCCGAAATTCGACTGCATGAAGAGCTGATCGGGGGTCGGGCCGAGGCCGCGCTTGTAGACGTGCCATGCCCGGTTGCCGGGCATCGCACCCATTCCGGTCCGCAGCACCTCACCATTCGCGAGCACCACCTCCATCCCGCACTGCATGCCCATGTCCACGCCGTACGGGAGGTAGGTAATCCCATGGTCGAGCGTGTTCCCGACCACGCTGCCCCATCCGACGTCGGCGACCGAGAGCATCAGCTGGTGGCCGCCCGCCTTGATCGCCTCGTAGAGGTCGAACCAGCGCACGCCCGGCTCGACGACCGCGTACGCGCATTCTTCGTTGATCTCGAGTACGCGGTTCATGTTCCGCAGGCTCACGATTACCGAGCCCTTCACGCGCGGGGCGGGCCCACCGTAACCGTTGTTGCGGCCCTGCCCGTGCGTCCACAGGGGGACGCAGTGACGGTTCGCGATCCGCACAACTTCCTGGATCTCCTCGACCGTGGTGGGTTCCAGGACGGCGGAGCCCGTGTAGTCGTCCCAGCTCTCGTGTTGGAAGGGGTCGCGGAACTCGCGCAGCTCCGTAGGGGAGATGAGGACGCGCTCTTCGCCGAGCACGTCGGTGAACTCCGCGAGGGCCGAAGAAAGCGCTCGGGGCGATACCGCCTGGGGAACGGTCGTGGCCACGTCATTGCCTCCCTTCGCGAGACTCACAGCTCCGATGGTTACCCCCAGGCGCTCGGCGCAAACGAACCCCGCACGTATCGGCAAAGAGATGTGCGCTCGCGGCTAACTGACGACGGTCTCGATCGTCTCTATCGGCTCGAGCTGCGCGATCTCCGCGCGCCGGTTCTCCCAGTGCGGCGGGATGCACATGTGCGTGCCGAGCTCGTCCTCGTCCTCGTCGATCAGGAACCCCTGGGGCGTCGAGTAGGCCAGCTCGATCAGTGCCCCGCCCGGGCTGCGCATGTACACCGAGAAGAAGTAGCCGCGGTCCTTGACGTCGGATACATCGGTGAACCCGAGCCCGACGATCCAGTCCTTGACCACGGCCTGGTTGTCGGCCGTCACCGCGTCGAGCGCGTGGTGGTGGATCGTCCCCTCACCGAAATGCCACGTGCCCTGGGGGAGCTCGGGCTCCTCGACGAGCTCGAGCATCCGGCCGTGGCCCTGTTCGTCTCCGACCTGGAACTGGTGGTGCTTGCCCTCCGAGCGCAGCTGGTTCCCCCCCAGGCCCTCGGTGATGAAGAACGCCTGCGGCTCTGGCTCGCGCACCGATGTCGTCGTGCCGTACGCGCCGCGGATCGCATGCTCGGCCGGAACACCCGGGCCCGCGTACGGCTCCCGGGAATCCGGCTCGGGATCGCCCACGATCGAGTAGTGAATTCCGCAGGGATGCTGGAAATGAAGACGCTCGGTGCCGAACAACTCACCGCGCTCGTGCTCGACTCCGAATTCGTCCAGTCGGTCGGCCCAGAAGCCAACCGAGTCGACCGGTACCGACATGTTCAGCACCTTCAGCTGGTTCGTGCCGCGCTTGCCCATCCAGCCCGCCTGTCGGTAGGGAAATGCGGTCAGCAGCGTGCTGGCGTCACCGACGCGGTTGCCGTAGTAAAGGTGGTAGATCGGGATCTCACCGTCGAACAGCACGGTCTTCTTGACGCTCTTGAGACCGAGGAGCCGGACGTGGAAGTCATAGTCCTCCTGGGCGCCGCCCACACAGAACGTCAGGTGGTGGGTGCCGCGGATGAAACCCGGGTTCGGCATGTCTCGCTCCTGTTTTCGTCTGCGATGCAGGCGCATCTTAATCCCTGGCCAAGGCCCGCTCGAACAGCTTTCGCACACCCGACACCGCCTGAGCGGTCACATGGTGCTCGGGGTCCTCGTAGGTCTCGAACACAACCTCTGCCCCGGCCCGCTGGAACGCGCGAGCGGTTGACTCGGCCCGCTCGAGCCGGATCCATTCGTCGTACCGGCCGCTCCCGAAGAACATCGGCAGCCCATCGACCCGCCCGGGGCGGACCTCCGAGCCATCCGGTCCGAGCAGCGTCCCCGTGAGCACCGCGACGCCCGCGAACCGGCGAGGCCGGCGGGCCACGAGCTCGGCGACGAGACACGCACCCTGCGAGAAGCCGGCCGCCACGACCCGCTCGAGGGGCAAGCCGCCCGACCGTGCGACCTCGATCGCCGCCTCGAAGCACTCGAGCGACCAGGTGACGTGCGGCTCGTTATCGGCCACCGGCTCGTAATAGCGACCGGGATACCACGAGCGTCCCGCCGCCACGGGCAGCACATACGCCACCGCATCCCCCAGCCCGAGCCGCTCCGCCACGTCGAGCATCACGTCGGGTCCCTGATCACGACCGTGCACGAGCACTCCCACCCCGCGGGCAGTGCCGAGCGGAGCCCCTGCGAGCACCGGGCGGTTTCTCAGATGCGGATTGATCGCGCCGCTAACGGCACGCCCCGCGGAGCACCGCGTCCACGAGCCCGGGAAAGCGCGCTTCGAGGTCCTCGCGCCGGAGCGTGTTGACGCGCGTCGTGCCGAGCAGCTGCTGCCGGATCACGCCCGCCTCGCGCAGCACCTTGAAGTGATGCGTGCACGTCGACTTGACCACCGGCAGATCGAAGCTCTTGCACGTTCGCTGCTCGCCCGACGCGAGTTCCGAGACGATCGTCAGCCGCATCGGGTCGCTGAGCGCGTGCAAAACTGCGGTCAGCTCGATCTGGTCGCGTTCCGGGTGCCACACGGCTTCCCCGGCGCCGCGCGGGGTCGCCTCAATCCCTGCTAGCTCCATGCCAATGTACGAAGATCATCGAACTTGATAGCCTGTTCGATGACCATCGTACCGCCAGCGGACATCCGAAACGAGAGCGGCCCCCGGGCACGTCCTCATCTCACCGCGATCCTGCTGCTCTCGTGCCTGGCGCAGTTCATGGTGATCCTCGACGTCTCGGTCGTCAACGTCGCGCTGCCCAAGATTCGCGGGGCGCTGGGCTTCACCGAGCAGGACCTCCAGTGGGTCGTCAACGCCTACACGGTCACGTTCGCGG
>JAFASF010000073.1 GCA_019244745.1 Solirubrobacterales bacterium | reverse complement strand
TCCGAGCCCGCGCCGCGCCAGCGCGCCGGACATCTCGACGCCGAGCCACATGCCGCCGATGACGACCGCGCGCTTCATCGAGTCGATCTCCTTGTCGAACTCCATCGCGCGGCGGATGTCCTTGACGTAGTGAAGTCCCTCGAGGTTCGCGCCCGGGACCGAAGGCTGCTCCCACAGGAATCCCGTGCACAGGATCAGCTTGTCGAACCCCTCGTGCTTGTTGCGCGCGGTGACGGTTCGCCGAGCCAGGTCTACGTCGGTGACCGTCGTCTCCATCCGCATATCGAGCCCCTCCTCGACATACCGCTGGACGGTGGACAGGAACAGGTTCTCGAACTCGGGGATCTCGCGACCGTGGGCATACGGGATCCCGCACGGCGAGTAGGCGATGTCGGGAAACTCGCTGAACACCGCCACGTGCAGGTCGGGATTGGCTCGCTTGGCGGTCGTCGACGCCGCCGTTCCGGCGCCACCGCCGCCGATCACAATCAGTCGCTCGCTCATAGGCTCTCCTCTCTATGTCCGCACGCGCGCTCCTTGATCTGCTCTGCCAGCCGCCGAGCCCGCTCGGTTCCCTTGCGCCCGAGCAGCGACACCACCGCAACCCGCCAGCGACCGGACGCGGCCTCGGCCACCGCTTCCGCGAGCACGTCGCGCAGGTGCTCCATCGCCCGCGGGTCGGGGCGCGACAGGTTCAGCCGGATCGTGTTGGCGGCGGCGTTATCTCCGAGGCCGTCGCCCGGGTACACGGCGACCCTCCTCGCGAACAGGGCCACCATCAGCTCCTGTGCGCTCGCGCCGGTGCCCGACACGTCGACCGCGCACGCGAGTCCGCGCTTGGGACGGACGGCTAGCCGGGCGCCGGGCACCCCGGCGAGCGTCTGCTCGAGGTGCGCCAGGTTCGCGACGATCGTCCGCTGCGCGCTCGCCAGGTAGTCGCGGTCGGCGAGGGCGGCCAGCGCCCCGTGCTGTGAGACCAGGTTGGTGTTCAGCCGGGTGAGCGCGGCCTTGAGCTGCAGGCAGCCGCGCACGAACCCCGCGGGCCCGCCGAGGAACCCGATCCGCGCCCCGGCCATCCCGTAGCAGTGCGATACCGACAGCGCGGCGACCGCGTTGCCGGTCAGCTCCATCGCCGGCAGGGACAGAAAGGGCGTGTCGGTATCGAGCGCGAGCGGAGCGTGCGTGACGTCGTGGATGAGCAGTGCGCCGTGACGGTCGGCGAGCTCGGCGAGCGCGGCCAGTTCGTCCCGCGTCTGCACGCTCCCGTAGGGATTGACCGGATCGACGATGCAGATCGCGCGCGTGCGAGGAGTGATCGCGCGGCGGACGTCGTCGGGATCGAGGCGGAAGGCGGTCGCCGGCCCGATCGGCACCGCCACCGGCACGCCGCCCGTGGCCAGGACGGCGGAGGGGATATGGAAGTACCCCGGGTCGGAGACGATCACCTCGTCGCCCGGGTCGACCGAGGCCATCAGCGCGAGCGCGATCGCGGCCTGGGCGCCTTCGGTGCCGACCACCTCGAACCGCTCGTCCCGTGCTCGTCCGAACGCGGTCGCGGCGGCGTCGCGCAGCGGCTCGATCAGATCGGGGGTGTACTGATTGAGCGACTCCGCGGTCGCGGCGCTGCGCATCGCCTCGAGCGCGGAGGCCGGAGGGCCGCAGAAGCAGGTCAGCCAGCCGAGATCGACCCACGCGGACGGATCGAGGCGGGTGCCGCCGTGCGGGTAGATCGCGTCGGGGTCGAGGTCGAGCAGCGCGATCGCGTCGCGGTACGTGACGTAGTTCCACATTCCGTGGTGGCTGGCACGGACGCGGCGCAGACGCTCGCTCATCGGAACGCCTAGAAGCGGGGGGTCTTGGGTCCAGGTGAGGACGCTCATGTCGTCCCCTCCCGGACGAGACGCCCCACGCGGTAGATCCCAAAGGAGTCGGCGCGGATCGAGGCGGGCTCGTAGCCGGCCGCTGCCGCCCATCGAAGGATCGACTCGACCGGCCGCAGGCGCCACACGCAGCGCTCGCCGCGATGATCGCGCCACACCCTCGCGATGTACTCGATCTCCGGATTGTGCGTCTGCACGTTGAACACGATCTGGTCTGGAGCCACCGTCTCCGCCAGGTCGCGGAAGTGGCCCTCGATGAGCGCGTCGTCGTGGTAGATCCCGTAAAGCCCGAGCTCGGCCACGACGTCGGGGCGCGGACTGATCCGCTGAAGCGCCGCGCGGTCGAACGCGCTCGCCTCGGTGAACGTGACCCGGTCCACCAACCCGAGCCGGGCGGCCTGCGCGCGGGCCTGGGCCAGCGCGGCGGGATCGATGTCCGCCACGATCGCGTGTGTGCGCGGGTGCGAGGCCAGGACCTCGAACAGGTAGGGAGCCGGCCCCGCGGCGAGATCGGCGACCAGCGGCGCGTCCGCGGGACAAGCGGCCACCGCCTCGTCGAGCGCGTCCGTCGCCAGGCCGCGGATCTCGCGGAACGCCTGACAGGTGCGGCGAGCGAGCAGCCGACGGTCGAGGAGGCGTCCGAGCGCGGTGCGCCCGCGCGGTTGATCGGCGTAGACGTGGGCCATGAAGGGCCCGGAATCGAAGCCGTGCTCGTGCCCGATTCGCAGGCCCTCGCTCAGCGCCGTGCCCGCGCGCGAAGCCGCGGCGAGCGCGCGGAAGTACCACGCTCGGGGCGAAAAGGCGGGCAGGTCGCGCTGAAGCTCTGCGAACGACGCGGCGTGCCCGCGGTCAGCCGCGGTTGACATAGAGCGGCGTCTCGACGAGTTCGCGCACGCGATACAACTGGTGCGCGGTGGCCGCCGCGCCGTTGCTCGAGTGGCCGACGGCCGCGCGCAGCTTCGCGATGGCGCGGTCATTCTCGGCCCGCACCTCGGCCAGCACCTCCGCGTCGCGCGGGAGCTGCGCGACCTCGGCGTACACGGCCAGGAGATCGGCGAAGTGCTCGAGCGAGCCCAACGCGTAGGCGAGCGTCTCGTCGAGGTCCTCAGGGATCCCCTCGTACGTCGCTTCACCCTCGGGAGGGCATTCGTAGCGGTCGGGGTCGAGTTCATGGGCGACCGCGCGCTCGCGGAACAGCACCGCGTGGCGCGCGTTCTGGTGAACGATCGCGGCCACCAGCTCGGTCAAGTGAGGATCCCGGATCTCGGGCAGCCGAACCGCGAACAAGTCGACCCACCGTCGCATCCCGTAGGCGTGGCGGGCGAACGCGGCCCCGAGCCGCCCGCGGAGCACCTGCTCCAGCTGTGAGCGATTCTCGAGCACCCGTCTACCTTTGTGTACGAGCGTCCACCGAAGTGGAACCATAGCTCAGCTCCACGCCCTGGGCAAGCGTGTTCGAGACCCAGCACACGCGGCGCGCCGGCTCGATCAACGCCGCGAGCTCTTCGCCGGGGACCTCGGCCTGGGCCTCGATGTCGAAGCGGCGATAGCGAAGCTCGCGCCCGGCACGCACGCTCCGGACGACGACGCGCAGACCGGGCAGCTCGCGGCCGCGCTTGCCGGCGGTGAACGCGAGCGCCATGCAGAAGCAGCTCGCGAGCGCGGCGCACAGCAGTTCCGTGGGCATCACGCCCGCGTCGGCGCCGCCCGCGTCCTCCGGCTCGTCGACCGCGAGCTCGTGGCCGCGCGCGTGCACGATCGTGTGAAAGCCGCTTACCCAGGTCGCGGTCACCTCGAGTCCCTCGGACATGGCCTCGACTCCGATCAGGCCCGGCCGGCGCCGGCCGTCGCAACCGCGGACAGCAGCTTGCGATAGACGCGCTCGTGCGCGGCGGCGGCTCTGTCCCAGGTGTATTCCGCGGCGGTCCGGAGCCCGGCCTCTCGCAGCGCGCGTCGGCGACCACCGAGCGCCAGCTCGGCCAGCGCGCGCCCCAGCGCGCGGCCGTCGCCGACCGGCACCAGAAGGGCGTTGCGGCCGTGCTCGAGGTAGGTGGTGAACGCCTCGAGCTCGGAGGCCACCACCGGGAGTCCGGACGCCAGCGCCTCGAGCGCCGCGAGCCCGAACCCCTCCTTTGTCGAGGGAAACGCGAACACATCGGCGGCCCGATAGAGCGCCTCGATCTGGCCGTCGGGGAGGCTGCCGAGCATGCGGACCCTGCGCTCGAGGTCGAGCTCCGCGAGGCGCGCGTGGAAGCGATCGGCCTCGTGGCGGTAGTCGAACAGCGTCGCGCCTCCGGCCACGATCAGCAATGGATCGTGCTGAGGCGCAAGCTCGCATAGCGTGGCGAAGCCTTCGAGGAGCGTAAGCGATCCCTTGCGCGGCTCGATCCCGCCGACGGTCATGACCGTGAACCGGTCGCCCAGTCCCAGCACGTCGCGATCGCGCCGGCGCTCCGAGGCGTCGCGCGCGGGCCGGTAGCGGCGGGTGTCGACTCCGTTTCGGACCAGCTCGGCGGAGACTCCGTACTCGCGGCGTAAGCGGTTGATCCAGGGCTCGGAGACGCACAGGACGGCGTCGGGGCCGGAGATCGAGCGGTCCTGGCACTCGATCAACGATCGGGAAACAAAGTCGTCGACGTGGTGGACGGTGCGGATCACGTGCGCGATGAGGCCGGCGTCGCGCAGCTCGAGTGCTGCATTCGCCGACAGGCAGTCCTGGGCATGGATCAGGTCGAAGGCGCCGTCGGCCAGCGGGCGAGCGAGCCCGTCGCGGTAGGCGCCGAGCATCGCCATGACGCGCTCGTCGAACGGAGCCTCGATCGGCTCGTGGCGGACGATTCGCGTCGGCACCGGCGGGAGCCTGAAGAAGCTTGCCCCGGGAGGTCCGAGCGCCATCAGCTCGACCTCGTGCCCGCGTCGGGCGAGCGCGTCGGAGATCTCGAGCGCGTGGACCACGCCGCCGCGTGGCCGCAGCGAGTAGGTGAGCATCGCGATCCGTAACGGCCTCATCGCAACGTCCTCAGGGCCAGCCGGGCCGCGGCCGCGTTCGACGGGGCCACGATGGCTCCCGCGGCGGTCAGGGTCTGGATCTGGCGCTCGGAATCCTGGGGATCGTCCGGGGTGCCGCACACGTGCGCGACCACGACGGCCCGCTCGGCGGCGCGCCGGACGGCGTCGGCGAGACCCCCGGCGGGATCGGGGTGGGCGGCGAGCCCGAGGACCACGTCGAGCAACACGCAACCGGTCCGAGAGTCGTCGGCGGCGCGCTCGAGCATTCCGATCCGGAGGTCGAGATCGACCATGGGATGGGGCCGGCCCTCCGTGTACTCGGCCTCGCCGAGGTCGAACAGGGAATGGCCGCCGTCCGCTCGCGGCGGACCGTGTCCCACGTTGCCGGCGATCGGGCCCAGGTCGGGCTCGAGGAGCGTGGTGGCCTCGTGGGCCAGCGACCCTCCGGAGTAGAGGCCGAGCAGGGCTCGTCCGGAAGTGATTGCGCGGCGCGCGTCGACCTCGCGCTCGAGGTGCGAGATGTCGGGCGACCCGGTGCCGGCGGCGGCGATCGCTCCCTCCTCGAGGGTGGGATGGACCTCGAATGGCGCCTCGGCGCCGTCCCACCCGACGAACGCGGCCACGGTTCGGATTCCGTGCGGGAGGTGATCGGCCACCGCGGCGACGCCTTCAGGGCTCGGCGCCTTGGAAACGAGCAACAGCGTCTCGGTGTGCTCGTCCTGCGCCAGCATCCGCATCCCGTGGCCGAACATGAGGCCGCCCACCTGCGGGTGTAGGTCGCGGCCACCCACTCCGATTATGTGCGAGACCCCGACCCCGGCCGCGTCCAGCAGGCAGGCGCTCTCCTGGGCACCGGTCCCGGCCGCGGCGACGATCCCGATCGGGCCGGGGCGGACGACGTTCGCGAACCCGAGCCCGATCCCGCCGAGCATTGCCGTGCCGCATTCCGGTCCCATGACCAGGAGCCCGAGTTCGGCGCCCCGTCGCTTGAGCTCGAGCTCCGCCTCGAGCGGCACGTGGTCGGAGAACAGAAACACGTGCAACCCGGCCGACAGCGCGCGATGCGCCTCGAGCGGCGCGTATTCCCCCGGCACCGAGATCAGCGCCACGTTGGCGCCGTCGAGCTCGCGCATGCCGGCTGCCAGCGACCGGACCCTGGCCCGGGCCGCGGAGACCGCGCCGTCGCGTGAGGAGAGCTCCTGTTCGGCGTAGCGGAGCGCCTCGGCCGCGGTGCCCTCGTCCGCGTCGACCGCGATCACCAGGTCGGCGGGGGATGCGTCGGCGCGAGCGCCGAGGCGCCCCAGCAGTTCGAGATTCGCGGGCGTGCCCATGCCGAGCTCGCAGCGACTCACCCCATCGCGCCGGCGCACCGCTCGGGAGATAGCCATCAGCCGAACGCTGTCGGCGTAGCGGTTGGGAATGACGCGGACGTGCCAGCTCACCGGCGAGTGTTCGCTTTCGTAAGTACGGCGACACTAAGAGTGGTCACCGGCGGATGCATGGCGAGGACGCAGGATCCGACGTGTAGCCATAGCTACACGAGGATCCGAGGACGAAGCCAGGCGCCACCGACCGGACGACTCGAGGGCGGCCCGTCGTTTTGGCGAGGCTGGATGCCGAGCGGGCCGCCCTCGAGCGCTCGACTGTCCCCGTATTTGCGAAAGCGGGCACTAGGCCGCGGCGACGGTCGCGCTCGTCCAGGCGGTGGCCGAGGGACCTTCGACATCGGGCACGATCCTGGTTCCCGCTGAACCTTCCACCGCATCGATCAGGCGATCGGCGCACGTCACGATCGCCGACCGTCCGCCCTCGCGTATGAATCGCACCCCGGACTCCACCTTGGGACCCATGCTCCCCGGAGGAAACTCGCCCCGGTCGAGGAGCTGCTCGGCGTCGGACACGGTGAGGCGGGCCATGTCGCGCTGCCAGCGCGTGCCGAAGTCGAGCGCCACACGCTCGACGCCGGTGAGCATGACCAGCAACTCCGCATCGACTGCATGCGCTAGCACCGCAGAGGCCCGATCCTTGTCGATCACGGCCTCGATGCCCTCGAGCCGGCCGACCCGGCGGACGACCGGGATACCGCCGCCGCCGGCGGCGATGACGAGTATGCCGCACTCAGCCAGAGCGGCGATCGGCTCGAACTCGACGATCGCCTGGGGTCCGGGGCTCGCGACGACCGTGCGCCAGCCGCGGCCCGCGTCCGGCGCGACGCCGTGATCCCGGCCGGCGGCCAGGCGTGCCTCGCGTTCGTCGGCGTAGAAGCGACCGATCGGCTTGGTCGGCTTGGAGAACGATGGATCGTCGGCCTCGACCCGCACGCGGGTGAGAACGGTTGCGGTGCGGACGCTCGGATCGGCGTCCTCGATCGCCTCCTGGAGCAGGTAGCCGAGCTGCCCCTGGGTCATCGCCACGAGCGCATCGAACGGCAGCTCGGGAACCTCGTCGCGCGCCCGGGAGCGCTGGACGTGCAACGCCCCGACCTGGGGGCCGTTGCCGTGGGTCAGGACGAGCTCGTGACCGGTCCGTTTGAGCGCGGCGAGCTCACGGGCGACCCCGGACGCGTTGGCGCGCTGCTCGGCCCAGGTGCCGCGCTCGTGCTCGGCGATGATGGCGTTGCCCCCGATCGCGACGACGATCCGCATACCGCCATCCCGCGCGTGCTAGGAGCCGCGGATCGCGAGCCAGATCGCCCGCGCCGGCCGCTCATCGGGGTTGGCCCAGGAATGGGGTCGGACGGTGCGGAAGTGGATCGAGTCGCCGGTGTCGAGCTCGTAGCGCTCCCCGTCGATCGTGAACGTCATCCGTCCGTCCAGCACCAGCACCAGCTCCTCTCCGGGGTGGCTCATCGGCTCCGGGCCGCTGTCGGCGAGCGGCGCGAGGTGGGCCTCGGCGCCGGCGACCCAGAACGGGCCGTAGCGGCCGGAGATGTTCTGAAGCTCGAGCCCCTGCTTGGACGTGTACAGCCGAGAGCGCTGATCGGAGCGGATCACTGTCACCGGGCGCGCCGCCTCGACCTCTTCCACGAAGTAACCAACGCTCTTGCCGAGCGCCGCGGCGACCTTCATGAGGCTGGCGATGGTCGGTGTCATCCCGCTCTTCTCGATCTTGTGGACGGCGGCGGTCGAGAGGCCGGCGCGCTCGGCGAGCTGCGCGAGCGACCAGCCTCGCTCGGCGCGGGCCTTGGCGACCTTGCTGCCTATCTCGGAGACGGTCCGATCGATCTCCGGGATGCGGCTCACGGGAGCCGTCGCGGTTCGTAGAGTGGCGGTTCGGGATGCCATCGTGCGGCCGTTGCTGGCTTGCTGGCGCGCCAGCACGTACACCATAGTACATGGACTCGCAAGGCCGGCCCGGGCTTGAAATTTACGCGGAGCTACGGGTAATGCTCGATATTTTGGCGGCGGTCTTGACCTCGGCCCGCGTCGGCGCTAACAATGCGCGTCTACGATCCGATACGCGGACGCGGCGCGGGAAGCGGACCGCGGGACACTCCTAAGGAGGAAGCAGTGGCGAACAACAGCGCTCTCGCCGACGCCAAGTCTCAGGGGACCGAACTCTGGGACGTCGCCGAAAAGGTCTTTCCGGACATCAAGGCCGAGCCGGGCGAGAAGGCCTACACGTTCATGCACACGGTGCCGTTCGAGGGATCGGTTGGGTTGGTCAACCTGCTGACGACCACTCGCCTGCGCCGGAAGGGGTTCGATACCAACCTGATCCTGTACGGGCCGGGAGTGCTGATGGCTTCGGGCACGCGCGGATTCCCGAAGGTCGGCGACGAAGCGTTTCCCGGTCACATGGCGATCAACAATCAGATCAAGACGCTGATCGACGAGGGCGCGCACGTCTACGCCTGCCGGTTCGCCTCGGGTGCGCTGTACGGGTTCCCGGAGGACATGCTGATGGACGGCGTAAAGCCGTTTCATCCGCTCGACGTGCTCGATGCGGCGCTGTCGGCTTGGCGAGAGAAGGCATTCCAGCTCAACACCTGGACCGTCTGAGTCTGAGCGAGGATCCCGAACAGGCTCGGGCAGCAGCGCTCGCGGCGTGGCGACGCGCCGAGGCAGCGGTGTATCCATCGGTGATGGTGAACGCCACCCTCTATGAGCAGTACATCCAGGTGGTGCGGGCGATCGTGGAGGAGCTCCGCGACGTCGGTACCGAGGATGACCTGGTGCGCGCGTGGCGGGAACGCCGCGGTCTCGGGAGCGAGATGGTGGGGCGGCTGTCTCCGTCGATGGGCGTGATGATGGACCAGACCGCGGTGAGCGACGCGGCGTTCTGTCAGCGTCACCGGGAGATCACGCGCGAGCACGGCAAGCAGATTGCACAAGAGCGTCTCGCGACGGCCCGGCGCAAGGGGGATGAATGGGTGGTGCTGTTCGACGACGTCACACCGTTCGGGTCGCACCGGCTGGAGATGCACGTGCGCAGCGGTCGGGCGCTCCATGCCTCGGCTCAGGCCGAGCCTTTGGGGGAGGCCACCTACGAGCTCGAGGTCGTCCAGCTCGATCCGCGCGACGGGGCGTGGCTCCTCGACAAGCCGCCGCTGATGCCGAGTCGGAGGTACACACGCCATGACGAGTGGGAGGCTCGGATCGCCCAGGCGCGCGAGCTGTTCGGAAAGGATTGAGGATGACGACTCACCCCAAGAAGATCATCGATGCGCACTGTCACATAGGGGAAATTCCTCCCTGGAAGTTCTACGACCTCGAGCATCCGGTCAAACCGACCGTCTACGACTACCGCAACACACAGGAGTTCGTCACCAATCACCTCGACGAGTTCAAGATCGAGCGGGCGCTCACCATGTCCAACTACGGCGTTCCCTTGCACGAGATCTCGTTCGACCTCAACGACGTCGTGATGGAGGCCGCCACCGCGAACGACCGCGTGCTAGCCGCGATCTGGGTGTCGTTCCTGCCGCGCAACGCCGAGATGACCCGCAAGGCGCTGAAGCTGGTCGGCGAGTCACGGGTCGTGGGATTGAAGACAACGTTCCTGCTTGGCGGCAATCCCGACCCGGGAACGTGGGACGAGGAGACGCTCGCGCTGGCCGACGAATGCTTCGACGCGTGTGAGCAGCACGATCTGATCTTTCACTTCCACACCAGCCCCGGCGGCAGTTCCGACATCAACAATTTCATCCCGTTGGTGGAGAAATACGGCAAGCGGTGCAAGATCTACCTGGTGCACTTCGGCGGTGGTGTGTCAGGTCACATCAAACTCGTGCCGAAGTTCCTGCAGTGGGTGCAGGACGGTTACAAGGTTTACACCGACACATCGTGGGCGATCGGATTCGGCGCGCGGTGGCTATTGACCGAGATCGAGCGCACCGGGGTCGGCGGGGACCGTGTGTTCTTTGGCTCGGACGAGCCGTGGTCTGACTTCGACAGCGAGTACTGGAAGATCAACGGGATCCGGGGCATCTCGCAGGAGCTCAAGGACCGCGTGTTCTGGCAGAACTATGAGGAGCTGTTCGCTGGGCGTGGCTGAGGAAACGCTGACACTGCCGGATCTCGATGAGAGACAGCTGCTGGTCGAGCTCCAGTCGCTCGGGGTGCACGTGCAGGACGACCGCGAGGAAGCTGACGAGCGCGGACGCGGGTGGGCCGGGCGACGGGGCGGCGCGGGTCCCTCGGATGCGCTGTTCCTGTGGGTGCGGGGATTGCCGCTCACCGTCCCATGGCATGCGGCGTTCGTGGCGCGCTCTCCGTACACGGTTCACCTGACCGATGGCGGGACGGTTCTCTACCGCGGCGGGGAGCTCGTCAGCCCGGTGAAGCTGCCGCGCCGGCCTCGGATCTACGACATGGAGACGGCCGACGGAGTCCCGTACTGGAAGATCGCGTTGCTGCACCTGGATTCGATCGCCTCGACCGTGGTGCAGCGGTGCATTTACTGGGGGACCGACGAGCAGTGCGGCTTCTGCGGGATCGAGCTCACGCGAGGTGAGCAGACGGTGCCGGTCAAGACGCCGGCGCAGCTGGCCGAGGTCTGCACCGCCGCGCGCGACTATGACGGCGCTGTCGACGTGACGCTCACCACCGGCTCGATAAACCGCCGCGACCGGGGCGCGCTCTACATCAGCCGGTGCGCGGCCGCGATCAAGGAGGCGTGCGGGCTGCCGATCCAGGTCCAGTTTGAGCCGCCCGACGACCTCGCGGTGCTCGAGCGGGTCCGCCACGCCGGCGTCGACGCGGTCGGCATCCACATCGAAACGTTCGACCCCGAGGTGCTCGAGCGGGTGGCGGCGGGGAAGGCCAAGTGCGGAGTGGAGGGCTACTTCCGCTGCTGGGAGCGCGCCGTGGAGGTGTTCGGCCCCGGGCGGGTGAGCACATACGTGATCCTCGGTATGGGGGAGCGACGGGAGCTGATCGAGCGGGGCTGCGCCCGCGCGATAGAGCTCGGGGTGTATCCGTTCGTGGTTCCCCTGCGCCCGGTTCCCGGGACTCTGATGGCCGACACTCCGGCTCCGGATCCCGAGTACGTGGCTTCGGTTTACCGCTCGGTGTCGGCGATGCTCGCGGAATCCGGACTCGATCACGTCGCGGCCAAGGCCGGTTGCGCCCGCTGTCAGGCGTGCTCGGGGCTATCCGCCTGGGAGCGAGTGTTCAAGCGAGAGGAGGCACGTGCCCGGGGCGAGCTCCCGATCCACGCCGGCGCTTAGCGGCTCGGGCGTCGCGGCGATCGACTGCCGCCTCGCCGCCGGCGAGGACGAGCTCGAGGCCCACTTCGAGCTGCGTCGCGCGGTGTTCGTTCACGAGCAGGAGCTGTTCGCGCTCGACGATCGCGACGAGCGCGACGATGAGCCCACCACGCTGCACGCGGTGGGGCTCTTGGACGGCGAACCCCGCGGGGCGGTGCGGCTGTATCCCCTCGAGGCCTCCTGGCGAGAATGGAAGGGCGACCGGTTGGCGGTGCTCCCGGAGCTTCGCACTCACCATCTCGGCGCCGAGCTCGTGCGGTTCGCGGTGTCGACCGCCGGTGGGCTCGGAGGGGCGAGGATGGTCGCGCACGTGCAGCTGCCGAACGTGCGCTTCTTCGAGCACCTGGGCTGGCGCAGGGAGGGCACCCCCGCGCCGTTCCACGGTCTGGATCACCAGCTCATGTCGATCCGGCTGGATCGAGGTGCGTGAACGGGTCGGCGTTCAGGTCCCACAGCGCGGCGGTGTGCCCCGACGCGGCGAGGCGCAGCACGCGGGAGTCGTCGAGCCGGCCGCACGGCGCGCATGCCAGGCCCCGTCGCAGGAACGGCTCAGCGGCGTTCGCGCGGGCGCCCGGCGCGGCTGCCAGCAGGAAGCCGAAGCTCGGGAACGTGAGCAGCCAGCGCTCCAGTGATACGCCCGCCGGCCGCGGGACGCGCTCGAGCTCGAGCGTCGCTCCGCAGCCCGCGGTCTCGAGCAGCTGCAGCAGCGATCCGGCCACGCCGGGCATCGACACGTCCCGGGCGGCGTGCGCGGCTCCGGACTCCGCGACCTCGACCAGCGCCTCGCCGTCGTC
>JAFASF010000316.1 GCA_019244745.1 Solirubrobacterales bacterium | reverse complement strand
CCTGGAGCGCCGCTCGTGCTGGACGCCATACCCGACCTAGTCCCGGGGCATTATCGTGTCGGCGGTGGCTCGCGCCCGGCCGCCATTTGAGATGCGCGAAACCTCCGACCCCGACGGCACGCTGAGTTTGACGCTGGTCGGCGAGCTCGATTGGACCTTTTGTGACGCGTCGAGGCTCGGCTGCGAGGACTCCAGGATGCGGAGTGCGAGGTGCGACTTGATCTCTCGCAGCTCGAGTTCCTCGACAGCGCGGGGGTCCGGGCGCTTTTGCGTGGCCTCGAAGGCGCGCGCTGCCACGGCCGCCCGGTGGCGGTCGGCACGCACGTCAACGGTTCCGTGGAGCAGACCGTCACACGTCTGGGGATCGGTCGGTACCTCTGGCCAGAGGCAGCTCACTTGAAGGAAGAGACTGGACAGACCCGCGGTCCTTGAGCCCGCGACAAAGTGCCGGCTGGCGTTCTGGAAAAGACGCTTGCGCTCCTGTTCGCCCGACCTGACGCCATCGCGTTCGTGACGCGAGCATGACCCGAACAAGCCGCCATTCCCATTAGGCACCGCGGGCGGGGGGCGGGACGGGGCGGGTGGCGCGCGACCTCGGCCGCGCCGGCGGCTCGTACTCACTCCCCCGGCTGAACCCGCCACTGGTTCCGCTGGCGCCGGCGGCTGGTACTCACTCCCCCGGCTGAACCCGCCACTGGTTCCGCCGGCGCCGGCGGCTGGTACTCACTCCCCCGGCTGAACCCGCCACTAGTTCGTGCGCCGGGCTGCGCTCGTGCGGCCGGCCGTGGTGGTGGGCCGGGTTTAGGGGCCGGCCTACCGGGAAGCCCCGGGCCAGGTTCTGGGATGGAAAGGTTGTGTTTGGCCACGCCCGCCGTGGGCGATTGGAGAAAACCGATTGCGGTGAACGCTCAAGAGTCCACTTCAGGGGCAAGTGCTTCGGTAACCAGCGGTCCCCCGGCTGCGATGCTCGAGTGTGCACACGCGGCGGACAAGCGCTCTGTCGTGATCACTCCTTACCGTGACGGTCCGCTGCTCGTGAGGGGACCAGTGAGGCTGGCGCGGCCCGATGGCACGCTGATTGAGTGCAACCGAGATCCGATTGCCCTTTGCCGATGTGGCAAGTCGAGGACCAGACCGTTTTGCGACGGCACACACAAGCTCACCGGCTTTCGCGCTCCCTGAGCCCGCTCCTTGAGCCGTTACCCAGCGGTGAGAGTGAGCCCGCCGCCGAGGGCGAAGGAGGGGCTCTCGAGAAGTGACGAGCGGCCGTCGCGCCAGCACCCGAGCAGATGTGCGGCCCACGCCGCGTCGAGGTGGTCGAGAGCCTGAGCACCCCAGAGGATTGAGGCGCCGATCGTTGGGTCCTGCCGGACGAGGCCCCCGGCGAGGTCGACAGAGGCGACGTTCTCGTGCACCGCGTCCGCGACCACGTGCTCGTCGAAGAACAACGTCGCGTCGCCGTCGAATCCGAGCCGCCTCAACCCGTCGCCGTAACGGCGGTTCGGTATCGAGGAAGTCATCTCGAACAGCGCCAGGTGGCCCGCGATCGCGCCTCGCCAGCGGCGGTGAAGACCGAGCAGCGACATGAGGTTGACGGTGGCCAGGGTGACCCCCGGGATCAGCTCCAGGTAGGCACCGTAGGTTGCATCGAGCCCCACCGCGTGCATCGCCCTGGCGAACAGGTCGGCGTGAATCCATTCGGCACGCCCGCCCCCGTACTCGTCCGCTTGGATCTCGATCAGCGCCGCTTTGGGCCGACCCGTCAGGCGAGGAATCGCCCACGAGTGCGGGTCTGCTTCCTTGAGCTGGTAGGCCGAGCGGTGCACGAGGAACTCCTTGACCTGATCTAGAGATGCCTCGAGCCGGATGTAGCTCGACAGCGACGGCCCGTGCTCCCGTTCCGCGATGGCGCGCAGCGCAAGGTCGATGTCACCGATCGGGGTGGACCCATCTGACAGCGGGACCGCGCTGAGCAGCGCCCGCTCGAACCGCTGCTCGAGCCGTTTGCGAAGCGCCAACAACGAGGGTTCCCACTCCCAGCGATCATCGACTCCCGGTAGGCCCCGATAGTGAAGCTCGTAGCAGAGATACAGTGACAACTGGAGGTCTTCGTCCGCGAGCGGCTCGTCGGAAAAAGCCAGCTCAACGTGCGGGAGGTCGCCCGGCTCATGGGGAAGCACGTGAAGGAGCACGTCGCTGACGGAGCCTCTCGGTGATGGCAGCCGAGTCATCGTGGCGTAGCTACCCCGCCGTGGAGTCCAGGAAGCGCTGCACCAGCCATCGCGCCACGGCGCGTGCCCCTCCCGGTTGACCGACTCGTCGCTGGGCGATCGCTCCGTTGACCTCCACCATGCGGCGGGCATGCTCGAGAGCGCCCGCCGCACCACAATCCGCCGCGAGCGGCTCCAGGGTCTCGAGCAGCTCGCGCAGCAAAGACCTCGTGGGGCGTCGAGTACCCGCGTGCACCTCGGCCATCGACCCCTCGACCCCGTGACGGCAGGCCGACCAGCGGTTCTCCTCGATCTGCCAGCTCCGTGCGACGGGCAGCTGCTCCCCGTCGTCGTGGCGCTCGCCGAGCCACTTCACGAGTGCCTGCGCGACAGCGGCGATCGCCCCGGCGTCGGCGACCCTGGTCTGGCCATCGGGCACCCGGAACTCCAGGGTGCCGAAGCGGGCGTGAAGCCGAAGCTCCCACCACCAGGTCTGCGCGTCGACAAACGTTTCGGTGGCGGCGCCCCACTGGAACACCTCGGCGTAGGAATCCCAGCTTGAAATCGTGGGGGGCACTCCTTGGCGTGGCAACAGCTCGCCGAGCTTGGGGCGCACCGATGCCAATCCCGTGTCCCGCCCCTCGTAGAACGGTGCATTGGCGGCCAGCGCCGCGAGCAACGGCAGGTAGGACCGGGCAGTGTTGTAGATCGCGAGCGCGCGGTCGGCGTCGCCAACTGCGACGTGCACCTGGAGCGCGCACACCAGCTGTCGCCCGGCGGCCGGACCATACTCACGGATCGTTCGCTCATAACGGGCCAGCCGATTCAGCTTCCCGATCCCCGAGCTGAACGGATGCACCCCCGCGCTCGCCAAGCAAGCTACGTGGCCGGCGCGCTCGACAAGCGTTCGCCGGGCCGCGAGCAGCGCCGCTGTCGCCTCCTGAACCTGGGCCGCGCCGGGTGTCACGATCTCGATCTGCGACGCGGGCAGCTCGAGCTTGAAACGGGGGTCGCCGCCTAGCAGCGCCAGCACCTCGGGCGCGTTCGGGAGCAGCTCGAGAGTGTCGGGCGCAAGCAACATGACCTCGTCCTCGATGCCCACCGTGTACGCCGGCGCGGCGTCAAATGCCTCCCGTAACCCTCGCGCCGTGGGCGGCCAGCTTTCGTCGGGTGATGTCACGTTTGACCGCAGGGAGACGAGGATAGAAACGCAGCGCCATGCGACTGCTGCTCTTTCCGGGCGTATTCAAACCACATAGCGACAGCTTCATGCTCGCCGATCAACTGCGCTGCGAATCGCTGCGACCTGACGCCGCCGTGCTTGACCTGTGCACGGGCAGTGGCCTACTGGCCATCGTGGCCGCGCGCGGTGGCGCCAGACGGGTAGTCGCGGTGGACATCTCACGCCGCGCGGTGTTCGCGGCCAGGCTCAACGCCAAGCTCAACGGCGTCAACGTACACGCCGTGCGAGGGGACCTGTTCCGGCCAGTCCGAGGGCAGCGGTTTGATCTCATCCTCGCCAATCCGCCGTACGTTCCCAGCGTCGGTACAGAATTCCCCGCTCACGGAGCATCCCGAGCATGGGAAGCGGGCCCGGACGGACGGGCCTTCGTGGACCGCATCTGTGCCGAGGCAGCACCGCATCTGACCGACGCCGGCGTGCTGCTCCTCGTCCACTCGTCAATATGCTCTGAGCAGGCCACGGTGCAGGCGCTGGCAAGCCACGGCTTCGACGTTCGAATCATCGCCAGGCGCCGTGGTCCGCTGGGGCGAAGGATGCGTGCGCGCGCACCGATGCTCCGAGCTCGAGGTCTGTTGCCCGGCGGAGATTCCGAGGATCTCGTAATCATCAGAGCCGAGCGAGCGCCCGGTTCTGCCCCGGCCTTCTCCGTACCAGATCACTCAACCGCGCAGACGAGTGCCGGCGCGTTCTTCGAGCAGCGCGACCGCCAGCAGCTCTCCGTCGACGGGGCCGTAACGGTCGAGAGCGCGCGCATAAGCCTGAAAAACCTGGGTGGATAGCTCAAACGGCACCGCCAGCTGTTTCGCGAGTGACACCACGGCGTCGAGCTCCTCGCAGCAACGATCTAATCCGAACGAGGGGAGATAGTCGCCTTCGAGCAGCTTGCTGAGATTGGTGCGGAGGAATTCGTTGGCGGCCGTGCTCCCATCGACGGCAGAGGCGATGGCGTCCAGATCGATGCCGCTGCGGCGCGCGAGCAAGAGCGCTTCACCGGTGGCGACCGCTTGACCGAACCAAAGAAGATTGACGAGCAGCTTTGTCACGTATCCCGCGCCGTGATCACCGAGATGCACGACGCGCCCGAGAACGTTGAGCATCGGGCGATGGCGATCGAGGAGCTCCTTAGGACCGCCCACGAATAGCTGCAGCGCGCCAGAACTTGCCGCGGGGGCGCCCCCTCCGACGGGCACGTCCAGGCACTCGACGCCTCGCTCACGAGCACGTGCGGCGAGTTTGCCACCGATGACCGGCGAGCAACTGGTCATGTCGATCCAGGTCGTTCCGGATCGCATCGCCGGGATCGCGACATCCATCGCAGCCAGAAGTTCAGCCGCTCCAGGCAACACAGTGATCAGGACATCGGCGTCCGAGGCGACCTCGGCGGGGTTGCCGACCCACTTCCCGCCGACGCCGCGCACAAGCTCCTCACACTCGCCGCGCGCATCGCCGGCGATCACCTCATAGCCGGCGTCAACGAGCCGGCCGCACATGGGCAGGCCCATCCGTCCCACGCCGACTATTCCAATGACAGATGTCACGTTTGGCGATCGCGCTTGTGCGCTCAAGTCCTCGGGTACAAGCATTGCATGCGGGTCGTGGTCATCGGCGCGACGGGCAACGCCGGCACAAGCGTGATGGAATCGCTGGGCGCAGAGGCGACCGTGGACGAGATAGTCGCGGTGGCCCGGCGAGTGCCGTGGCAAACCTGGCCGCGGACCACGTTCGTGGCCGCGGACATCGTCCAGAGCGATCTCGTTCCGGTGCTGCGCGGAGCGGATGCAGTGGTGCACCTAGCATGGTTGATCCAGCCCGGTCGCGACGAATCGGTCACCTACCGAGTCAACGTCACCGGGAGCGAGCGGCTGTTTCGCGCCGTCGTCGACGCCAAGGTGAAAACTCTCGTCTACGCCTCCTCGGTTGGCGTCTACTCGCCGGGACCCAAGGACCGCCCGGTCGACGAAACCTGGCCCACCGACGGTATTCCCAGCTCGTTCTACTCACGTCACAAGGTGGCCGTGGAGCGGCAACTCGACCGGCTCGAACGCGAGCACCGCGAGCTGCGGGTGATCCGAGCCAGGCCCGCCTTGATCTTCAAGGCCCAGGCCGCCACCGAGATCCGGCGCCTGTTCGCAGGCCCATTCGTGCCCGGTTCGCTGCTCAGGCCCGGTCTAATCCCGTTCGTGCCCGATGTCGCGCGCCTGCGCTTCCAGGTCGTGCACTCACGCGACATCGGCGACGCCTACCGCTTGGCGCTGATCAGCGATGTTCGAGGCGCGTTCAACCTGGCGGCGGACCCGCCGATCGGCCCCACCGAACTTGCCCAGATGTTCCAGGCCCGGCGATTGAAGGTGCCCGCCCGGCTGCTGCGGATCGGTGCCGCATCCACCTACGCGCTGCACCTTCAGCCCACCGAACCGGGTTGGCTGGACATGGGTCTCGCGGTTCCGATGATGGACAGCGCTCGCGCACGGGCCGAACTCGGCTGGCACCCACGCCACGACGCCCTCCAGACCCTTCGCGAGCAGATCGACGGGCTCCGCGCGGGCGGCGACGCGCCGACACCGCCCCTCCAGCGCCGCACGAGCGGCCCCGCGCGGGTGCGCGAGCTACTGACTGGCGTCGGGAGCCGACCGTAGTCTCCCGCGGCCCGCGCGGATCGCTCAGTTGTACGCTGGGTGAGACCTCGGTCATGCCCGCCAAGGGAGATGAACTGGACAGTGCGGCCCGGAGCGGCGACGAAGCCCTCGACGAGTTGTTGCTCGCACCGGCGGCGATCCTCGAGAACCTGCCCGATGCAGTGGTTGTGGCGGCGCGTGACGGGCGGATCGCATTCGTGAACACGCTGGCCGAGGAGCTGTTCGGTTATCGCCGTGAGGAGCTCGTCGGACGGTCGGTCCAGACCTTGTGGCCGGAACGCGTGCGCGAGCGCTACACGCGCAACATGCAGTTCTACTTCGAAACGGAGCATCCGCTGCGTTTCTCGACCGAGGCGTTCGGCTTGCGCCGGGACGGCTCAGAGTTCATCGGCGAGATGACCTGGGGAATCGTGGATACGAGCCACGGACCGTTCTTGCTCGCCGTCGGCCGCGACGTCTCCGCGCGGCGGGCGGCGGACGCACGCCTGCGTGCCGTGGTTGCGATGGGCGAGCGCGCGCTGGCAGGGGCGGATCCCGGCGACCTCGCCACCGAGGCGGTCGAGTTGATCCGGACCTCGCTCCCGGTCGCCGGCGCGGAGGTGCGTCTGGCGGACGGCCGTCGGCTCGGAGCGGCCGGGCCGACGTCCGGGGTGCCGGTGCAGCTGCGCATCGGCAGCGGTGACGAGCTGTTGGTGGCGGCCGACCGCGAACTGGCGGGCGAGGAGATGAGTTTCGTACGGGCCGTGGCAAACATCCTGGCCACCGCGCTCGCGAGGCTGCGTGGCGAGGAGCGCGTCCGCTACGAGGCGGTGCACGACCCGCTGACCGGGCTCGCGAACCGCACGCTGCTGCGCGACCGTCTCGAGCACGCCCTCGCACGGTCCGCGCGCGAGAACGCCCTCACGGGCGTTCTGTTCATCGATCTGGACAACTTCAAGGGGATCAACGATGCCTATGGCCACGCCGCCGGCGACGCGGTGCTGACGGAGCTCGGGGCGCGCCTGCGAACGGCCGTGCGCCCGGGCGATACGGTCGCGCGGTTGGGAGGCGATGAGTTCGTGGTGGTGTGCGAAGGGGTCGACGACGAGTCGGCGCTCGCCGTCGGTCGGCGGTTGCAGGAGGCGATCCGGCTGCCGGTCACGGCGGGCGAAATGCGGCACTCGCTGGCGGCGAGCATCGGGATCGCACTGGGGAAGTCGGACCCGGCGGGTCTGCTCGCCGCTGCCGACGCCGCTGCCTACCGCGCGAAAGCCGGCGGCCGCGGCCGGATCGAGGTGTTCAGCTAGGGACGCGGTTTGCCGAGCGAAACTCCTGCCCCACGCCGAATCTCATTGCCGGCGCGGCCGCGCCCGGCGTGCGGGGTTGCTCGGACCTAGCGAGAGAACGCGTTTCGCGGCGCCGAGCCCCGCGGTTCAGGTCACGGGTGGAGGTATACCTTCCGCGGTGGCAGCGAGCGACGGATCCCACACGCACACCTGACAAGCGTGGCGAAACGCGGAGCGGGCGAACTCGAGCGCGAACGCGCTGGGGTCGGAGCTGGCGCGAACGTCGTCCCAGTCGAGGATGTACTCCCCGAGTGCTGCCTCCCAGCGGCCGGGTGAGACCGCGCCGCCGGCAAAAGCTTCCGGCGCCGGATGGGCGTAGGCGTAGAAGGCCGCCTTGCCGTAGCGCTGGTCGCCGGGCCACCAGCCGACGGCGACCTCTTGGGCATCCATCGCGTTTCGCATGATGAAATCGTCCGACGGCGGATCGGCCGGAGCGCCCGAGAACAGGTTGACCGCCAGGTCGAACGAACCCCACCAGGCGTTGACCGGCGTGGAACGTCCACGAAAAGGCGCCCGGAAGGCGGCCAGCACGAGCGCGGCCTTCGTGGCGGCGGTGAAGTAGGTACGGACCTGATCCGGGTCGTAGCTCGTGTGCTCGTCGTCCCGGTCGAGCGGCACGCTCCAGGTCACCTCCTGCGGCGTAGGATCGATCTCCACGGCGCCGGCGACGCTTCGGACCCCCTCGAGGACCGCGCGGGCGACCTCCCCGACCGGCCGGTCGGGAGCGAGGGGTGTGCGGTGCACGCCCCCGTCGCTGTGTTCGACGAGAGCCTCGTGCGACCGCAGATCGAGCGCGACCGTAAACGCTCCGGAGCCGTCGGGCGCCGGCAGCAGCCCCGTCTCCCAGCCGCGTGCGGTGAGGCGCAGAGCGGCGTGCTGAAGCTGTGGCTCAGGGGGCGCGAGGGCTACCGCCAGCTTGCCGAGCACCTGGGTGTGAGCGTGCAGGGTGTCACAGGTCGCGCTCCAGTCCTGATACGAGAGACCCGGCCACCCGGACGGCATCGGATCACGCTACCAGGCTACGGCCCGACGCGGAACCGAGCAGCTGGATTCGGGTTCGCGCAACGGTTCGGACGAGCACCCACCGTTGACCGTCGACGCAAGCTATTCGCCCAAGAACGTCACCACCCCGCTTCCCCGCGCTCGCCGGCAAACGAACAGCAGGCCGACCGTGTCCCGGCAATGCCAGCCTGGGGCCGCGCCGAGCAGGGCGGTGGCTCGGGCGAACCAGCAACTCACGTTCCTGGCGGTAATCCCACTCGGTCCCGGGCGCAGACCATCAATGCCGAACTTGAACGAACCGCAATGGCGGGTCACAGCGGCGCTGCGGGACCGTCCACGAGCGGCGGACGCATCCGGGACTGCAAGGGCGGCCAAGACGCAGCCGATTGCGACAAACGCCTTCATGTCAAACTCCCCTTTGATGATCGAGGCCGAACCACTGTACGCGTCGCGCGTCAGTTCACCTGCACGAGCGAGGTCAACCGACGCCGCGCGCGGTGTTACTGTCAAGTGGCTATCAGCGAACCGTAAACCGTGCAGACATTCAACTTTGACAGCGTCGTGCTGTTGTCGAGCGCGTAGTCGACGGTCACGACCTTGCCGGTCGACGTCTCGAACATGACGATGCCGGTGGAGTCGAAATCACCGCTGCTCGGCGTCAGGCTCACACCCCGCGGGGCATCCTTCTTTGTGAAGGAACTGTTCTTGATGATGTGAACGCGACCTTGCCCGTCGAACAACCGACCGAACAGGTCCGCGTTGCTCGCGGACGAGAACGCGAAGACCACTGGAGAACCGCGTGAGTCACAGCGCGCATTTACGAGCAGCCCGTCGATGTTGAACAACGTCGCCGTCTTAGAGCCGGGTTTCCCGATGAACGAGAACGTCTTAGTCACCGGATTCACCACGGCCGCACTCGCGGTTCCGGCAGTCAGCAAAGGCAGCGCAAAGACCGACACGATTAGCGCGGCGAGCCTGCGCGTCTTACCCAGACGGTTCACTTCTGCTCCTCTCCCGTGGCGTGGCCACGACTGATCTGTTGGTGCCCTCGGGGCGGGATAGTAGCCGCGCGAGGTAGCTCCGTGCCGCCCGCTCACAAAGCTCCACCCCTCGGTGGCGGCGTGGCGGGGCGCCCCCCTGGCTTCAGTGCGCTCCGCGGCAAAGGAGCTGGCCTATGGCGTCAACGCATGGGAAAATGTGCCGGTCAGATTTTCGCTCCCGTCCTCGGTCACGAGCAGCAGATCCTCGACTCGGGCGCCCCCCACCGTGGCGACGACGGTGCCGGGCTCGACCGCGATCACGTCGCCGGCCAGGAGGGGATCGTGGCCCGATCTGCCGAGGCTGGGGGCCTCGTGGACCTCGAGGCCTACGCCATGACCGAGACCGTGATAGAAGCCTTGGCGTAGCGTCTCGCCGGGGCTCTTCGTGCGGCCGGTTGCGTGTCCCGCCGCCTCGAAGACGTCGCATGCAATCCCGTATAGCTCGACGCCGGTCACGCCGGGCTTGACGGCGGCGCATGACTGCTCGTGCGCGGATAGCACGAGCGCGTGCAGGTCAGCGATCTGATCGCTGACCTCGCCGCGGACGAACGTCCGGGTCATGTCCGCATAGCAGCCCGACTCCTCGTCCATCGGCCACAGATCGATGAGTATCGGTACGTGGGCGGGTAACGGTCCCGAACCCGGGTCGTGACCGATCTGCGGAGCTGCGCCCATCGGCTTGACCATGACGTCCGACGGGGCCGGAGCGCCCGCCCGGCTACAGACCTCGCGGAGCCTCGAGCGGACCACCTCGGAGGTCAGGACCTCCCCGCCCAGCCGCAGTTCGTCGCCCGAGATCGCCGCCTCCCGCAGCACCTTGGCGGCTTCCCGCAAGGCCTGGACGGCGGCATCCGCCGCCCGCCGTATACCGGCCATCTCCGATGCGCTCTTCTGCCGGCGGCGCTCCGAGAACAGCGTCTCGTCCGCAGTCAGCACGATGCCGGTCTCTCGAAGCCGATCAGCCAGCGCCAGCGGAAACTCGGGCGGAACCACCGCCTCCCGGATCCCGAACAGGGCGGCTGCCCGAACGCAGAGCTCGCGGTCGATCGCCGCCGTCGGGTATCCCGCGGTGATCAGCTCGTCTCGGCCGAGGCTTTCCACCAGCACCCGCTCCAACCCCGGAGCCGCGCGAGCGATTCTCGCGTCCTCGAGCGCGTTGGTCAGCACCCCTCTGCGGCCGTCGGATTCGAGATACAGGAACGGGTCTCCGATGCCCAGAGGTACCTCGTGCCGGAGCGCGGGAGAGGTTTCGGTGTTGCCATAGATCAGGACGTTCATGCGTCCAAGCGTTCCACATTCGCCGGCATCGACGATACTGCGCTGGTGCCGTTTCCGAACAACGACGGGAGGGCGAGATCGAGGTGACCGTAATCAGCGCCGACGCATCTCAGCCGCTCGGGCCCGACGAGGTCGGCTTCGCCGCGCTCAAGGACGAGATCGGTGCGTACGTGCACGATGCCGGCGAGCGCTGGGCCGAGCGGATCGAGCGCGAGCGCGTGGTGTCGGAAGAGCTATGGAGCGAGCTTCGCGATCGCGGGTACCTGCGGCTGGCTGCTCCGCCGGATTGTGGAGGCGGTGGCCTTCCGTTGACTCGGTATCTGCAGCTGCTGGAGATCTTCTCGATGTCGCACGGCTCGTTGCGCATGATCGTTCACGTCTGCAACGGGATCTGGCGCCCGATCGCCGCACACGCCACCGAGGAGCAACGCGAGCGCTTCCTGGTGCCTCTGGTAGCCGGCGACATCAAGGTCGGGTTCGCCCTCACCGAACCGGATGCAGGGACCGGCGCTGACCTGCGCTCGAGCGTCGTGCGCGAACACGATACGTACTACCTGACCGGCACAAAGCACCTGATCACGTTCGGTACGACCGCTGACTATGTGCTCGTGATCGCGCGCCTGCGGGGCACCGAAGGAGCCGACGGGACGCTTGCGCTGATGGTCTCGCCCCATGGGGAAGGCGTGCGGTCGACGTTGATGCCCGAAATGATGGGCTTGCGCGGGACCGACCATGCCCAGCTTGCGTTCGACCGCGCCCCGGTCCCGGCCGCCAACCGCTTGGGAGAAGAGGGTCAGGGACTCGAGGTTGCGATCGGCGGCTTTCTGGCGCCGAGCCGGATCTCGCTGGCCATGACCTGCGTCGGGCTTGCCCAGCGCGCGCTGGATCTGGCGGTCGGGTACGCCAGACGCCGCGAGACGTTCGGGCGCAAGATCGCCGAGCGACAGGCGATCTCCTTCAAGCTCGCGGAGATGGCGACGGATGTCGAGGCGGCGCGTTGCCTGGTAATGCATGCGGCGCGGGCCTGGGAGTGGGGGGGCGGGTCGGTCACCGAAGCGTCGATGGCCAAGCTGTTCGCGGATGAGATGCTCCAGCGCGTAACCGATGCTGCGCTGCATGTGCACGGCGGGATCGGGTATTTCTCGTCCAGCCCGATCGAGCGCGTGTACCGCGACGCGCGTGCGCAGCGCTTCGAGGAAGGAACGGCCGAGATCCAGAAGATGACGATCGCCCGAGAGCTGCTGCGCCGATGACCCGAGCAAAGGATCCCACTGCGCCGACGGCCACGGCTCGGGGCCGGCCAATCCACGAGGAGGGCTGAGTGCGGTACGCCGAGATGGACTTCGGGGAAGCGCGGCTCCGCACCGGACCGGAGCCCGACACCCCGCACGGCTTCGCCCGGGTGCGGGTCCTCGCCTGTGGCGTCTGCGCCACGGACCTGCATCTGCTGCACGGGATGGTGCTGCCACGTGGGGCCACCTATCCCGTACGACCGGGGCACGAGATCGCGGGTGTCGTCGAGCACGTCAATGGGGACGGGGCCCGCGTGTCAGAGGGCGACCTTGCGGTTCTGCACCCCCTTGCGCCGTGCGGACGGTGCTCGGCCTGTGAGCGCGGCGAGGACCAACGCTGTGAATCCCTGCGGACGCTCGGTATGCACGACCCCGGCGGGTTCGCCGACATTGTCGTCTGGCCGGCTTCGCGCATGCTCCCGGCCAACGGCCTCGAGCCCGGCGCCGCTGCTCTGCTAGCGGACGCGGCGGCCACCGGTCACAACGCGCTCAAATTGGCAGCGGTGCCCCCGGGTGGCTCGCTGTGCGTGCTTGGAGCGGGCGGACTGGGGACCGCGACGCTGGCGGTCGCGCGGGCGCTCGACCCGCGGGTGCGCCTGGCCGCGGTGGTTCGCAGCGAGGCAAGTGCGGAGCGGCTGCGAGCGCTGGGGATCGAGGTTCATCGCGGCCTCGTCGGCGCAGCCCGTGCGCTGCGTCGGAATCTGGGGCGAATGGACGCGGTGATCGACTTCAGCGGCCAGCCCGGTGCGCCGGCCGAAGGCGTCGCGCTCCTCCGACGGGGTGGCCGGCTGGTACTGGGGTCAGTGGTCGACGCAGAGCTGACGCTCGGCGCATCGAGCGCATTCATGGCTCACGAGCTGCAGGTGGTGGGCGCGTACGTGTCGAGCCTGCATGACCTTGCCGCCGTGATCGAGCTCGCGCGGGACCGACGGCTGGACCCAAGCGCGTGGGTCTCGCACCGGCGTCCGCTCGAGGAGCTCGAAGGTGCACTGGAACTGGCCGAGAACCGTCCCCCGGGCACAGTCCGCGTGGTCGTCGACTGCGCCGCGGAGTAGTCCCGGGGCCCCGCCCCGCGTGCCCGCCGACTGCCGCGCGGAGTAATCCCGGGCCGCTCCGAGTGCCGCCGACCGGGCCGCGGAGGTCACCGCGGGTACCAGACGCGCGCGAGTCCCTTGGTCGAAACCCGCTTCGGTGGCATCTTCCCCAAACACGGCGTGGGTCGAACGCTGCAAGAGCGGAGGATTGGGAAGAGATGCGCGCGGTCAGACGCAGGATCGCCTCGGGCCTCGTGGCCAAGGCGGCCGCCTCTGCCCTGGTGCTCTCAGCCGGCGTATTGAGCGGCTGCGGAGTGCTCACCACCTCGCCGGCGGCAGGAACGTTCAAGCCCCGCAATCGGGGCGTTCTGACCGTGGTTACCTCCGACGTCCCGGAGCCCGGATTCTGGGTCGGGACCATCGCTCACCCTACCGGTGGCTTCGAGTACGAGCTGGCTCGGGACCTGGCCGTCCGGTTCGGCCTCAAGTCGGTACATATCAGGATCGAGCAGTTCAACCGGGTCGTCGATGGGAAGCTCGGCGACGCGGACCTGGCACTCGACCTAATCACACCGACGTCCCAGCGCGAGCAGAATCTCGACTTCTCGGCCGCGTACCTGACCGACCCGCCGGCCGTGGTGGTCCGCAGCGGCACCGACATGCGCGACCTGGCCACCGCGCAGGGGGTGAGGTGGGGAGCAATCACTTCGACCACGTTCGTCGGCGACATCCGATCCTTGGTGGACCCGAATTCCCCGGTTCGGATCTACGATCAGCAGGCCGACATGCTGGCGGCTCTCGCCGACGGGCGGATCGACGCCGTGTTGATGGATCTGCCCCTCGCGGTGGCGATGGCCGATCGTTCGAACGGAAAGCTCACAGTCGTCGCGCAGCTGCCCGTGGCCGAGGACATTGCCGCCGCTTTGCCCAAAGGCTCGGGTAACCGCCAGGCCGTCGACTCGGCCATGCGCGCATTCACGGCGACCGGGATCATCGACCAACTGCTCAAGAAGTGGGTCGGACCGGCAGCCGCGAACGCCGACAAGGCGATTCCGTTGCTCCATACGACGCGCCGATGACAGCCTCCACCCTCGCGCCAGTGTTCGCCGCCGTTTCCATCAAGTCGCCGACCGGGCCGGCCTGGGAGTTTCTCGTGCTGTTCCTCGTGGTGATCCTCGGACCCCCGATCGTCCGGCGGTTCCGGGGGCCGGGAATCATCGGCTTGATCATCGGCGGCTTTGTGATCGGTCCCTACGGGCTGAACGTGATCGGGGCCGGGGACACGACGGTTCCCGAGCTCGGCCAGCTCGGCTTGCTGTATCTGATGTTCGTCGCGGGCGTTGAGCTCGATCTTGCGCTGGTGCGGGTGCACCGCCGCGCGGTGGCCAGCTTCGCAGGCCTCACCTTCCTGCTCCCGATGCTGTTCGGAGTGGTGATCGGGTTCGCGCTGAGTTGGAGCACGCCGGCGGCGCTGCTGTTGGGGGCGCTCCTCTCCTCGCACACGCTGCTTCTGTATCCAACGGTCCGCCAGGCCCGGCTGTCCACCGATACCGCCGTGGCGAGCGCGGTGGGCGCGACCGTCCTGACCGATACCGCGGCGCTGGTAGTGCTCGCGGCGGTATCCGGATCCCAGCTCGCCGGCGGCTCGCCCGTATCGACGGCGCTGCAGATCGTCATCGGGCTCACGGTCCTGATCGGTTTCTCGCTCGGTCTGCTCCCCCGGCTTGCCCGTTTCGCGTTTCGCTATCTGGGAACCGACCGCGTGGTTCGCTTTCTGCTCGCGGTCGCATCGTTCCTCGCCGCGGCCACCCTGGCCGAGAGCTTCGGGATTGAGCCGATCGTGGGCGCCTTCTTCGCCGGCCTTGCGCTCAACCGCCTGGTTCCCAACGAAGGCCCACTGATGGAGCGCATCGACTTCTTCGGTTCGGCGGTGTTCGTGCCGGTCTTCCTGGTCTCCGTTGGCATGCTCCTCGACCCGAGCGTGATGGTGCAGGGCGAGACCCTGAAGCTGGCGGTGCTGTTCATCGCTGCCAGCATGGGTGGCAAGCTGCTCGCCTCCCTGTTCGCGCAGCTGACGATCGGCTTCTCGCGCCCCCAGGCTTCGCTGATGTTCGGTCTCACGGTCCCGCAGGCCGCCGCCACGCTTGCGGCGACGGTCGTGGGCTTCAATATCGGACTGTTCAGTCAGTCCGTGGTGAACGCGGTACTGGTCCTGATACTCGTGTCGATCATTGTCGGCACGGTGGTTGTGGAGCGGTTCAAGACGCGGGTGGCACCCCCCGATGTGGGCGCGGAGAAGATCGGACGGCGCGTCCTGGTCACCCTCCAGGATCCCGCCCTGGCCAAGCTCGGCTTCGCGATCGGTGCGCGGATAGCCGCCGCGGACACCGGCGTGGTACGTGGGGTTCTGGCGACCTCGACGGTCGACGCGCAGTCGAGAAGCGAGCTTCTCGCGGAGCTCAGCAGGGCCGGGTTCGCGGCCGGCGTCGACACCGAGCCGCGACTGATGGTGCAGACCTCGCTGGCGGAAGGCGTCCTGCACGCCGCCGCGGAGGAGGACGCCTCCCTGGTCCTGATCGGCCAGCATTCTGCCAAGGCAGCGTCCGCCCTTGGGACCTCGGCCGAAGCTGTGGCCGCCGCCACGCCCGTGCCTGTGGCCATTGTCATAGGCAGCCTGGAGAGGGTCGGGGAGGTCGAGCTCGTCCGGCTGCGCGATTCCCAGCCGAATGGCGCCCCTGCCCCGACCAGCGCCTCGCGCCTTGCCGCGGAGCTCGCTACGCGGCTCGGAGGCTCACGACTGCGCACGCGCGATTCCTCGAGCGAGTCCTGGTCGGCCGAACTGCGGCCCGGCCAGCTGTGCATCGCGCCCGCGGCCTCGTGGCAGCTCCTGGCCTTCTCCGATCCCCCGGCCGGCGCCGCCGTGATCGTCGTGCTGGAGCCGGGCGTACCGTTGATAACGGGCCAACCTCCCTACGCCGACGTCCTGATCTGATCGGAGTCCACCGCGCCGCGCCGGCGGTACGCCCTGACCTTGGTCCGGTTGCCGCACACGGCCATGTCGCACCACACCCCCGAGCGGTTGCGGGAATGATCGTAGAACGCCCACTGGCAGTCGCCCGAGCGGCAGACCTTGACCCGTTGCCAGGTGCCGTCGCGGCTCGCTTCGGCGATAGGGACGAGCAGTTTGGCGAGCGCGCCGGCAAACCCGCTCTCGCGCGGTTCGAAGGTAGCCGATCCGTCCTCGCGGAAGCGGACCGAGAGCTGCCCGCGTTCGGCCACGTGCTCGAGCTCACCCGCGGCCTGAGGATCCGCCAAGCCCCCGCCGTGGCCGGCGCCCAACGAGCGGAGCGCCTCCCTCAGGCCGATCGCCCGCCGTCGATCGACTTCGCCAACCTCCACGCCAGCGTCGCGCCCGCGAAGAAGCTCGTGCGCCTCAAGCCACCGCGCCAGCCCATCGACGCTGGCGAGCTCATCCGTGCCCTCCTCCATATCGAGCGTGTTGATGAAGTCGATCACGAGCTCGAGGCGATGGGGCGGAGGGCGGGGAGGAGAGCTTGAAACCGGCATACGCTTATGGTAGGTTACATCGACACCAGCGAATTGGATTCGGAGGTGTCAAGCGAAATGTTAATCCACACCGGCACGCCCGCTCCGATCGACAGCTTCGCCCTCGGTTTTGATCGCCGGGCCGGGAGGCTGCTGAGACCGAGCTGGATCGCGCGCACCGCGGCGCGCGTCCGCGCTCACACGCTGGATCGCGCTCTGATGCGAGGCGCCGATCTGGCCGGTTCGAGCCGGCTCGCCGCCCGCGCCGCTCAGCTCACCGATGAACATGCGCGCCAACAGATCGCGGACAGCCTCGACCGCGTTCTGCATGTGCCGCACGACCGGCGGGGCCGCGGTCGCGTGACTCCCAGCAGGCGCGCCGTGCTCACAAACGAGCCCGAGCTACGAGAGCTGACCGCGCTTCTCCGCGGATCCACGCCCATTTACGCGCGGGGCGTGGCGATGCTGCATGCGCTCCTGACCGACGGGACCGGCCCCGTGTACACCGATCCCGACGGAGCACTTCTCGAAACACGTCTGCAAGAGGCCCGCGAGGCGATCTTCCAGCCGTGAGCGCTCTCGAGCGCGGGCAATGACTGTCGGATAGCCGACGTTCATTCTCCGCGGTTAGCCACTCGCGTTGCACCATTGACCCCATTTCCGGGGTAGGCTCCGTATCAGAGAAGAAAGAGGTGTCGCGATGGCAGTGAAGGCAGCGGACCTCGAGTCCGAGCTGATCGAGGCGGTGCGCGAGCGCGTCCGCGAGCGCCTTCCCGACGATCAGGCCGCCGCGGCCGAGTCGTTCGTGCGCCAGTTCTACCACTGGGTTCCCGCCGAGGATCTGGCCGACCGCACGCCGCTCGACCTCTACGGCGCCGCGCTGTCGCAATGGAATCTCGGGCTGCACCGCGCCCTCGGCGAAGTAAAGGTCAACGTCTACAACCCCGAATTCGAGCAGCACGGCTGGAAGTCGCCGCATACGATCATCCAGATCATCAGCGACGACATGCCGTTCATCGTCGACTCGCTGACCATGGAGCTGCGGCGCCAGGGTTACGGCATCGACCTCGTGATCCACCCGGTGGTCCGCGTGCGCAGGGATCCCGACGGAAGGCTCACGGACGTGCTGGAGCCGAGCGAAGCCGCCAGCGACGCGATCGCGGAGTCGGTGCTGCACGCCGAGGTGGGCCGCGAGCGTGACTCCGAGGAGCTCGCCAAGCTGCGCAGAAACCTCGAACGGGTGCTGGAGGAGGTGCGACGCGCGGTCGAGGACTGGGACGCCATGCGCGCCCAGGCAACCCGGCTCGCCCAGGAGCTGCCCAGCCGGCCGCCACCCGTCGACCCCAAGGAGATCGAGGAGGCCGGGGCGTTCCTGGACTGGGTCGCCAACGATCACTTCACGTTTCTCGGCTACCGCGAATACGAGCTGGTCCTAAACGACGACGACGACGACGAAGCCTCGCTCAAGGTGCTGCCCGACACGGGGCTCGGAATCCTGCGCGCGCCGCCCAAGTCCGAGTACACGACGCTCCGCCCCAAAGCTCTGGAACTGGCTCGGGCGCCGCACCTGCTCGTACTCACCAAGGCCAACTCGCGCTCCACCGTTCACCGCCCCGTGTACCTGGACTACATCGGCGTCAAGAAGTTCTCGGCCGAGGGCGAGGTCGTCGGGGAGTGTCGCTTCCTCGGGCTGTACACGACGGCGGCTTACAGGGACCGGCTCCGCGATATCCCGCTGCTGCGCGAGAAGGTCGCCGGCGTGCTCGCTCGCGCCGGGTTCCCGCCCGCCAGCCACGACCGCAAGGCCCTGCTCGAGGTTCTCGAGTCCTATCCGCGCGACTCGCTGTTCCAGGTCAACACCGAGGAGTTGTTCACGATCGCGATGGGGATCCTTGGGGTCGGAGAGCGGCCTCGCATCCGCCTGTTCGTACGCCCGGACGCGCTCGATCGCTTCGTGGAGTGCCTGGTCACGATCCCGCGCGACCGGTTCAACACGGAAAACCGCGAGCGGGTCGCAGCCATCCTGCTGCAGGCGTTCGGGGGCACCCACCTCGACTGGAGTGTCCAGCTGTCGGAGTCGGTGCTCGCCCGCGTGCAGTACATCATCCACTGCCCCGACGGGCCGCCGGCGCACTACGACGTCTCGGAGATCGAGGCACGGCTCATCAACGCGACGCGCGCCTGGACAGATGAGCTCCGGGCGGCGCTGGTCGAGGCGCACGGCGAGGACCGCGGCATGAAGCTCTACCGGCGCTACGAGCGGGCGTTTCCTCCGGCCTATCGCTCCGACTGGCTGGCGCGCTCGGCCGTGTCAGACATCGACAGGATCGAGCAGATCCGGGCCGGGGAGAGGACGATCATCAGCCTCTACCGGCCGCTCGAAGCCGCCACCGGCGTACTGCGCTGCAAGCTCTACAGCGCGGGCGGCGTATCGCTCTCCGAAGTGCTGCCGACGTTCGAGCACATGGGAGCCAGGGTCGTCGACGAGCGTCCCTACGAGATAGTGCCCGCCGGCTCGGACCCGATGTGGCTCTACGACTTCGGGCTCCGGTGCGTGGCCGAGCACGTGGAGAGCGTTCGCGACATCTTCCAGGACACGTTCCTCGCGGCCAGCCGGGGCGAGCTCGAGGACGATGGACTCAACGGGCTGGTGCTCAGAGCGGCGTTGACGGGCCGTCAGATCAGCGTGATCCGCGCCGTCGCCCGGTACCTGCGCCAGGCGGGCATCGCGTACTCCGACGCGTACATGGTGCGCACGCTGATCGCGCACCCGGACATCGCCACCCTCCTGGTGAGGCTGTTCACGGCCAGGTTCGACCCGGACCGCTCCGATCCGGACGCCGCCGATCGCCTCGTGGCCGAAATCGAGGAGGCGATCGACGGGGTCCAAAGCCTCGACGAGGACCGCATCCTGCGCAACTTCCTGTCGGTGATCCGGGCCATGCTGCGCACGAGCTACTTCCGGCTGGCCGACGACGGCACCCCGCGACCGTTCCTCTCGTTCAAGCTCGACCCGACCGCGATACCGATCCTGCCCCGCCCGCGGCCGCGGTTTGAGATCTTCGTGTACTCGCCCCGGTTCGAGGCCGTGCACCTGCGGGGCGGAAAGGTGGCGCGGGGCGGGCTGCGCTGGTCGGACCGACCCGAGGACTTCCGCACCGAGATCCTCGGGCTGATGAAGGCGCAGATGGTCAAGAACTCGCTGATCGTGCCGGTGGGCGCGAAGGGGGGATTCGTGGTCAAGCGCCCGCCCGCGCAGGGTGGACGCGAGGCCCAGATCGAGGAGGCGGTCGCCTGCTACAAGCTGTTCCTCGCGGGCCTGCTCGATTTGACCGACAACATAGTCGCCGGCGAGGTGGTGGGGCCGCGCCGGGTGGTCCGCTACGACGATGACGATCCGTATCTCGTGGTCGCCGCCGACAAAGGGACGGCCGAGTTCTCCGACATCGCCAACGGCGTTTCGGCGAGCTACGGCTTCTGGCTCGGCGATGCGTTCGCGTCGGGGGGCTCCCACGGCTATGACCACAAGGCGATGGGCATCACCGCGCGCGGGGCGTGGGAATCGGTCAAGCGGCATTTCCGCGAGCTCGGCACCGACATCCAGAGCACCGACTTCACGGCGGTCGGAATCGGCGATATGTCGGGCGACGTGTTCGGCAACGGGATGCTGCTCTCGCGCCACACCAAGCTACTGGCCGCGTTCAACCACATGCACGTGTTCCTCGACCCCGACCCGGATGCGGAGAAGAGCTACCAAGAGCGCAAACGACTGTTCGAGGAGCCGAGGTCGGCCTGGAGCGACTACGACGCCGATCTCATATCGCAGGGCGGCGGCGTGTGGCCGCGCACCGCCAAATCGATCCCGATCTCCTCAGAGGCTCGCGAGGCCCTGGGGATCGAAGCCGAGCAGCTTGCCCCCGCCGAGCTGATCCGGGCGATCCTCCGCGCCCCCGTCGACCTGCTGTTCAACGGCGGCATCGGGACTTACGTCAAGGCCTCGAGCGAGACCCACGCGGACGCGGGGGACAAGGCCAACGACGGGGTGCGGGTCGACGGCGCTGATCTGCGCTGCCGGGTGGTGGGGGAGGGCGGCAATCTCGGCTTCACCCAGCTCGGCCGCATCGAGTACGCGCTCTCGGGCGGGCCCGAGGGCGAGGGCGGGAGGATCAACACCGACGCGATCGATAACGTCGCCGGTGTCAACACCTCCGACCACGAGGTGAACATCAAGATCCTGCTCGACGCGCTCGTCGCCGACGGCGACATGACCGGGAAGCAGCGCAACGAGTTGCTCGTGGAGATGACTGAGGCGGTCGCCGAGCGGGTCCTCCACAACAGCTACACCCAGACGCAGGCGAGGAGCCTCGCGCTCGCTCAGGCCGCGCCGATGGTCGACGTCCACGGTCGGCTGATCAAGTATCTCGAGCAAGTAGCGGGGCTCGACCGCGAACTCGAGTTCCTGCCCGACGAGGAGGCGATCGCCGAGCGCAAGGCCGAGCATCGTGGGCTGGTGGCCCCGGAACTGGCGGTGGTCATGGCCTACTGCAAGATCCACCTCTACACGGAGCTGCTCGAGTCAGACCTGCCCGAGGACGCCTATCTCGCGCACGACCTCGAGCGCTATTTCCCTTCGCCGCTGCCCGAACGCTACGGCCGCGAGATGCGCTCGCACCGGCTGCGCCGCGAGATCATCGCCACCGTGGTCGCCAATCAGCTGATCGACCGCGCCGGCACCACGTTCGCGTTCCGGCTGCAGGAGGAGACAGGCGCGCCGCCGTCAATGCTCGCGCGCGCCTACGCCGTGGCGCGCGAGGTGTTCGTCATGCGCTCCCTGTGGGAGGCGATCGAGGGGCTCGACAACAAGGTCGACGCGCACCTGCAGCTCGAGATGCTGATCGAAGGCCGGCGCCTGGTCGAGCGCTCCACCCGCTGGCTGGTTCGCTCCAGCTCGGACGCGATCGACATCGCCGCCACCGCCCGCCGCTACGAATCCGGGGCCGAGCTGCTGGCACGTAGCCTGCCCGAGGTGCTGGAAGGCACCGAGCGGGAGGCCTACGAGGAGCGAACCGACCGGCTCGTGCAGGATGGCGTGCCGGCAGAGCTCGCGGCCCGGGTGGCGGAGCTGCCGCTACTGCTTCCGGTGTTCGACATCGTCGAGGTGGCAGCCGCGACCGGACGCGACGAGGAAACCGTGATGACCGTCTACTACCGCCTCGGATCGCGCCTCGAGCTCAACTGGCTGCGCGATCGGATCATCGAGCTGCCGCGGGCGAACCGGTGGCAGGCGCTTGCGCGTGCGGCGCTGCGCGACGACCTGCACAACCTCCACCGATCGCTGACCGAGGAGGTTCTCGAATCTGCCCTTCACGAATCGGATGGCGATGCCGCGATCGAAGGGTGGTTCGAGCGCAACGAGGTGGCGGCGCAGCGGACGCTCTCGATGCTGGCCGACATCAAAGCCTCGCGGGCGTACGACACCACGACGCTCCCCGTCGCCCTGCGGGAGGTCCGGAACCTGATCCGGGCCGGCGCGGTGCCGACCGGAGTCACGCGGCCCGTCCTACCGGCGATGCCGGCGCCGAGCTGACGGCCGGCGAAACGACCCGAGCCGTTTGGCCAGTGCGCCGCCCAGGGCGGTGGGCGCGAACGCGAGGACGTCCACCACCCCCGCGACCAGGAAAGCGAGCGGCCCGGTGACGAGCCGTCCCGCGAGCCCGGAAAGCGTCGAGCGCACAGGGCCAAGCTATCGTCTCTGGTCCATGACGTCCGTCAAGACCAGCGTCACCGAGCTCCCCGACTCCCGCGTCCGCGTTCAGGCCGAAGTGCCCGCGGAAGAGGTCGAGCGCCGCGTCCAGCAGGCCGCCAGGCAGCTCGGCCGGCAGATGCGCGTCCCTGGATTTCGCAAGGGCAAGGTTCCGCCGCCGGTCGTGATCCGGCGGCTCGGTCGCCAGACGGTCGTCGACGAGGCGGTTCAGAGCGCGCTCGGCAGCTGGTACGTGGACGCGATCGATGGCGCCGGTATCGCTCCGGTCGGGTCTCCCGAGCTCAAGGTTGGGGATCTCCCCGCCGAGGGCCAGCCGCTCGAGTTCTCGATCGAGATCGGGGTCCGTCCACGCGCGCGGCTCGGTCAGTACAAAGACCTCGAGGTCGGCCGTCGCGAACCGGAGGTCACCGACGTGATGATCGACCAGGAGATCGACGGCCTGCGCGACCGGTTCGCGCGGCTCGAGACAGCGGACCGCCCCGCACAAGAGGGCGACCACGTGGTGATCGACTACAGCGGCACCGTCGACGGGGAGCCGTTCGAGGGCTCGGAGGGCCGCGATCAGCTCGTCGAGCTCGGATCGGGGCGCGTGCTGCCCGGGTTCGACCAGCAGCTCCTGGGGGCGAGCGCCGGCGATCGGCGCTCGATCGAGGTCACCTTTCCGGAGGACTACGCGGGCGCCGAGGTGGCCGGCAAGGCCGCTACGTTCGATGTGAAGGTGAGCGAGGTCAAGGCCAAGCTCCTGCCCGAGGTCGACGACGACTTCGCGTCCGAGGCCGCGGGGTTCGACACGGTCGCCGAGCTCCGCGCGGACATCGCGAGCCGCCTCGCGGAGCTCGAGAGCCGTACGATCGAGCGGGAGTTCGAGGAGGCGGTCCTCGATGCCGCCGTCGCCGAGGCCAAGATCGAGCTGCCCGAGCAGCTCGTCCATGCGCGCGCCCACGAGCTGCTCGAACAGACGCTCTCGGCCCTCGCCCGCCGGGGCGTCTCGAAGGAGGCCTATCTGCGGATCGCCGGCAAGGACGAGGAGACGCTCGCGCACGACGCCGAGCCCGACGCCGCGCAGGCGCTCCGCCGCGACGCCGTGCTCGCGGCCATCGTCGAGGCGGAGGGGATCGAGCCGACCGACGCGCAGGTGGCCGAGGCGCTCGTCCCCGCTGCCGAGCGCGAGGGGACCGATCCCGGCAAGCTGCTCGAGCGGCTGCGCGCCGCGGGCACCCTGGAGCGAGTCCGCGAGGACGTGGGGAACCGGCAGGCGGTCGAGCTGTTGGTCAGCGAGGCGACGCCGATCAGCGTCGAGCAGGCCAAGGCGCGGGAAAAGCTCTGGACGCCGGGCAAGGAGGACTCCGAGGAGCGCACCGGCCAGATCTGGACGCCCGGAAATTGATCGGTCATGGCCGGCAGTCCGCGGACCGGGCATGCGTTACTTGCCTGGATGGCCTCCGATCAGCGGTTGCTACATTCGCAGGAATCCCGCTGAGTAAGCGAAAGATGAGAGGACGATGAGCCCACTCGTACCGATGGTCGTCGAGCAGACCTCCCGCGGGGAGCGCGCGTTTGACATCTACAGCCGGCTGCTCAACGAGCGGATCATCTTCCTGGGCACGCCCGTGGACGATCAGATCGCGAACCTGATCGTCGCGCAGTTGCTGCACCTCGAGTCCGAGGACCCGGACAAGGACATCTCGGTCTACATCAATTCGCCCGGCGGCTCGGTGTACGCCGGCTTGGCGATCTACGACACGATGCAGTTCATCAAGCCCGACGTGCAGACGATATGCGTGGGGATCGCGATGTCGATGGGGGCTCTGCTGCTCGCCGGAGGCGCCAACGGCAAGCGGATGGCGCTTCCCAACGCCAAGATCCTGATTCACCAGGTGTCGTCAAGTTTCCAGGGTCAAGCTACCGACATCGAGATCCACGCTAAAGAGATCATCGACGTTCGCCGACGCCTCGACGAGATCATCGCCCACCACACCGGCAAGGATCTGGACAAAGTTCGCCAGGACACCGAGCGCGATTACTTCATGAGCTCCGACGAGGCAAAGGACTACGGAATCATCGACCGGGTCATCTCTCAGCATTAAGTGGCTCCCACCGCAAATACGATCGCATTCGAGCGCTCTGGCTTGCGCCCCGCTCGGCATCCTGCCTCGCTTAAATGGGCCGCGCCAGAGTCGTCCGGCTGGGCGGCGTCTGGCTTCGTCCTCGTCGGCTCGCGCAGCGCTGCTGCGCGTCGCCTCCTGCGTCCTCGCCAGCCACCACCCGTGACCCCTCTCAGTGCGACCGTATTCCCGGCGGGAACCACTGAGGGGCTACCCTTGGGCTAGAGTCCGCGTTCGAGCCGAATCCGGAGAGGGCAACGAATGGCACGTCCCACCGACTCCAACGAACAGCTCCTCTGCAGCTTCTGCGGAAAGTCCCAGCGGCAGGTCAAGAAGCTGATCGCGGGGCCCGGGGTCTACATCTGCGACGAGTGCATCGATCTCTGCAACGAGATCATCGACGAGGAGCTCACCGCTCCGCCGAGCTTCGACATCGAGAACCTCCCCAAGCCGCGCGAGATCTACGGGGTGCTGAACGAATACGTGGTCGGTCAGGAGCAGGCCAAGCGCAGCCTGTCGGTGGCGGTCTACAACCACTACAAGCGCGTGCAGATGATGCAGTCCGACGAGAACGACATCGAGCTGCAGAAGTCGAACATCCTGCTGCTCGGGCCGACCGGCTGCGGCAAGACGCTGCTCGCTCAGACGCTCGCCAAGATCCTCAACGTGCCGTTCGCGATCGCCGACGCCACGGCCCTGACCGAGGCGGGCTACGTTGGCGAGGACGTCGAGAACATCCTGCTCAAGCTGATCCAGGCCGCCGACTACGACGTCAAGAAGGCCGAGACGGGCATCATCTACATCGACGAGGTCGACAAGATCGCGCGCAAGGCCGACAACCCCTCGATCACCAGGGATGTGAGCGGTGAAGGCGTCCAGCAGGCGCTCTTGAAGATCCTGGAGGGGACCACGGCGAGCGTTCCTCCCCAGGGCGGGCGCAAGCACCCCCACCAGGAGTTCCTCTCGATCGACACCACCAACGTGCTGTTCATCTGCGGCGGCGCGTTCGCGAACCTGGACAAGGTGATCGAGCGGCGGATCGGCCACCAGGGCGTCGGCTTCGGCTCGGTCATCCAAACCAAGGACCAGCGCGATACCGGCGAGGTGTTCGAGCACTGCCTGCCCGAGGACCTCATCCAGTACGGCCTGATCCCCGAGTTCATCGGCCGCCTCCCGGTCATGTCCGCGATCCACCAGCTTTCGCGCGACGAGCTGATGGAGATCCTGACCGAGCCCCGCAACGCGCTCGTCAAGCAGTTCCAGCGCTTCTTCCAGTTCGACGGGATCGAGCTCGTGTTCGCCGACGATGCGCTGTCATCGATCGCCGACAAGGCGCTCGAACGCGAGACGGGCGCCCGGGGGCTGCGTTCGATCATCGAGGAAGTCCTGCTCGAGGTCCAGTTCGAGCTCCCGTCGCGCCGAGACGTGCGTAAGTGCGTGGTCACGCGCGAGACGATCGAGAAGGACGTCTCGCCCACGCTGGTCACGGTGGCGGCGCCCGAGGAAGAGGCCGCCTAAGCGCGCTCGCCAAGCAGGCGCTTGATCGCCTCGAGCTCCTCGACGGCGGCGAGGTCCTTGGCACGGCCAGCCGCGAGCTTCATCGCGATCAGGTCGTCGATCGACGCCACCAGCACCGAGAAACCGTCCAGGTCGAACCGGTCGGCACGGCGGCGCAACGCTTCGTACCCGGGGCTCCCGACCGGGCGTGCCAACGCGTCGAGCTCGCCGCTGTCGGTGACCATCGTCAGCACCTCGACGCGCCGCAGCGTGGTGGCGTCCGGGACGAACGGGACCTCTTCCTCGACGCCCTTCAGTCGAGCGTGGAGCCCGACCAACACGTGTTCAAGCGCCTCGAGATTGCCTCGGTCGGTGGCGTAGCAGATGTCCAGGTCGTAGGTCGCCTGCGCCGAGCCGTGGAGCACCGCGGCCACGCCGCCGATGATCACGAAGTCCACGCCCCGCGCCGTAAGCCGCCGGAGTATCTCGTCGGCGTGCAGCTCCGGGCGCCGGCCGCGTTCAGCCATCCCCGCGCGGCCGTGCGCTCGCCCTCAGGTGCACCAAGTTGGCTTGCGAGCGTTGGAACGCGCGCAGCCGCTCCGCGGGTGTGAGCGCAAGGCGCTCGCGAAGCTGGCCGAGATCGAGCTCCACCACGGGCGGCGGCCGTCGCGCCAGTTCGATGTCGTGTCCAGTGGCCCGGAGCGCGCGGACGAGCGTTTCCCAGGTGGGGTTGGAGCGCCAGCCCTCCAGTCGAGCAACGACCGGCTGGGAGACCCCGAGACGCACCGCCAGTTCGGCCTGGGTCAGCCCGGCAGAGCGGCGAGCCTGGCGGACGAGCTGCGAGGAAGTCATGCCCGGGGTTATAGCACATCGTACATATAATATTTGAGCTATAAGGCTCGGGTTCCGGGGGCGTGCATGCACGCCCCCGCGGGTCGGCGCATGCGCCGACCCGGGCCGGGCCGCATGCGGCCCGGCCTCCTAGACTCACCATCTCATGTCCGAGCTGCGTGACAAGACCCGCTACGACCCCTCGGAGGTCGAGCCGCGGATCGTGCAGAAGTGGCTGCAGTCGGGCCTGTTTCACCCGGTCCCCGAGGGCACCGCCGAGGAGAACTACTCGATCGCGATCCCCCTGCCCAACGTCACCGGCGTGCTCCACATGGGGCACGCCCTCAACAGCTCGGTCCAGGATTGCCTGATCCGCCATCACCGCATGCACGGCCGGCGGACCAAATGGATCATCGGCACCGATCACGCGGGCATCGCCACGCAGACCCAGGTCGAGCGCGCGCTGGTGCTGGAAGGCACGCCCCGCGAGCAGCTCGGCCGCGAGGCGTTCGTCGAGCGTGTGTGGCGCTGGCGCGAGGAGTACGGCGGTCAGATCATCGACCAGCTCAAGCGCCTGGGCGCCTCGGGCGACTACGCCGATGAACGCTTCACGCTCGATGAGCACTACGTCGGCGCCGTGCTGCGCGTGTTCGTCGCGCTGTACGAGAAGGGCTACATCTACCGCGACCGCTACATGGTCAATTGGGATCCCGGCATGCACTCGGCGATCTCGGACCTCGAGGTCGAGGACCGCGAGGTCACCGACACGCTCTACTACGTCGACTATCCGCTCGCCTCGGGCTCCGGCGCGATCACGGTGGCGACCGTCCGGCCCGAGACCATGCTCGCCGACACCGCGATCGCGGTGCATCCCGACGACGAGCGCTACGCGCGGCTTGTCGGCGAGACCGCGATTCTGCCGTTGGTGGGCCGCCGCCTGCGGATCATCGCGGACGAGTACGTGAAGCGAGAGTTCGGGACCGGCGCGCTCAAGATCACTCCCGGCCACGACCCCGCCGACTTCGAGATCGGACGACGCCACGGGCTCGAGGAGGTCACCGTGATCGGGGAGGACGGACGCATGATCCTGCCGGCGCCGGAGCGGTTCGTCGGCATGACCGCGCTCGAGTGCCGCGAGGTGGTCGTCCACGAGCTCCGCGAACAGGGGCTGCTGGTCCGCACCGAACCGTACGTGCACGACGTTCCGTTCTCCCAGCGCTCGGGGGAGCGGATCGAGCCGCTGATCTCGCTGCAGTGGTTCATGCGGATGGACGAGCTCGCGAAGCCGGCCATCGAAGCCGTCAGGAGCGGGCGCGTGCGTTTCTGGCCTGAGAGCTACACCCGCGTGTACCTCAACTGGATGGAGAACATCAGGCCCTGGTGCATCTCGCGCCAGCTGTGGTGGGGCCACCGGATCCCGGTGTGGTACCGGGGGGAGGAACAGTACGTGGGCACGATTCCGCGGGAGGGCGACGGCTGGGAGCGCGACCCCGACGTGCTCGACACCTGGTTCAGCTCGGCCCTGTGGCCGTTCGTGACGCTCGGATGGCCGGACGACACCCCCGAGCTGCGGGCGTTCTACCCAACCGATGTGCTGGTGACCGCCCGCGACATCATCTTCCTCTGGGTCGCGCGGATGATCATGATGGGCCTCGAGTTCACGGGCCAGGTTCCGTTCCCCGACGTCTACGTCCACTCGATCATCCAGGCACCGGACGGCCGGCGGATGTCCAAGTCGCTGGGGACGGGGATCGATCCACTCGATCTGATCATCGGCGGCCCGCGCCCGCCGGTGTTCGCGAAGGGGTCGCGGCCGCCCGGGGAGTTCCCCGCGTACGGGGCGGACGCCGTGCGCTGGGGGCTGCTGGCGATGTCTTCGGGCCAGGATGTCGCGTTCAGCGAGGAGCGACTCGCGCAGGGGCTTCAGCTAACGAACAAGCTCTGGAACGCGGCTCGACTGGTCCTGCTCGGAGTGGGCGCCGATGCACGGCCGCGGCCGGAGCCGACCTCGGTCGAGGACCGGTGGATCCTCTCGCGTCTCGAGCGCGCGAAGGCGGACATCCGCGCCCGAATCGAGGACTACGACTTCTCGCACCTGGCGCTGCGGATCTACGACTTCGTCTACGGCGAGCTCTGCGACTGGTACCTGGAGCTGGTCAAGCCGCGGTTGCGCTCGGGCGA
>JAFASF010000211.1 GCA_019244745.1 Solirubrobacterales bacterium | reverse complement strand
GCGCCGAAGCGGCAGCGCTGAGAGAGAGAACGCCGGCGACCAGCGCTACAGCCGCGGTCCGCGCCAGATCTGACCGCCGCGCGAGGCCACCCAGAGACCGGCCAGGAAGCCTGCCAGCGCCCCCACCGCGATCCCGATCACGATGATCGTGCCGTTGACCCCGGCGGGGCGGGTGTAGCCGACGACGACGACCGGGATCGCGATCGCCACGAACACGCCGAGCGCGCTCGCCAGGGGGTTGAAGCGCTCGTTTGGCGGCGCCGACGGCCCGCCCTCTGGGGGCTCGATTTCTCGCCACCGGTCGTCTTCGGTCAAAGATCCAGCGAGATCGTCGCTGGCTGGCCCGAGCCGTTGGGATAGATGAACAGTTCCAGTGGCCGGTTCGAGTACACGACGCTGGGGAGCCTGAACAGCAAAAGGCCCCCTTGGGTGGGGCCGAAGCTGGCCCCAGTGTTGGGTGCCGGCTCGGTCCCCGACGGCTGCAGGACCTGCGGCTGCCATGCGTACCGGTTCTCCGCCGGGTTGAGCGTGAGCGGGTAGTACCGGTTGCCCTGGGTGTCCACGATGACGAACCGGGCGGAGGTCGTCGCGGGCTGGCCCGTCTGGTTGCGCGCCGCCAGGAACACCCCGTACCAGAGCTCGTCCGGCTTCGTCGGCCCCGTGCCGGCCGGCAGACCGGCCACGTACTGGGAATCCTCGGTGCTGTAGGGATTGAGCTCGCGGGAGATCTGCAACTGGTAGGTGATCGGCCCGGCGTCGACGTACACGCCGTCGTTGTTGGCGTCGGCGTTCGTGGGGTGGCTCTTGACCCCGCAGCCGCAGACGCCCACCGCCAGCGTGAGCACGCCGGCAAGCAGCGAGAATCGGCGGACAATCACAGCGCGGAGGTTACCGGGCGGCGACCGACGCCCGCCGGCCCCGGCCACGGCCCTCTTCGAGGATCGTGCGCAACCGGCGCATCGACTTCGAGGCCTGGCGGCGGCTCCACGCCCGTCCGCCGAGCGCCTCCATCAGCTTGTCGGAGAGCATCACGGGCAGCGTCTCGAGCGTGTACTCAACCTTCGTCGTCCCACCCGGGCCCGGCGACAGCGTGTACGTGCCCAGCATCCGGATGCGGTTGTACTTCCCGCCCCTCCCCCGCTCCACGATCCGGTACGGCGGCTGCACCTCGGCGAACGTGAAGTCGGCCCAGGAGAATCGGCTCAGTGGCGCCTTGACCCGGAACCGAGCGCCGGCGCCGGCGCCGTACGGGTCCTCGCGCAGCAGGTGCCAGTCGACCATGTAGTGATCGGTGAACTCGGCGTGGTTGGCGATGTCCGCGAGGTACTCGAACACCTCCTCCCGCGGCCGGTCGATCGTCGTCGAGACCGTGATGGGGTCCACGGCCCGGATTCTATGTGGAGGGAATGCGGAGGCCCGGGGGCGCCGGAGCCCAGCAGAGGCGTCGCGTTTTTGCTGCGCTCAACGCGTCAAAACGGGACGCCCTTCGGGGCGCTCACGCCGCGCGCTGGTCGGTGATCCGCATCGTGTGTCCGAACGCGGGAGTGTGCATCGTCCGCGAACCCACCGGGGGCCTGTGGTCGAGTACCCGGCAGAGTTCGCACAGGATCGCGCCGCGATCGTAGATATAGATGCGCTCCCCTATCAGGGGCGTCCGCCGGCACCGCGCACAGCGCTCGGAGCCGGCCACCCGCTGGTCCACACCGCGACGCAACAGCTCGCGCTCGAGCTCCGGCGTGTCGCGCATTGGCTCGTCCATCCGTGGGTTTTCGGTGCGATTTGGTCCGTTCCTCCAGAGGCGGAGCTTCCCTGGCTATCACCCCTTCAAACGGTGCATCGGAAACACGCCGCTTTTATGTGGCCTTTGACGCGAGGGATATGATGATGAAGCCGAGTTGGCCAGCTCGGCCTGTCTGCACCCCTGTAACAAGGAGATTGTGCCCCTAATGAAAGCTTGGACGTCGGGCAACGTTGCGGGGACCGGAACATTTCGATGCACGGATTGTGACTACGCGGTCTCGCTCGACGCCGTCGACGAGCTGCCCACGTGTCCCAACTGTGGCGGCACCGAGTTCGTGCGGGCGTCGCTGTTCACCACAGCGCAGACGAGCGTGGTCGAGTTCACGCCCGCGTTCGACGACAACGGGTGGCTCGACGAGCTGCGCGAGGGCCTCAACGAGCCGGGACAGTACCTCTGCTACCGCAGCGACAACGAGAACGTGGTGGCGTTCGCCCTGCAACGGGAATGGACGCGGATCGGGCGCAGCCTCGCCGCGGACATTCGCTTCGACGACCCGACCGTGTCCAGGCGCCACGCGCTGATCGTCCGCCAGCCGGACGGCCTGCGGGTCCTGGACGATCGCAGCTTGAACGGCGTGTTCGTGAACGGCGAGCGCGTCGAGTGGAGCACGCTGACGGACGGTGATGAGGTCGTGATCGGCCGCCACCACCTGCACTTCGTGGACGTGCCGGCGATCTCGGGCATGCGCTACAGCCACCTGGGCGAGCGCGGCACGGGCGCCTCGAGCGGCTGATCCGGGCAACGCGCCATGAGCTAGGGCAGCGGCCAAGCCGCTGACCTGACCTATAGTGCTGCTTCGCCGATGTCTGCGACGATTGCGGTTCTCTCTCAGAAGGGCGGCACTGGCAAGACAACCGCGGTCAGGACGCTGACCGACATCTTCCGGCGGTCCGATCTGAACGTCCTGGCTGTCGACCTCGATCCACAGGGCAACCTGTCCGACTATCTCGACGTCGATCCCGAGGTCACTCCAACGGTGGGCGACGTGCTGGCCGGGCGTGCGGAGCCGGTCGAAGCCGTGCACGAAGGCATCATTCCGGCCAACCTCACCCTGGCCGAGGCCGAGTTGATGCTCGGGGGAAAGATGGGCCGCGAGCTCATGCTGCGCAAGGCGCTGCAGGACCTCAAGGGCGGCTACGACCTGATCCTGATCGACTGCCCGCCGTCGCTCGGACTGCTGACCGTCAACGCGCTCGTCGCCTCCGACTACGCGCTGCTCTCGGCCGAGGCCCAGTACTTCGCGCTCCAGGGCGTCCAGCAGGCGCTCGAGGTGATCGAGCTCGCGCGGGAGAACCTCAACCCCGGCTTGGAGTGGCTCGCGGTGGTGCTCAACATTGCCGACATGCGTACCCGCCACTCGCGCGAGGCGTTTGCCTCGCTGCGCGAGCACTACGGCGAGAAGCTGCTCGACCGAACAATCCGCGCCTCGATCGCCTACGCCGAGTCGGCGGAACGGGCGGTGTCGATCCTCGACTACCGGCCCGACCTGGCGGCGGATTACATCGACGTCGCCGAGGAGCTGCTGCGAAGGCTGGGCCTCGATGAGCCCCGGCGCCGGGTGGCATCGCTCGCCGCCGATTCCTCGCCGGCGCGGGCCGGCGCCTAGGCGGAGGGCACCCGAACGCGCGGGAGGCGAGATGCAAGAGCGTCACGCCGAGTAGCTGCGCGAGCGGCGGGCGGCCACTCGAGAGGGCGCCGCGTCACCGGCTGGCCCTCAGAGCGCACGCACATAAGCGCCCTGCGACTCGAACGGTGCCCGGACCACGGTCGCCCATCCCTTCGTCTCGCGCGTGAGCGCGTCGACCACGGCTCCCGTCTGCTCGTAACGCGACCAAATCAACACCGTCGGGCCGGCCCCCGAGATCGTCGCACCGAGCGCGCCTAACGACTGTGCCCGCCGGGCGAGCTCGATCGAACGGGGATACAGATGTGCTCGGTGCGGCTCGTGCAGACGATCCCCGAGCCCGGCCGCGATCAGGTCCCAGTCGCCGATCGACAGGCCGCGCACGAGCATCGAGGCGTGGGCGACGTTGAACACCGCGTCCGCGAGCGGCACGCGGTCGGGCAGCGGCCCGCGCGCGGCGTCCGTGCTGACTGCCTGCGCCGGAATCACGAGCACCGCCTCCAGCCCCATCGGCGGCTCGAAGCGGTGAACGCTCGGACCGTCGCAGATCACGAGGCCGCCCTCGAGCGCCGCCGCCACGTTGTCCGGATGCCCCTCGCACTCCACCGCAAGCGCCCGGACGTCGGCGTCGAGCTCGAACATGTGGTCGGCGGCCATCAGCCCCGCGACGGCCGCCGCCGCGCTCGAGCCAAGGCCCCCCGACAGCGGTATCGACGAGGAGATCGCAAACTCGAACTGGTCGGCCGGATGCAGCCGTTCGAACGCCCGAACTACCAGGTTCGACCGATCGCGCGGGACATCGACGGAGGTGTGCACGGAGAACGAGCCGGTCTCGCGCACCTCGACCTCGAGGTGCAGCGCGAGCGCTGCGGCCAGCACATCGAACCCCGGCCCGAGGTTGGCCGAGGAGGCCGGCACCCGCACTATCCGCCGGCGCCCGAGCGTCATCCGAGTACCGCGCGCTCGATCGCCTCGAGCTCGGGCGCGCAGGGGACGACGGCGCCCGCATGCTCCAACGCCGTCTGCGGGTCCTTCAGGCCGTGCCCGGTCAGCACGCATGCGATCCGGCGCGCGTCGCCGGCGCCGTGCGCGAGCAGCCCTGCGATGCCGGCTGCTGACGCGGGCTCGCAGAAGATCCCTTCGCCGGCGGCGAGGAACCGGTAGGCCTCGAGGATCTGCGCGTCGGTGACCGAGGCCACGGCGCCGCCGGAGGCGGTCATCGCATCCATCGCCTCCTCCCAGCGAGCGGGATTTCCAATCCGGATCGCGCTCGCCACCGTCTCGGGGTGCTCGACCGGGGCCCCGTGGACGAGCGGGGCGGCGCCGGCGGCCTGAAAGCCGAACAGACGCGGTCGCACCCCGGCCTCCTTGAAACCCTTCCAGTAGGCCGTGATGTTGCCGGCGTTGCCGACCGGGATGCAGAGCGCGTCGAGCTCCCCGTCGAGCGCCTCGAGCACCTCGAACGCGGCCGTCTTCTGTCCCTCGATCCGGAAGTCGTTGACCGAGTTCACGAGCGCGATCGGATGCCGGGCGGTCAGCTCGCGCACGAGCGCCAGCGCCTCGTCGAAGTTCCCCCGCAGCGCGATGACCCGCGCGCCGTGCATCAGGGCCTGGGCGAGCTTGCCGGTGGCGATCTTTCCCTCGGGTACGATCACCGCTCCACGCAGTCCCGCCCGCGCCGCATACGCGGCGGCCGACGCGGCGGTGTTGCCGGTCGAGGCGCACACGATCGCCTCCGCCCCTTCCCGTACCGCCGCCGACACCGCGCACGTCATGCCACGGTCCTTGAAGGAGCCGGTCGGATTCGCCCCCTCGAGCTTGAGCCACACCTCTACCCCCGCGCGCTCGGATAGCCGCGGAGCGAGCACGAGCGGCGTCGAGCCTTCGCCGAGCGACACCACGGGGTCCCCGTGCGCGAACGGCAGCCGCTGGCGGTATCGCTCGATGATCCCCGGCATGGTGCGGGCAGCATGCCAGAGAGGCAATATCTTGACCGGGCCCTGGCTAACTACACCTCCAGCACGACCTTGCCGGTGGCCCCACGTGTGTCGATCAGCTCGAGCGCGTCCGCCGCCCGATCCAGCGGGAACCGCGCGCCCACCACCGGGCGGACGAACCCGGCATGGATCAGCGCTTCGAGAGCCGCCGCGATCTCCACCGGGAGCTCGGGCCTCCTCAGCACGAAAGCGCCCCAACCGGCGCCCACCACCTCGGTGTTGTTCAACAGCAGCCGGTTGACGCGGACCTCCGGGATCGAGCCGCCGGTGAAACCGACCACGAGGAGCCGCCCGCCCTCCCGCAACGAGCGGAGACTGTCCGTGAACCGGTCCCCACCCACGGGATCGACCACGATGTCGACGCCCGCGCCGCCGGTGAGCTCGCGCGCCTCGTCCTTCCACGGACCGTCAGAGCGGACGATGTCATCCGCCCCGGCCTCGCGGGCAACCTGCGCCTTCTCCTCCGAGGAGACGACCGCGATCGTCCGGGCCCCGAGCCCGCGCGCGACCTGGAGCGACGCCGTGCCCACTCCTCCGGCGGCACCGTGGACCAGCACGGTCTCGCCGTCTCGGAGGCGCCCCCGGAGCTTGAGTGCGAAGTACGCGGTGTGGTAGTTGAGCACCAGCCCGGCGCCCTGCGCGAAGTCGAGCTCCTCGGGCAGAGGGAAGGAGAAGAACTCGGGCGCTACCGCGACCTCGGCAAAGCCGCCCAGCCCGCAGAACGCGGCCACCCGGTCGCCGGGTGCGAGGCCCGTGTCCTCGGGGGCGGAGCGCACCACGCCGGCGACCTCGCTGCCGGGAACGAACGGCAGCGGGGGCTTCAGCTGGTACTGCCCGCGGCTCTGGAGGACCTCGGGGAATGACACCCCAGCTGCCCGCACGTCGACGAGCACTCCCCGGCCGGGCGTCATCTCGTG
>JAFASF010000135.1 GCA_019244745.1 Solirubrobacterales bacterium | reverse complement strand
CGCCATCCAGTCGTCCTCGGTCAGCGTCCGCCCCCGCTCCGCGACCCGGTCGGACAGCGCGAAGTGCCCTATGTCGTGCAGCAGCCCTGCAGTGTGCGCGAGCTCCTGCTCCTGCTCGGACATGCCGACGGACTGCGCCATGTCGCGGGCAAATCGCGCCACCGCCGCGGCGTGACGGGCGGCGCGCTCGTCGCGAACGTCGAGCGATCGCATCAGTCCCGCCAGCACCCCCCATGAGAGCGAGACGTACTGCTGGGCTCGCCGGCGCGACTGGTCGAGCAGATATGCCATGTACGAAAACGCGAATACGGCCGTCAGCGCGAACGCGATACCAGGAAGGCCAACCTTGACGTAGATCGCCGCGCCAGCCACCACGAGTGCCACGTTGAGGACGATGGACGGTGCAAACCTGAAGAACGCGCGCGGGCCCATTGCGCCGTCACGGTGCAACGCCTCATGCGTGTAGGCAATGAGTGCGTATCCCAGAACGTTGATCCCGGCCGCGACAGCCGCGACTAGCGCGTAGAAGCCGACCGAGTTCGATACCTTCGGCTCAACCGCCTGGACCACGACCGCAGCGCTAACCGCCGGCACCGTGGCACCGAACAGATTGAAGGCAATCAACAGCCTCCTCGTGTGTCGCCGCCAAGCAGCGACCGCCTCTGCGAGGACGGCCGTAACCCAGGCCGACGCTGGTCCGAGGAACACGGCAGCCAGCGCCGTCACCAGGAAAGATGCCGAGACGGACGTCGTGTCACCAGCTGAAGCCACTGCCAACCCGGAGGCAAGCGCGGCCACGCCCAACACCACCGAGAGTCCATTGCGATGATCGCTTGGCAGCCGGAAGCGCGCCACGCCGGTCGATAGCGCGAGCCCCAGGCTCGACACCAGCAGCACAACCCTATGCGCCCTCCAGACACCAGGCTCACTCACGGCGGTACCGTGGGCCATGAGGCAGAGGGTAGCCGCATCCCCAGGGCCCGCAAAGTGAGTTTATGGTCTCAGCCGTTTCGCCACTGCATGATGGCTCCTATTCAGGTTGGGGGGGCCTTTAGGCAGGCAAAAGCTGCAAAAGTAGGCAGTACTCTGCACAACTTCTGCCTGTAAAGTTGCGCAATAGTAGCCACGACCCACAGGTTCGACAACGATTAGGTCGAAATAGCACCGACTAGGCCACCTTTCCTGCGCATGCGCTATCTCAAGACGAGCGAAGCGGCGCAGTTGCTGAACGTCAGCCCCAACACCCTCCGGGCATGGGAACGGCGGTTCGGCTTTCCTAAGCCGCAAAGATCCCCCGGGAAACACCGGCTGTTCACGCACGGCGAAGTTGCCGCGCTCCGGGATGCCCTTCAGGAGGGACTGTCGATCTCGTCGGCCGTGTCCCGCGCGCGCGAAGGACTGGTGGCGGACACCAATTCCCTCCTCGGCGCGCTGGTCTCTTACGAGAGCGAACGCGCGGACGCCGCGATCGAGGCCGCCCTTGCTCTGAGGTCGGTGGAGCGCTCGGTGGACGAAGTGCTCCTCCCGACCCTCGACGAGATAGCGAGGCGGTACACGATCGACTCGGCGGCGTGGGCGTTCGCGGCCCACTGGGGGGCCGACTGGCTGCGCAGGGCCAACCGCCTCGCGCCGCCGCCCGTGCGCCCGGTATCGATCGTGATCGGTGATGCGTCGCGCGATGAGCTCGACCCTGACGCGCCGTACATCCGCGCCGTGGAACTGTTCCTGGTGCGCGCCGGCGTGAAGGTGCTCAGCTTGTCAGCGCGAGGCGTGGCCGGCATCGGCGATGCCGTCGCCGTGCATCGCCCGAATTTGGTGGTCGTTGCCGGCGGATACCTCGACGACGACACGGTCGCGCGGTGGGCATACGCGATCCGGCTCGCGGTCGGGGTGTTGCCCGCCGCCGTGTACCGTAGGGGCGATCAGCGGCTGCGCATGCGCACCACAGGTACCAACGTCTTGCCGCCAGGAGCCGGCGATGCCCAACGCCGCCTGTTGGATCTCGTGGAGGCCGAGCGGGTCGAGCGGCCCGTCCCCGTCGCGCCGGCGCCTCGTATCGACGACGTGCATGGCAAGGTTCAGGCCGCAGTTCTGTAATTGCAATAAGCATCGTTGAAAGGGATTTCGATGATGAGACGATCAAGAGAGGGGCGCCCGGCACTGGCACTGGTGCCGCCGCTGCCGCCGGAGCCGGTTGCTCCGAGCGTTTCATTCTGTAGCCACTGCGGCGCCCGCCCCGAGACGACCGACACCACCTCGCGGGTATGCCGGACGTGCGAATTCGGATTGCTCCTCGAGTCGGCCGCCGAAGTCGCTCCGGCCGCCGGCAGCGCTTTCCTGGTCCTGGACAGCTCGCTGTCGATCTGTGCGGTGTCTGCGGCCGCGGAAGAGCTGCTCGCCACGCGGGAAACCGACGCGGTCAACCGGCACGTCACCGAGCTGCTCGTTCCCGCCGATGCCGAGGCCCAGGGTCGGGAGAACCTCGCCGTCGCCATTACCTGGGCCGCGCGGGGGGACGAGGGCTTCCGAAGGGCGGTGGTGCGCCCGGCGAACACGTTCGGGGTGCGTCTCACGGTGCGGATCGCCGGCTGCGGCCCGAAGCGCGCCGCGCTCGTCGTGTTCGAGTAACCGACGCGGCGCCTACGACAAGCCGTCCGAGGTTCCTGTCGCTGCACGGAACCGACCAAGCTGCAGGTGTCGTTGCGGACCTTGCACCGCGGACCGCGCGAGTCGATAAATACTCGGAAGTGAACGGGATCCGCACCAACGCTGCCGCCGCGATGCTCCGGGTGAGCCCCAACACGCTGCGGAGCTGGGAGCGACGCTACGCGTTCCCCCGCCCGATTCGGACGCCCGGCGGCCACCGCCAATATGCCCTTGCCGAGATCGAGGCGCTACGCCTTGCCATGGCCGAAACACGCAACGTCTCCTCCGCGGTGGCGCTGGCGCGCGAGCGCGGCACCGGCCCTTCGTCGTCCGCGCGCCTCGCGGACGCGTTTGCGGCCTTCGACGAGGAGAAGGCCAACCGCCTGCTCGAGGAGAGCCTCAGCGTGCGCTCCGTCGAGCGGACGGTTGAGGAAGTGCTGCTCGATGCGGTCGGGGCACACGCCGACCCGGACGGGTGCACGGCGGAGTACGAGTTCGCCTGGCGCTACGCGACCGGCTGGCTGTCGGCGATCAAACGGCTCGCTCCGCCGGCTGCCTTTCCCCACGGCATCCTGATCTTCGACGCGACCGCGGCCTGCGACCTGGACGCGCTCTACGCCCAGGCGCTGGAGTTGATCCTGCGCCGGGCGGGGTTGCGGACGCTGTCGCTAACGCCGGCGATCGAAACCGATCGCCTGGGCCGGGCGATGTCCGCGCTGCACCCAAGCGCGGTGGTGCTGACCGGTCAGCGGGTGTCGCTCGACTCCATCGGCCGTCTCGTGTACGCGGTCCGCAGCGTCGCGCATGGGGCTGTGGTGTTCGACTATCGCGGCGCCGTCCCCGACACGGGCGCGAGCACCGTCGCCCGCCTCCGCCGTCGGCCGATTGCCGCGCGCGACGACCTGCTGCGGCAGCT
>JAFASF010000046.1 GCA_019244745.1 Solirubrobacterales bacterium | reverse complement strand
GGGATTGCTCGACGAGCTGCTCGGGCGCGAGACCGGAGTGTGCGGCGGGCGTGCCGGATCGATGAACGTGGTCGACCTCGAGCACCGTTTGATCGGCTGCTTCGGGATCGTCGGCGGGAGCATCTCCGCCGCGACGGGCGCGGCGCTGGCGCTCAAGCGTCGAGGTGGCGTGGCGGTGGCGTTCTTCGGTGACGGCGCAGCGAACCAGGGCTACTTCCACGAGTGTCTGAACTTCGCGGCGGTGTTCGCGCTCCCGGTGCTCTACGTGTGCGAAAACAACCTGTACGGAGAGTTCACGCCCTGGGAGGAGGTCACGGCCGGCGAGCTCCGCGCGCGCGCCGAGACGCTGGGTATTCCGGCGAGCACGATCGATGGGAACGACGTACTGGTCGTCCGCGAGGCCGCGGCCGCCGCCGTGGAGCGGGCTCGCGCCGGTGATGGACCGCAGTTCATCGAGGCCCTCACGTACCGGTTCGTCGGACACTCTCGGAGCGACCCGGGCAGATACCGCAAGCCCGGCGAGCTCGACGCATGGCGCGATCGCGACCCGATCAAACTTGCACGCGCGGCGCTGCTCGAGCGCTTCGGCGCCGATCAACGTGCCGTCGGCGAAGTCGAGGAAGCGGTCGACCGACAGATGGACGCCATCGCCGAGCGCGGCTTGGCGGCCCCGTGGCCGCGGCCCGGTGCCGTGCGCGAGTTCAAGGAGTAGCGGGCACGCTCATGGCCGAAGTAGTGATGCCGAGGCTCTCGGACTCGATGGAGGAAGGCACGATCGTCCGCTGGCTAAAGCGCACCGGGGAATCGGTGAGCGCGGGCGAGGATCTGGTGGAGATCGAGACCGACAAGGCCACGGTCACGTACGAGTCCGAGCTGTCGGGGATGCTGACGGTAGGGGCCGCCGACGGCGAAACGCTGACGGTCGGCACCGTGATCGGCCGGATCGACGGCGGCCCGCCCGCTGCTGGAGACGGCGCGCGGTCGGCCTCACGTCCCGACGCCTCGCCCCCGCGCCGAGCCAAGGCTTCGCCGGTCGCGCGGCGCCTGGCCGAAGAACGGGGGCTCGAGGTGGGGGACGTTCAGGGCACCGGGCCCTCGGGGCGGATTTCCAAACGCGACGTGGAAGCGGCTGCTCGTGCGCGCCCCGCCGTCCTGTCCGAGCCACGGGCCCCAAGCCCCACACGCCCCCCAAGGCCGACGTCGCGTCCCCTAAGCCCCAAAGGGGACGTCGACATTCGAGAACCAACCCGCATCCAGTCGACCATCGCCCGCCGCATGGCCGAGGCCAAGGCGACGATCCCCGACTTCACGCTGAGCACCGAGGTCGATATGGACGCGATCGTGCGGCTGCGCGAAGACCAAGTGGACTCCGGCCCGGTGCAGATTCCTACCCTCAACGACTTCGTGGTCAGGGCCTGCGCGCTCGCGCTCCGCCGCCACCCCAGGGTCAATGCCAGCTACCGCGAGGGGCGATTCGAGCTCTACGAACGGGTCAACGTCGGCGTCGCGGTCGCCATCGAAGACGCGCTGCTCGTTCCGACCGTGTTTGACGCGGACACGAAGTCACTCGGTCAGATCGCGTCGGAGACTCGCGCCTTGGCCGAGCGGGCCCGGGAGGGAAAGCTCGCCCCGCCCGAGCTCGCTGGCGGGACGTTCACGGTCTCGAACCTCGGGATGTACGGGATCACCGAGTTCGTCGCGGTCATCAACCCTCCCCAGGCGGCCATCCTCGCGGTCGGATCGCTCGAGGACCGTGCCGTGCTGCGCGACGGAGCGATGAAGTCCTCGAGCCGCATGAAGCTGACCCTCACATGCGATCACCGCATCCTCTACGGTGCCGACGCCGCTGCCTTCCTCCAGGACGTCCGCACCAACCTGGAGCGGCCGCTCCGGCTCGCGCTATGAGAGGACCGGGGGTCTAAATGCCCGCGCTCGAGTTCCGGGAGGCCATCCGCGAGGCGCTCGACGAAGAGCTGGCGCGCGACGAACGCGTGGTGTTCTTCGGCGAGGACGTGGCGGCCGCCGGTGGCGTGTTCGCGGTCACGCCTGGCCTGCGCGAGAAGCACGGCCCCGAGCGAGTGTTCGACACCCCGATCTCCGAATTGGCGCTCGCCGGAGCTGCATTCGGAAGCGCGGTGTGTGGCTTGCGGCCGATCATCGAAATCATGTTCGGAGACTTCCTGGCCCTCGCCATGGACAGCCTGGTCAATCAGGCCGCCAAGTATTTCTACATCTCGCGGGAGCAGGCCAACGTGCCGCTGGTCGTGCGCTCGGCCGTCGGCGCCGGCGGCCGGTTCGGCGCGATCCACTCCCAGACGCCGGCGAGCTGGTTTCAAAACGTGCCCGGCCTGAAGATCGTTGCGCCTTCCATGCCCTCCGACGCGAAGGCGCTGCTGCAAGCGGCCATCCGAGACGAGAACCCGGTGCTGTTTCTCGAGCACAAGCGGCTCTACGGCGTCAAGGAAGAGTGCGACGGGCACGAGGTCGCCGAGATCGGCCGCGCCCGCGTCCTGCGCAAGGGCGCGGACCTGACGATGGTCTCCGCGATGAAAGGGGTACCCGAATGCCTCGCCGCCGCCGAGCGGCTGTCCGGCCACGGGATTGACGCCGAGGTCATCGACCTGCGGACGCTGCGTCCGATCGATCGCGACTGCATCCTGAGATCGCTGACCAAGACCAACCGCCTCGTGGTCGTCGAAGAGGGTCCGCTCACCGGCGGGTGGGCCGCCGAGATCCTCGCGCTGGCGGCCGAACACGGCCTGCACGACATCGACGACATCTGGCGCCTGACCACCCCCGACCACCCGATCCCCTACAGCCCCCCGCTCGAGGACGCCTTCCTCCCGAGCGCGGAGGCGATCGCAGAGTCAGTGGGAGCAAGGCTTGGGCAGCGGACCTGACAGCGTCGGAAGACGCGTGCGCGAGGAACGGCTACGCCAGAAGATCGGCGTCCGCGAGCTGGCGCGCCGGGTCGGTGTGTCGGCCAGCCTCATCTCGCAGGTCGAGCTCGGCAAGGCGTCGCCTTCGGTCGGCACGCTGTACGCGATCGCGGGCGAGCTCCGGCTCTCGCTAGACGAGCTGCTGTTCGTGCCAACCGCCTCTCGCCCGACTCGGCACCGCCAGGCCGAGTCGGGCGCCGCAATCGACCCCGTCGTGCGCCGGGGAAGCGGCAAGTCGATCCAGCTCGCGTCGGGGGTGCGCTGGGAGCGCCTCACGCCGCAGACCCCTCAAGACGTCGACTTTCTCTACGTCATCTACGACGCCGGAGGAGCGTCGTCCCCCGAGGATTCTCTGATGCGCCATTCCGGTACGGAGTACGGGCACGTCCTGAACGGCCGGCTTGGCGTGACGATCGGCTTCGAGACCTACGAGCTAGGGCCCGGAGACTCGATCTCGTTCGAGTCGACGATGCCTCACCGCTTGTTCACGGTCGGCGAGGAACCGGTCGAAGCGATCTGGTTCGTGGTCGGCCGCCGCGGCGATCCGCGCATCGGGCTGGGCCCGGCCAGCTCCACGAGCTGACCAAGTCCGCGCTCGATGCCCGCGCAGAGAACGTGTATGTCCGACGCTGTGTCGTAGTCGCCGCTGACCCCGAAGCTGAGCGCTCCGTCGTAGGAGAAGATCGCCACCGCGATGCGCACACTGGCGAACAGCGGGATATACGGAAACGACTCGAGCATCCGCTTGCCCGCGAGGTAGAGCGGAAATTGCGGTCCGGGGACGTTGGTGGTTCCCGTGTTGAGGCTCCGCTGCGGAACTCGACTCGCCAACCGGGTTCCGAGCGCCAGCAGCAACGGCGGAGCGAACCCCGACAGCGAGGTGAGCACCTCTCCGGCGACCGCCTGCTTTGACTCCTTTAGATCGGCCATCTGCGAGCGGATCGAGAGCAGTCGCTCCTCCGGGTCCTCGATTCCCACTGGGAGCTCAGCGAACATGGCCGAGACTCGATTGTTGTACGCGCCACGCTCGCCGGGTCGCCGGACCGACACCGGTACCAGCGTGCGCAACACGCGATCGACTGGCTCGCCGCGCGACTGGAGCAACTCCCGGAAGCCCGCGGTGATCGCCGCCAGCACGACGTCGTTGACCGTGCCGCCCAACGCGCCACGCACCCTCTGCACGTCGGAGAGGCGACCGCGCGCCCAGTCCCAGCGGCGGTGAGGACCGAGCGGCCCGTTGAGCGAAGAGCGCCTCGGTCGCGCGACCCCCGCGAACGCGATCAGGCCGCGCGAGGTGTCTTCGAGCAGGCTCACCAGCTCGCGTGGAGCGCGCAGTGCGCCGACGAATCGCTCCGCCGCCGCGACCGGGTTTGCGGTCTGCTCGAGGATCGCCTCGGCGAGCAGCCGAGCGTTTCCGGGTGCGGGCTCGGGTTCCCAGCGATCCCCGGGCGAGGGCTCTGGATCGCGCTCCTTGTCGAGTAGCACTGTCATCAGATCGGTGCCGGCGACGCCGTCGACCATGCAGTGGTGGACCTTTGAGAGCATCGCCCAGCGACCGTCTCCGAGCCCCTCGACCACCCACATCTCCCACAGCGGCTTGGCCCGGTCGAGGTTCTGCGACATCACGCGCCCCACGAGCGCGCGGAGCTCGTCGTCGCCCCCGGGATGAGGGAGGGCCGTGCGCCGCACGTGATAGCCCAGGTTGAAGTGGGGGTCATCGACCCACACCGGACGCGCAACCCCGAACGGCACGAAGCGCACGACCTGGCGATAGCGCGGCACGAGCGAGAGCTTGCCCTCGACCCGCGCCAGCACATCCGCGAACCGAGGTGGCGGGCCCTCGAAAATGCTCACGCCACCGACGTGCATAGGGCTGGCGTCGCTCTCGACGTGCAGAAACGACGCGTCTTGGGCGCTCATCCGGTTCATCAGGGCACCGTGAGCACCAGTTTGCCGATGTTCTCCCCGGTGAACAGCTTCAGCAGCGCCTCGGGGAACGCGCTCACGCCGCCCTCGACGACGTACTCGCGCGAGACGAGCCGACCTTCGCGCAGCCAGCCCGCCAGCTCGGCGGTCGCCTCGGCGTAGCGATCGGCGTAGTCGAACACGAGCATCCCGGTCATCGAGGCGCGCGCAGCGATCAACGCCAGGTAGTTGGCCGGGCCCCGGGCCTGGCGAGCGTTGTACTGCGAGATGCCGCCGCAGATGACGATCCGCGCCCCGCGGGCGAGCCTGGTTAGGACCGCATCGAGAACGTCGCCTCCGACGTTGTCGAAGAACACGTCCACACGGTCCGGCGCGCGCTCGCGCAGCGCGGCGCGCACGTTTTCCGCCTTGTAGTCGACGGCCGCGTCGAAGCCGAGCTCCTCGACGATCCAACGGCACTTCGCGGCCCCCCCGGCGATCCCGATCGCGTGGCAGCCCTTGATCTTCGCGATCTGCCCGGCGACGCTGCCGACCGCGCCGGCCGCCCCCGAGACGACCACCGTCTCGCCCGCACCCAGGCGCGCCACCTCCAGCAGCCCGAAGTACGCGGTCAGACCGGTCCATCCGAGGGCTCCGAGGTACGTCGGCAGCGGCGCGATCGACGGGTCCACCTTCGTCACCCCGGACCCGTCCGAGATCGCGAACTCCTGGACTCCGAACAGGCCGAAGACGTGCTCGCCGACGGCGAACCCCGGATGCTCGGAGGCGATCACACGTCCGATCGCGCCGGCGCGCATCACGTCCCCCAGCTGCACCGGCGCGATGTACGACGGCAAGTCGTTCATCCACCCGCGCATCGCCGGATCGATCGACACGTGCGAGACCTCGACCAGGATCTGGTTCGCGTGCGGTTGCGGGACAGGCTCGCTGGTCAGCTCCCAATCCGAGGGCTCGGGTAAGCCGGAAGGGCGCGCGGCCAGCCGCAACTGATGGTTGGTTGGGTTCATTTCCGCTCCACGCGGAATGATTACCGAACGTCGACGAGCGGCAGCTGGCCCAGCACGCCGGTGATCTCGAACAGCCGGAGCGCCTGAGCCGGAAGCTCCGAGCTGATCAGGAGCGCGCAGCCGTTGGACCTGCACGCCTGAAGCGCACCGAGGATCGCTTGCAGCCCGGCGGAGTCGATGAATTGCACGCCCGAGAGATCGAGGAGCAGTTCCTCGGCCGTGGACAACCCGCGATCGAGCGCCCCCGCCAGCGACGGCGAGGTGAGCAGATCGAGCTCTCCCTCGACGACCACGCGCGTCCTGCGGTCACGGTCGGGAACGCTCCGGATCATGAACGACGCCAGCTGGGGCACATCAAGGTGCTCAAGCGAGCTCATAGGTGCGAGATTAGTCCTCATCGCCGAACTCTCCTATGGCCACCGTTTGAAAGCAACGTGGTTCGGCAAGGTCTCCGAAATGGCCACGGCGCTGGTGATCGTGCTCGGGTGAGCGTACGCTGTCGGCAAGTGCAGGATTCGCCCGCATCGGAGGATATCGGGCCGCATCGCAGTCTGGTAGTGATGGGCGCCTCCGCCGGGGGCGTAGAGACCCTCAAGCGCGTCGTCGCCGGACTGCCGGCGGACCTGCCGGCGACGGTATGCGTGGTCCTTCATATCGCCCCCGGCAGCCCGAGCGCGCTGGCCCACATCCTCCGCCGCGCCGGCCCGCTGCCCTGTCGCGCCGCTTCGGACGGCGAGCCGCTGTGCCCTGGGGAGATTCTGGTCGCGCCACCCGATCGTCATCTCGTCGTCGACGACG
>JAFASF010000437.1 GCA_019244745.1 Solirubrobacterales bacterium | reverse complement strand
GATCGAAGACCACCCTGGAGTCGGGAAGACCGCGCTCGTGCGTGCGCTGGCCCGGTCGATCGACGCCTCATACGCGCGGATCCAATGCACGTCCGACCTGCTCCCGGCCGACGTCGTCGGAACGAACGTGTTCAACCAGCGCGAGGGGCGCTTCGAGTTCCGCCCCGGACCCGTGTTCGCGAACCTCGTGCTGGTGGACGAGATCAACCGCGCCCCGCCGAAGACGCAATCGGGGCTGCTCGAATGCATGCAGGAGCGACACGTCACGGTCGACGCGGCGACGCACGAGCTGGCTCGCCCGTTCGCAGTGCTCGCCACGCAGAACCCGGTGGAGTATGCGGGCACATACCCGCTGCCCGAGAATCAGCTCGACCGCTTCATGGTGCGGGTGTCGCTCGGCTATCCATCGGCGTCACGAGAGGTCGAGATGCTCACCGACCACGCCGGCGGCGATCGGGTCCTCGCTCTCGAGCCGGTCGCAAGCGTCTCGGACATCCTTGCCGCTCAGGATGCTGCGATCCGGGTCCACACCAGCCAGCGCCTGCTCCGCTATGTGGTCTCCGTGCTCGAGCGGGTTCGCGAGGATCCGCGCGTGGAATTCGGTGCCAGTCCGCGCGCTGGGCTGATGCTCGTCAAGGCCGCCAAGGCGCGGGCAGCGCTCGAGGGGCGCGATCACGTGCTTCCCGACGACGTCCAAGAGCTGGTGCCCTCGGTTCTCTCACACCGGCTCCTGCTGGCCCCTGCCGCCGTGGATATCGCGCGCATCGACGTGCTCCACGACGCGCTCGACGGGGTGCCTGCGTTGTGAGGAGCACGCGGTTCGCGGTCTCGCTCGGCCTGGCGCTCTGCCTGGCGGCGGCCGGCTTCGCGGCGACGCCGTTGTATGTGCCCGGAGTCGCGCTGCTCCTGACCGCGATCGTGGCGGCGGTGTGGGTGAAGAGCGCAGCGCGCGGTCTGCGTTTGCGGCGGTCGGTCGGCGCCACCGTGGTGGAGGAACAGACGCCGCTGCCGATCACCGTGCGGCTGTCGCGCGGTCGCTTGCCACTCCCGAGCGCGGAGCTACGCGTGTGGCCGGACGGGCCCCCACTGCCGGTGCCGGGCCCGTCCCAGGGCAAGATGACCTCGGCCGTCCGCTTCCCTCGACGGGGCCGCCAGCTGCTTGGTCCAGCGTCCGTAGTGGTCGGCGATCCGATCGGGCTCTGCAGCCGCATCGTCGCGTCGGCCTCCAGCGAAGTGCTGGTGCTGCCGCGGGTTGAGCCGATCCATCTGCTCGAGGTCGAGGGCGAGCCGGCGATTTTCGGGCGAGCGCCGATCAGCGCACCGGACGCCGGCGCGACCGAGGTCGACTCGTTGCGGCCCTACCGTGACGGGTCCCCCGCCTCCCGAATCCATTGGCCGACCGTCGCACGCACGACGACCCTGATGGAGCGGCGCCTGGTCGCCGATGGTGAGAGGACTCCCTGGGTGCTCGTCGACCCCCGGCACCCGGCCAGCGCCGACGCTCTCGATCGGGCAATGCGCGCCGCCGCCTCGCTGTGCGTGCACCTGGCGCGCCGCGGCGGATGCGCGCTGTTGCTACCCGGCGACCGTCAGCCGACGCGCATCGATCCCACGCTGTCGGGCTTCTCCGAATCCCATGCCCGGCTCGCGCTGATGGTGCCTGAGGCGGGCGCTCCGCCGGTCGGACGCTTGACCAGCTTGGGTGCGGTGCTGTGGGTCACGGCGGCGGCGGGTATGTCAACCCACTTCGCGCAGCTCAGGGCACCGCTGCGTTATCTGGTATCTCCGCATCCGAGGCCGGGCGTGCCGGTTCAGTTCACGGTCGCGGGCTGCAGCGGACAGCGGCTTGAGAGCGGAGCGGTGCGCCGGAGAGCCGCGTAGCGGTGGGAACAACACCATCGAGGAGCGGGCACGACAGTTGGATGCGACTGGCGGCGTTTGCCGGCCTGACCGCGCTCGCCGCCTGGCGCTATGCCGGAGTGGAGACGCAGCCACCCACGGTCAGGGTGCTCGTCATCGTTGCCATCGCGGTCCTAGCCGGCGCGGCGATGATGCTAATCCCGGTCTCCGCACAAGCCTCGCGGCGCGCTCGCGTCCGAGCCGCCGGCGCCCGCCTGATGGTGGCCGCCGTCTTGACCTCGGCTGCTCTGGTCGCGGCCGGTGTTCCGCACGCTCTGCTCCTTCCAACCGCGTGGGACAGGCTCGGCACGGGGCTGCACAAGGGTCTCGCGACCGTCGCTACCACGCTCTGGCCCTATCAGGGGACCGATTCGTGGACGCGCCTCGACATCCTCCTGCCGCTAGCGCTCATCCCACTCGCCGCCGCAGCGCTGGCGTTCTGGCCTACTGGCGGCAGGCCCGCCACTAGCGTCGTCTTTGGCATCCGCCGCGTCTGCGCGCTGGCGCTGCTTCTCGTGCTGTATGTGATGGGCGTCATCGACTCCAACGGAGGGTCGGTGACGGTCGAAGGGTTGCTGCTGCTCGCGCTCGTCGTCGCCTGGCTTTGGCTGCCCGGCCTGCGCGGCCGACGGGTGCTGGCGGCACTGGTCTGGCTCGGGGCGGCCGGGCTGCTCGCGGCGATCCTGGTCACGGACGTCCCCGGGAGCCAGTCGTGGTTCAACTACCGTGCATGGGACCTGTTCGGCTCGGGGCAAACCAGCACCGCGTTCGCTTGGGACCAGACGTACGGCCCGATCCCGTGGTCGCGCTCCGGGCGCACGATGTTCACTGTCCGCTCGCCGGCGCCGCTGATGTGGAAGGTGACGACGCTCGATCGGTTCGACGGATTGCGGTTCGTGCGCTCGGGCACCGATCCGAGCAACGAAGCGGATCTGCCGCTTCCGCTCAACGGCCGCTGGTACGGGTTCGCAACCTTCGCGATCCAGGGCCTGCGCTCGGCGTTACTCCCCACCGACCAGGGCACCACGGAAGCGGTCAATTTCCACGACCCGATCCAGTATGAGCCGGACGGCACCGTCCAGGAGCTTGGGAAGGGGTTGCGAAGCGGGGACGCGTACACGGTGATGTCCTACGTCCCCAGGCCGTCGCCCGCCGAGCTCCGGAAGGCGCCGCGCTCGTTTCCCGCAAGCTACCTGCGCTACACCGACTTCGACCTGCCGTCGCCGACGCAGTCGGGTCTGCACCTGGCGGCGACGGATCCGCTGCGTCCAGGTCAGTTCATCACCCGCCGCACGGTCGGCGCACCTGCGCCGGCCGAATCGCCGGCCGCGATATCCCGGATTCGGCGGGCCATCGTCGCCTCCCCGTACGGGCCGATGTACAGGCTCGCGCGCCGGCTGGCCTCCGGGACGCGATCCACGTACGACGTTGTCCTGGCGATCGAGAACTACCTGATTGCGAATTACGCCTACAGCGAACAGAGTCCGGAGCGGCGCTACCCACTGGAGTCATTCCTGTTCGAGGACCGGATCGGCTATTGCCAGCAGTTCTCGGGAGCGATGGCGCTGATGCTCCGGATGGACGGGATCCCCGCGCGCGTTGCCGCCGGCTTCCTTCCGGGGGCCTACGACAGCGCGACCAGGTCCTATCGGGTAAGCGCGCTCGACGCTCACGCCTGGGTCGAGGTCTACTTCACCGGCATCGGCTGGGTGCCGTTCAACCCAACGCCTCCCCGCTCGGTGGCCCCGCCTCAGCGCCCGCTGTTCACGAGCCAGAGCAC
>JAFASF010000428.1 GCA_019244745.1 Solirubrobacterales bacterium | reverse complement strand
CCCGAGCCGGCCGAACTTGAAAGCCGCGGCCTGCTTGTACGGCTCGCCGAGCTCGCCGAGCTGGCGCTCCATCAGCTCCTTGCACCCGAGCTCGAGCGCCGCCGAGACGAGGGCCAGCCGCCGCGCCGCGCGGGCATGTCGCACGGGCGTGACCGCGACCGCGGCGGCACCCGCGCTCAGCGCCGCGCCGGATCCGAACACGAACGGCAGCAGGCGCCGCGACTCGTGCCACACCGGCACCGCGGTGTTCGTCACGAGCGCGGCCGTGTAGGTGGAGAGCGGGAGGCCCAGCAGGGCGGCCGCCGGGCGGGCCACGCGAGCAGCGCCGGCAAACGAGCCCGTCCACGCGTGCGCCGCCGCGATCGCGGTGCTGGCGCCGCTGGCGCTCAGCAGCCAGGAGCCGACGCTCATCGGCGAGGTCACCTTGAACATCCGCAGCATGTTCATGACGCGCCGTGGCCGGCCGAGATCGGAGGTCAGCAGGGCTGGGCTGACCGCGACCGAGGCGAGCGCGGTGGCCCAGGCACGGCGGGCGAGCACGTCATTGCCCCGCAGCGAGGACATGTACGCAAGGCCGGCCGACGCACCCGCGAGGCCGCCGGTGAAGAAATAGCACGGAATCTCCCACGTCCAGATCGGCTCCTTGATGACCGGCTGGCCGTGGTAGGTGCGAATCTCGGTTCCGGCCGGCGCCCCGGCCCGCGAATCGGCCGACGCGCCGTCGCCCATGCCGTGATGGGTCACGTTCACCCTCTGCCTCCGAACACCGCGGCGAGCAGCGTGGCGCCGAGCGCCGCCGCGGCGACGCCCGCCGCTGTCCAGACCTCCTTGAGGTCGCGGCGCGTGTCGACCGGGTCGGGCGGCAGCCCGTAGACCTCGGGCTCGTCGAGCAGCAAAAAGAACGCGCCGGCCCCGCCGATCCCATCGTCGTCATCGGCCAGGTACAGCTGCGCGCGGGGCTGCCCGGCCTGCTGGAGCTGCCCCAGACGGTGCTCCGCCCGCTCGCGAAGCTCGGACAGCTCTCCGAACTGGATCGAGTTGGTGGGGCAAGCCTGCGCGCACGCCGGCTCCTTATCGTCCTTGAGGCGGTCGTAGCAGAGCGTGCACTTCCACACCCGGCCGTCGCCCTCGCGCTGATCGAGCACGCCGAACGGGCACGCCGGCACGCAGTAGCCACAGCCGTTACACACGTCCTCCTGGACGACGACCGTTCCGAACTCGGTGCGGAACAGCGCACCGGTAGGACACACGTCCAGGCACGCCGCGTGGGTGCAGTGCTTGCAGACGTCCGATGCCATGAGCCACCGGAACCCGTCACCCTCCTGGTAGGTCTGGACGCCTCCGTCGATGACCTCCCCACGCTGCGCCGATTGCACGAGCGAGGCGCCCTCGAGTACCCCGGCGGGAACCCGCTGCTCGATGAACGCCACGTGGCGCCAGGTGTTCGCGCCGAGGTCGATCGTGTTGTCGTAGGAGTTGCCGGTGAAGCCCTCAATCGAGCTCGGGACCTGGTTGTACTCCTTGCAGGCAACCTCGCACGCCTTGCAGCCGATGCAGACCGAGGTGTCCGTGAAGAACCCCACTCGGGGCTTGGCGGCGTCGCCGTAGCTGCTCGGCCAGGCAACCGTCTGCACGCTCAAGTCTTCACCCCCGCCCGCTGTCGGTATTCCTCCACCAGCGCGAGTCGCGCCCGGCCGCGGGGCCGCCGCCCCGGTCGGATGTCGCACGTCGCCGCCTTGTACTCGGCGATGTGGACGTTGTTGTCGAGCGCGATCGGCAGCAGCTCGTTGCCGGAGTCGCCGGTTACGATCCCGACACGGCCCCAGTGGTACGGCACGCCAACCAGGTGCATCGGTCGGCCTTGAATCTCCAGCGGCTTGATTCGGTCGGTCACCATCACCCGCGCCTCGACGGCTTGGCGGGCCGTCACGATCGTCGCCCACCCGCCGTGAGCCAGACCCCGGTCGGTCGCCAGCTGCGGTGAGACCTCGCAGAAGAACTCGGGTTGGAGCTCGGACAGGTATGGGACGGTGCGCGACATCCCGCCAGCGGTGTGGTGCTCGGTCAGGCGGTAGGTTGTAAGGACGAACGGGAAGACGTCCGCTCCAGGCTCGCCGTCGGCGGGGTGATAGGCATTCTCGGGCCGGCGGAAGGTCTGCCTGGTGGGATTGTGCTGCTGGGCGTAGAGGGGATTTGAGAACGGCGACTCCTGCGGCTCGTAGTGCGCCGGCAGCGGGCCGTCCACGAGGCCCGTCGGCGCGTACAGCCAGCCGCGCCCGTCGGGGTGCAGGATGAACGGCTTGTCGCCGCCGATCGCCTCCATCTGCTTGGCGTCGCGCTTGGGCTTGAAGTCCGGGGCCTTGGTCGGGGGAAAGTCGGGCGAGTCCCCCAGACCCGTCCAC
>JAFASF010000323.1 GCA_019244745.1 Solirubrobacterales bacterium | reverse complement strand
CGGCGTCCCAGGGGGACAGCAGCAAGTCGAAGTTGAACGCGGTGTGCAGGGTGCCGGGGCGCAGGTAGCGCGCGAGACGCTGCGAGCCGGTCACCCACGCCTCGGCGATGAACTTACGCTCGCCCTCGTAGCTGTCGAGCACGCGCCGCCAGGCGCGGTAGATCTCGTGCACCTCGTCGCGATCCCAGTGCGGGTGATCGATCCTGTCCGGATGGTCGATCGCCACCGGTTCGACGCGTTCGCCGAGGTCGGGTAGCTCGGGGTGCTTGACCAGCCCATGAGCGACGTCGATCCGGAAGCCGTCGATTCCCCGATCGAGCCAGAAGCGCAAGATCGACTCGAACTCGTGCCGGACCTCGCGGTTGTTCCAGTTGAGGTCGGGCTGCTCGGGAGCGAACAGGTGCAGGTACCACTCCCCGGGGCGACCATCGGGTTCGCGCACCCGCGTCCAAGCGCTGCCGCCAAAACGCGATCGCCAGTCGTTGGGCGGCAGGTCGCCCCGCGCCCCCCGCCCCGGGCGAAACCAATAGCGCGCCCGCTCGACCGATCGCGGGGGCGCCGTGAGCGCGGCCTGAAACCACGGGTGCCGATCTGAGGTGTGATTCGGGATCAGGTCCACGATCACCCGGATCCCGTGCTCGTGGCAGGCGACGATCAGCTCCTCGGCCTCGGTCAGCGTGCCGAACAAGGGGTCGATCTCGCGATAGTCGGCGACGTCGTAGCCGGCGTCGGCCATCGGCGAGCGGTACCACGGGTTGATCCAGATCCCGTCGGCTCCCAGCTCGCGCAGGTAGTGCAGCCGCGAGCGCAGTCCGGCGAGGTCGCCGATGCCGTCTCCGTCACCGTCGGCGAAGCTGCGGATGTAGATCTGGTAGATCACCGCCTCCCGCCACCATGGCGTGTTGCGCCGATCCTCGAGGCAAACCGATTCGACGGGACGCCCGCCGCCCACGACTCGGCCGATCGTCGCTTGCGGACTCCGATCGCTCATCGGGTCGCCGCGGGCTGTCAGGGCGGGGGTAGTCGGGGCCGGGTCGCCTCGAGCGAGTGCGCGCACGAGGCGAGCATCCCGCGCAGAAGCTCGACGCTGTCAGCGTCGAGCGCTCGCAGCATGTCGGCCTCGATCGCGTCCATCGAGCGATCGCAGCGCTCGAGTACGGTGAGGCCCTTCGCGGTGACGCTCGTACGGAGCACACGCCCGTGGCCGGGATCGGGCCGGCGCCGCGCGAGTCCACGCTTCTCGAGCGCGGAGACGACCAGGTTCATCGCCTGCGGGCTGACGAATGCCCACCGTGCGAGCTGAGCGCAGGACATGCCGTCACGATGGCGCAGCACGCTTAGCGTCACGTATTCGGTGGTCGTGACGCCGTGGGTGCGGACAGTCTCATCGAGCCGCGCGCGGAGCCTCCGCTCAACGCGGTAGACGAGATACCCGACGCGCGCTTCGGTCGCCGGCTCGACGCCTACCGGCGCTGCTCGGGCGGCGGACTTCATTTGCGGGAGCGCATGTCGACTCACCAAAGGGTAGGCGGCCCGTCCGCTCCATACCCGCACGCGCGCGGCTATCGTCTTTCGCCGCAAGCACCGAGAACTTCCCCGCTTGAGGCTCGCGCCGGCGGGCCTAGCCGCGATGCCACGAGAACCCGGAGGCGGTTGACCGCCTCGCCGAGAACGAGTCAGGCCGGCCGAACGAGTGCCGGGTGGCCGGGATGGCCGCAGTCAGCTTGTTCGGCCAGTACGGGATGAAGTCGCCTCCGCCCAGGCCGGCGGGGAGCGCGCCGGCGGCGGCGTTGAGCTGCCCGGCGGTGGCCCCGTCGCCCCACCTGCCGGTGGCCAAGCGGGACTCGAGCGCGTGCAGGCCGGCGATCAGGTCCGCCGAGGTGAAGTTGCAGTGACCCTGCGCCAGGACGAAAGCTTGGCGGAGCAACGGGCTGTCCCCGGCCCGCGCCACGAGCCGGTGGTAATAGTTCTCCTGTTGGACGGGCACTAGCTGGTCGGAGACGGTGTGGAGGTCGAGCTCCGGCACCTGGAGGCGACCGGTCGGAACGGACGTCCGTGCCAGCCACCGATACGCCGCCTTATCGGGCCGGAGGTTGGCGTTGCGCTCGAGGGCCTGGAGGTCGGTGCGCAGGCTGAGTCCGGCCTCGTTGTACAGAGCCCGGACCTCCGGGTAATACGACGATTCGTGCAGCAGGCGGCTGAAGTCAACTCCGACCGTGCCGCTGCCCTCGCCGCCGGCCGCTGCCTCGATCTGATCGCGACCCTCGACGATGAAGGTGAGCGCGTTGAACGGCCCGGGCGCGAAGTAGTCCTCGAACTGACCCTGCTCTTGTCCGGCGTAGTCGTAGATGTTGGGAATCGACGAGCCGCCCCACGGCGACACGTTGAGGAAAGCGCTGACCAGTGCCAGCCGCGCCCGGCCCACTGGCGTCCCCTGAGCGGCGTCGGCGGCGGCCAGTAGCTTGGCGGCGCTCGCTGCACTATCGGCGAAGCCCCGCGAGGGGCCGTCCACGAAGTTCGTCAGCTGGATCTGTTCCGAGGGCGCGAGCAGCTGGCTGAGCGCATACTCCCCGTCCAGCTGATACTGGTTGAGGTTGTTGGCGCCCGCGACGATCCCGCAGGTCGTCAACGCGCCGTCGATCCGGCCGCCTGAGTCCTGATCCTCGAGCGCGCTGATCAGACCCCCCATCGACGTACCGAACGCAAACGCCTTCATTGGAGCCCACGGCAGGACCGTCCGCCTGACAATCGCCAAGGTCTCAAATTGGTCCCGGACGGCGCTCCCCAGGGCCCACCAGGAGCCGTGCGGGTCATAGGACGAGCCGGCGATCGCATAGCCCATGCCGAGTAGAGCCTGCCGCGTGGTGGGGTCCGGCGCATCCGCCGCATTCAGCGGTCCGTACCCATGGCTGTACAGCAGCAGCGTGCCGTTCCAGGGAGTCGGCACGTCCGCGATCCACGTGGCACCGTCCGGCAGCGTTCCGGAGTAGTGCGCGGATGTCGGCGCCGCCGTCGCGGATGCGGCCGCGAACAGGGCCGCCGCGCTCACGAGCGCCAGCGCGAGTCGGATCAGTCGCGTTCGTGGTTGTTGCATCGCGGAACCCTCCCTCTATGTCGATGCGCCGGCCCGGGGGCGTGACGGCGAGACGCCTACTCCTGGCGATGACCCTATTAACCATCAAGGTGCTTGTCAAGGGTGTTGATGTCGTGGCGCGATGCAAGACCACGTCCGGGCCGACCACGAGGGATCTAAAAGTCGTCCTGTGCCGGGAGACCAGCGTAGTTTTCGGCGAGGCTCGTCGCGGCTGCCGTTGAGCGCCCGAGATAGTCGAGGCGGGCGAGCTGCAACTTCCGATCGAACGGTCCGCGGCCGAGATCATGCAACAGCTGGGTCATGTAGTTGGAGAAGTCCTGTGCCCGCCATACGCGGCGCAGCGCGGTCTCCGAGAAGCGCTCGAGGCCTGAGCGTGATCCGGCCTGGTACCAGCGGCGGAGGGCGGCGGCGAGAAGGCGGGCGTCGTTGACCGCTAGGTTCAGTCCCTTGGCACCGGTCGGTGGGACGATGTGCGCGGCGTCGCCGAGAAGGAACAGGTTTCCGTATTGCATCGGCTCGCACACGAACGTTCGCATCGGCGTGATCCCTTTGTCGATGATCTGTCCCTCGTTGACGCGCCAGTCGTCGGTGGCCAGACGCCTCTGGAGCTCCTCCCAGATGCGGTCGTCCGACCACAGGTTGAGGTCTTCGTCTTGCGGTACCTGCACATAGAGCCGGCTGACTTTCGGGGAGCGCATCGAGTACAGCGCGAAGCCGTGCTCGTGCCACGCGTAGATCAGCTCGTCGGTAGCGGGCGATGCTTGCGCGAGGATCCCAAGCCACCCGAATGGATAGGTGTACTCGTGTTCGGTGAGCACGCCTGGTGGCACAAATTCGCGACACACGCCGTGGAAACCGTCGCAGCCGGCGATGAAGTCGCAGCAGAGCTCCTCGCCGTTGCCGTCGACGCTGTAGGTAATCCGCGGCCGGTCTGAATCGAAGTCGTGGGGGGCAACGTCCGCGACCTCGTAGTGAATCGTCCCGCCGCCCTCGAGCAGTGCGGCGGACATGTCCCTGACCACCTCCTGCTGGGCGTAGATCGTGACGTGGCGCCCGGTCAAGTCGGTGATCGGGATATGGAGCGTGCGTCCCGGTCGGCGCAGGTAGATCCCGTCGTGCTGGAGTCCCTGGCGCGCCAGTCGCTCCCCAACCCCGAGCTCGTGCATCAGATCGACTGTGTTCTGCTCGAGCAGCCCCGCGCGGACGCGGTGCTCGACGTACTCGCGGGTGCGGTTCTCGAGCACGACCGCCTCGATCGCCTCGCGCCGGAGCAGGAGCGCCAGGGTCAACCCCGCCGGTCCCGCGCCCACAATGCCCACCTGTGTGCGCATCTACGCTGGCGGCTGCTCGAGGTCTGGGACAGTAGTCTCGGCTCGGTCGGTCGATCGCTCGGCTCGGGACTGCTCGACGGCGCTGACCAGATCGCGCAGGTACACGAGATGCTCACGCATGGCCCGCTCGGCCGCGACGGGGTCGCTGCGCATGATCGCCTCGAGCAATCCACGATGCTGATCGGCGATCATGCTCTCGACCACCGCGGGTTCGATCACGGCTGCAAGTCGCGGCTGGAGTACATCCACGATCCATCTCGTGAACGCGCCGGCAAGTCGGTTGTCGGCGATCTGGGCGATCAAGTGATGAAGCCGGGCGTCAAGCTCGGTGATGCGGGCGAGGTCCCTCCCGGCGGCGTTGATCTCATCGGTGAACGCCCGGAGTTCGTTCAGGTCATCCTCGCCGGCTCGCTGTGCGGCCAGGCCGGCCAGCGGTACCTCGAGGAGCAGGCGTGTCTCGAGCAGCTCATCGAGGTCGATGCTTTGAGCGTCAAGCATGGTTGCCACCGCGGCGCTGACACTCAGGCCGATGCCCTGCTCCGGCGTCGCGGCCACGAAGATCCCGCCACCCGGACCTTTTGAGGCGCGGACGAGGTGCTCGCTGGAGAGCAACCGTAGGGCCTCACGCAACGTTGGGCGGCTGACGCCGAATTCGCGCGCGAGATCCTCCGCGCGCCCGAGCCGCTCACCCGGCTCTAACCGCTCCGCCACGACGAGGCTACGAATTCGCTCCGCCACAGCCTCGCTGGTGCTGGACAGCCCCGGCGCATCGTCGGCATCGCGCGTCAACCTCACTGCGATCGCACCCCGGGCCTCAGCCGGCGCGGCCGAACCTGCCGCTGGTCAACTACTCGGCTGGCCTTCCCGCTGTGCACGGGAAGAATTCCCGGTTTGAGCGGAACGATTCTTACTCGCAATCCGAGGCCAGTGCGCAGCCGGGTCTGGATCGCTCGGGCCTGGCTCGGCTGCGCGAGCTCCACCTCGACTTTGACCTCGTCCATGGCCGACGGCTCGGTGTAGAAGGTGATGCGAAACTCGCCAATGTCGTCGGACTCTCGCAGTACCTGCTCGATCGCCGAGGGGAAGACGTTCATCCCCCGGATCACCACCATGTCGTCGGTGCGCCCCAAGATCCCGCCGGGAAGCCAGCGTCCCGGATGGCCCGCGGGACAGGGCTCCTCCCGGCACTCCACCACGTCACCGGTGCGATAGCGGATCGCGGGAAACCCCTTGCGCCCGATCGCGGTGACGATCAGTTCGCCGACGTCGCCGTCGCCGGTCGGGTCTTCGCTTTCTGGATCAACGATCTCGGCGATGAACTCGCGCTCGTTGACATGGACACCGCCGCCCTGCGCGCATGGATAGCCGAACGCGCCTACCTCCGATAGACCGGCGTGGTCGAAGCAGTGAGCCTGCCATAGCTCTTCGATCTGCGAGCGGACCGCCGGCAGCGAGGCACCCGGCTCACCCGTGCAAATGATCCGAGTCACCGAGCGCAGGGCGTCGGTGAGTCCGGACTGGTTAGCCACCTTGGCCAGGCGGATGGCGTAGGAGGGGGTGCAGACCAGGCTGGTTGCGGAGTATTCCCGGATGGTTTCCAGGCGCTGGGCGGAATCCATCCCGCCGAGCGCGATCCGGTTGGCGCCGACCGC
>JAFASF010000277.1 GCA_019244745.1 Solirubrobacterales bacterium | reverse complement strand
TATACCTGTCCACCAAGGCAGTCGAATATCACCTCGCCAACATCTATGCCAAGATCGGGGCTCGCTCACGCCACGAACTCTCCTCGCGGCTAACCCGGCTCGTGGCCTGAACACACAGTCAGCGAAGCCACGTTTCAGCCGACCGTTCGGCCTGTTGGATCGAGCGTCGCGGCCATGCGGGCTGACGACCGCCGCAACTCCAGCTTCAACCCCTCCGCCGGGTGTGACCTTTGTCCCGACTCATGAGGGACACATCACCTGGGACATATGTCCTGAACCCCGACACCTCCTCCGGCATGCCGTGCGTGAAGATTTCTGATCGCACGTGTTCACCGCAAACACCGTCCAGGGCGGCGTGAACTTTTACCAGTTCGTAACCCCCTGATACGCGTATGCGGCGACCCATCGGATTTGGGCGTCGACGTTCCGGGGCGTTTTCCTATCAGGGCATGGCGCCCACCACTCCCCACACGTACCCGCCTGAGTCTAGAGGTCGAGCTCCATCGGTTGCGCCGGGACCGCACGACTCCTCACCGCCGCCCACTGCCGGCCGTCGATCGTGTAGATCAGCGCGCCGGGCAGCCACTCGTCGCCGAGCGCGTGCCAGCGTGTGAAGTCAATCCGGATGGTGCGCTGTACCTGATGGTCAACGCGCCCGTAGTGAAGGGTTGCCGTTACGGTCCTTCGAACGCCGGTCTCCCCACCGTTCTCGGCGAAGTCGATCTCAGGTGGCCACACCTCGCGCACCGGCCACAGCAGCGCGGCGAACGCGACGCCCTCGCCGGCCTGCATCCGGACCCGGATTTCGTATTTCCCGTAGGTCTGCCTCAGTCCAGGTCCGCTCGAGACCCCGCCCGACACCCAGCGCATCCCGTACCGCGGATCGCGATAGGTCTCGAGGTTGAGGACGCCATCCGCAACCACCACGTGCGTGGGAGACCACCACCCGCCAGGGTCACCGCCGGGTTCGCCCGCCTACGCGCCCCACGACGGTTGCAGCCCGTCGGTGAAATCGTCAAAGAAGACCAGACGCCAGGGGCTGTTTGTCTTGACCCCTGAGGGCGCTGCCGAGGCCAGTGGTGCGGCGGTGGCGAAGAGCGCGACCAGCACGAGCCCCCGAGCCAACACGCGCCGGGGTGCGCACGTGGTCGGGCGGCCGCCCGTTCCTCGGCGGCGCGCAGACCGAGACAGCAGAATCTGGAACCACGAGTGCATCCAGATTGCCCCAAGCTCAACACTGCGCAGAGAACTTCCCTAGCCCTCTTAACGCATGAAATACGACAAAGATTCTTTGCCCCGCACAAAACTTTTACCAACGTGGGCAAACCGCCGCCTTGGCTGGCTTTCCCGTCTGGAGGCGCGCCTAACGGACCGCGCCGAGCAGAGGCAGGACCTCGTTCGCGAAGCGCCGGTTGGACGTGTGCACGGCTGCTGGATCGGCGTCCAGTGAGCCTGGGACGACGATCACTCGGTCGATCCCGAGCGAGTTGATCTCGATCATGCGTTCAGCGACGGTGGCGGCAGGACCCACGAGAGCGAAACGATCGATGAAGTCGCTCTGCAGCTGCTGCGCCGCCGGCGCCTGCGCGTCGCCGTGCCGCGCACGCTCGTAGCCCGCGCGCAGCTGCGCGATTGTCGTCCGGGTGGATTCGGACATGGCCCCCTGCACCGGTGCCTCGGCGGCAAAGCGAGCGAAGATCGAGACGCTACCGCGTACCAGTTCGCGCGCCGCCTGCACGTCGGGGTCAACGGCGACGTTGACATACGCGCCAAGCGACAGCTCACCGCTGGCGGACCCGCGCGCGACGTCGATCGCCCACCGCAAGCGCTCAGGCTCCGCGCCGACCGAGAAATCCACGCCGTCGGCATACCGGGCGGCGGCGGCGATGGTGCGCGGACCTGTGGCGGCAACCCACACGGGCACCTTGGGCAGCCGCTGGTCGGCCACCCACCTGATCGCGCTGGGCGTGCCGTCGACCATCGCCTCCTCGCCGCGAAGATAGCTCTGCAGCGCCTGAAGGGAGGACTCCAGCTCGGCCACGGTGACGCTGCGTCGGCCGATCTGGGCCACCGCCGAGTCGCCACGGCCGAGCGCGAGCACGGCCCGCCCTCCCGTCTCCGCCTGCAATGTCGCGGCGGCGGACGCTGTGACCGCGAGATGGCGGGTGACCGAGTTGGTAACCCCCGGACCCAACCGCAGGCGCGAGGTCCCCGCCGCGGCGAGCGCGAGCTCGACCCACACGTCGGCGTTTAGGTTCTGGCTGTCGGCGAGCAGGAGTCCCGTGAACCCCCACTCCTCGGCTTGATGCGCAAGCTCGGCCACTCGGTGCGGGAACGAGAAGGCGTGCAACCAGACCTCCATCGCCGAGATCATGCCCTATCTCGGCGTTCAGATAGGGAATGCCGTTGCATCCGCGGGCGACGTCTGAGACGATCAGCGCGATCGGGCGTCGATGGTACGGACCGGAGCAGCGATCGAGTCAGCGCCGTGGCCGGCGTGAATATGTTCGGTCAGCGGCGGCCGCTGCCGCATCGGTTCAATGCAGCTCAGACCGGTGCACTTATCGCGGTGTCGTTGGCGATGTTCTGCATCCAGGTCGATTTCTTCGCGCTGAACCTCGTCCTACCATCGATGGCTCGGGGCTTCAGGGTTGGAGCGGACGACGTGCAATGGAGCGTCAGCGCCTACATGCTTTCGCTCGGTTCACTGTTCATTCTCGGGGGACGCTTGGGCGACATCTATGGACGCCGGGCTGCCCTCCTGGCGGGTATCGCCGCCTTTGGTGCGGCCTCGATTGGATGCGCGATAGCGCCCAGTCTGCCGGCCCTGGTGCTGTTTCGCGTGTTGCAGGGCGCCGGAGCTGCGCTGGTCTTTCCTGTCGGCATCGCGGTGCTAAGCAACGCATATCCGGATGAGCAGCGAGCCCACGCCCTAGGCCTCCTTTTCGCCATCGCCAACGTTGGCACGGCTTTGGGGCCTTTCGCCGGCGGCGGACTGGCCAGCGGCCCCGGGTGGCGGTGGATCTTCTGGTCGCTTGCGGTGCTTTGTGCCGGCGCCTTCGCTGTAGCAATGGCCACGGTGAGCGATTCGCGGGACCCGTCGGCCGAGCGGCGCTTGGACGTGCTGGGCGCCGCCTTGGTGAGCGCTTCCGTTGCTGCCGTGAGCATCGCGGCTGACCGCGGGGACACATGGGGCTGGGGCAACGCGCGCACGATCGGCTGCTTCGCGCTCGCTGCGCTGCTGCTCGCGGCATTCATCGCCCGTGAACGTCGCACGGCTGCTCCACTGGTCGATCTGTCGCTGTTTCGCAACCTCCCCTATGTTCTGGTGACCGCAATGGGCGCGATGTCCAACATCGCCTACGTGGTGACGGTGTTCGCGGCGAGCCTCTACCTGCAACGTGTACGAGGGCTGTCAGCGCTGACGGCGGGACTGGTTTTCGTCGGCCCGTCGCTATTGGTCGCGCTGTCCGGGCCCCTCGGTGCGCGGCTCGGCCGATACTTCCGCCCAACGGCGGTCATGGCCATGGCCGGCGTCGTGGCCGGATCGGCGCTGTTTGTCCTGACCTTCACTCCGCACGGCCTACCTTATGTTCTCGTCTTCAGCGTGGCCGGACTCGGCTTCGGTCTAGGCTGGACGTTCGTCAACATCTCCACGCAGGACCTGGTGGCGAAGGAGCGTGCGGGTGAGGCCTCAGGGGTCGTGCTCACGATCGTGGTCACCGCAGGCGGGATCGGCGTCGCCGCGGCCGCGACCGCGATCAGCCTGCTCGAGCATGGCGGCACGCCGGCAAACGCAATAGATTCAACCCTGCGGGTGATCGCCGGGGCGCTGATCGCGGCCGCAGTCATCGTTATGGCAATCCGCCGCCAGCTCGTTCGCCGAGGTCTCATGGCGCCGCTCTCGATGAAGCAGCCGTGGCCACCTCCCGCTCCTTCATGATCGTGCCGTTTGAGGCCACCACTGCGGCTGCGCTGCCGCCCGCTTGACGCCGTCATCGCAGATGCGTGAGACCCACGCACATTCAAACGTGGTGACTGTCGGGATTCGCGGGGTAAGGAACGTCGATTTTCACTTTCACTGGTCGCGTGTACCGGCGCGGGCATCCCTAACCTCGCGCGCCCTGAATCAAGATCAGCACGACGCCTCGGGGTCCAGCCCTCCGGCCTCCGGTTCCTCAGCGCGGTGCCGAGCTCAGACTGGATGCTCGACCATCGAGGCACCCCGCCGAGCCGCCCGGCGGACGGTCGCGAGCTCGTCCTCGTCGAGCGGAAGCCGCGGGGGGCGACAGGGGCCACCACCCAGCCCGAGCTCGTCGAGCGCCGCCTTGAAGTACTGAACGAGCTTCGGCGTCATGTCCAGGCGGCCGAGAGGCAGCAGTGCCTGGTAGAGCTCGCGCGCGGGAACGAGCTCACCCGACTGACACAGCTCCCAGAGGCGGAGGCACTCGGCGGGGAAGACGTTCGCGACGCCCGAGACCCATCCCGCGGCGCCGGCGCAGAACCCCTCGAGCGCCCAATCGTCTCCGCCCACGAGCACGTCCACCTGCGGACACCGACTCACCAGCTCGGCGATCCTCCGGGCGTCGCCGGAGCTCTCCTTGATCGCGGTGATGCTCGGCAGCTCGCGCACGAGCTCGGCAAGCCGCCTGGGTTCGAGGTCGCTACCGCTCCCTAGCGGGTTGTTGTAGAGCATGATCGGCAATTCGACGGCGCGCGCGACCGATCCGAAGAACTCGAGCAGCTCGCGCCTGTCGGCGCGGTACATGAGCGGCGGCAACATCATCAGGCTGGCGGCGCCCGCGCTGCTCGCGTCCCGCCCGTAGATCGCGGCCTGTTCGGCCGTGGAGGCCGAGATCCCAGCGCACACCGGAACCCGGCCGTCCGCGGCGGAGACCACCGTTGCGATCGCCTCGCGTCGCTCCTCTCGAGAGAGACTGCCCCCCTCCCCGACCGTGCCGTTCGGCACGATGCCGTGGATTCCCGCGGCCACCAGCCGGCTCACGTCGGCGGCGATCGCTTCGTGATCGAGGCTCAAGTCGCCGCCAAAGTGGGTGACGATCGCAGCGTGTATGCCCTTCATCGCGAGTCCTCCTGTTGTTGCTGTCGGCTTAGGTCCGCGCACGGGCGCGATGTCCGAGCGATCCAGCGCCGCGGGCCGTATGGCCGCAGCGCGCGAGCGGGATCGAACGCCGCGAGCAGCTCGTCTGGCTTGCGCTCCAGCAGCTGGGTCGCCAGCAGCTCGCCGGTCAGCGGAGCGAGCGTGATCCCCAGGGTCGCGTGCGCGGTGGCAAGATGGATTCCGTCAACCCCAGGCAGTGCGCCGACGAACGGCAGGCCGTCGGGCGAGAGGGAGCGCATTCCCGCCCAGTCACTGGGCGGCGACGCCGGACGCCAGCGGGGCAGCGCGCGCTGCGCCGCCGTGGTGATCGCCTCCAGGCGCCGAGGGCTGAGCGCCAGGCCCCGGGCGCCGAGCTCGAGCGTGCCCGAGACACGCAGGCCGCCGTCGAAGACGCTGATCGCCACCTTCGGCCCCTCGAGGTACAACGGGTGCTTCGGCCCGCTCGGGTGGGACGGATACGTTCGGCTGTAGCCCTTTGCGCCGACGATCGGCAGGCGTACCCCGAGCGCCGCGAGCAGCCTCCGCGACTCGGCGCCGCCCGCGATCACGACCGCGTCGCCGCTCCGGTCCTCCGCCCCACCGACCGCCCGCCAGCCGCCCCGGTCTCGTACCAGGGAGACGACCGGCGAGTGCTCGAGCACCTCGACGCCGCGCGAGACGAGCGCGTCCCGGATGCCCAGGGAGAGCAGCTCGGGCCGCACCCGACGCTCGTCGCGAGCGATCACTCCGCCGATTACGCTCCCGCCCAGCGACGGCTCGATGCCCAGGATCTCCTCGCGCGAGAGCCGCTCCAGAGGCTGTCGACTGCCTGCCCGACGCAGGTCCCCCACCACCTTCCACAGGTGCTCGAGCTCTCTGCGGTCAAATGCCGGGTAAAGCAGCGGATCCTCGTGCAGCTCGAACTGCACTCCCCGAGTGGCAAGACGGTCGTACGCCGGGCCGGCGCGTGCGCCCGCGCGTTGGAGGACGGCGAGCCCTCGAGCGAACGCCGAAGCTGAGCAGCTGAAGATGAATCGCGTGAGCCAATCGATCATCGGCGGAGCGAGCGTCGGGCGGATCCACAGCGGCCCCGAGGGATTGACGAGCCACCTGAGCGCTTCGCCGATCACCCCCGGGCCGGGGACGGGGAGGGACAGCGACGGAGTGATCCAGCCGGCGTTCCCCGCAGACGCCGCGGAGCCGCAGCGGCCGCGCTCGAACACCGTGACCTCGGCGCCACGGCTGGTGAGCGACTCGGCCAGGCACAGGCCGACGGCGCCGCCCCCGATCACGATCACCCGAATCGCCGCGGGCTCCTAGAGCGCGAACCCGGCCGGGAACGGGTCACTGGGATCCAACAGGTACTGCCCCATGCCCGTGATCCAGGCTCGGCCTGAGATTTCCGGCACCACCGCCTCCATTCCTTCCAACGTGACCTCGTCCACCAGCCGGCCGGTGAAGCGGCTCCCGATGATCGACTCGTTGACGAACTCCTGGCCAAGCGCGAGCTCGCCGCGGGTGTACAAGGCAGCCATCCGCGCGGAAGTTCCCGTCCCGCAAGGTGAACGATCGAGCCATCCAGGGTGGATCGCGGTCGCGTTGCGGGCATCGGCGCCGTCTCGGCCGGGTGCGTGGAAGACGACGTGCTTGCAGCCGCGGATCGTCTCGTCGAAGGGGTGAACGGGGAGGTTGGACGCGTTGATCGCCGCGGCGATCTCGAGTCCGCGGGCGATCAGCCGCGGTGCGTTTTCCGGCACCGGCTCGATTCCCACCGAGGCGGCCGGCACGAGCGCGTAGAAGTTGCCGCCGAAGGCCATGTCGTAGCTAACGGCGCCCAACGTGTCGAGCGCCACTCTGCCGCCGAGCTCGGCGACGAAGGCCGGCACGTTCCGAAGCCTGACGGCCTCGGCATGCCCGTTTCGAACCGTCACCGTCGCCCGCACCAGCCCGGCGGGAGTGTCGAGCCGGACCACGGTCTCGGGCTCGGACACCGGCACCATGCCGCACTCGACCAGCACGGTCGCGACCCCGATCGCCCCGTGCCCGCACATCGGCAGGCAGCCGGAAACCTCGATGAACAGGACGCCCCAATCTGCGTCCGGATGGGACGGGGGCTGCAGAAACGCACCCGACATCGCCCCGTGGCCGCGAGGCTCTCGCATCAAGAGCAGCCGCAGGTGGTCGAGGTGTTGCTCGAAGTACGCCCGACGTTCCTGCATCGAGTCTCCGGGCACCTTCCCAAGCCCGCCGGTGATGACGCGCGTTGGCATCCCCTCGGTGTGCGAATCGACCGCTGCGAAGACCCGTGCCGCCCTCATCGCATTCGAAGCTACTACAAGGCATCCGATACGACTACGGCGCGGGCGCGGGGTCGTCCGGGCCGCGCCGCGCGATGGAGCCCCGCGACTTTCGCTCGTCGCGACAGCGGCTTTCAAGTTGCCGCGCCGGTAGGCCGGGGACTACGCCCGGGCAACCTCTCGCGGGCGCGCCGAGCGGCGGCGAGCCCCAATGCCAAAGCCCGCGAGCAAGAAGCGCGACGTCCGCCCGGCCACCTGCTCGGCGCTCAGCGGTCCGTCCGGGCAGAACCATCGGTCGACCGCGGTGCACGCCGCCATCGCAGCCCGGACCGCGACGGCCGGGTCGTCGACGTCGAACGCCCCCTGGCGCACGCCCCGCTGCACGATCGCGCGCACTCCGCGCTCGTAGCGATCTCGTTTCTCGATGAACTGCTCGAGTTCCGCTCCCGTGATCGGGAAGAAGTCGTAGGACAGCAGGCGCACCTCGGGACGCGTCATGTGCAGGATCAGGTGGTTGTGGAGCACGTGGCGGAGCTGCTCGACGGGATCCTCGGAGCGTCGCAGCGCCTCGTCGAGCCCCGCGAAGTGATCGTCCATCACGCGCTCGATCAGCGTCACGAAGATCTCGTACTTCGCCGAGAAGTGGTGGTACAGGTTCGCCGTGGAGCATCCCGCTCGCGCGGCCAGCTGCCGGATCGACGTGCCGGTGTAGCCCTTGGTCGAGAACAGCTCGATCGCGGCGCCGAGGATCTCGCGCCGGCCCGCGGCGCCTCCGAGCTCGCCGTCGCAGCCGCCGGCGACCAGGGCCTCGGGTACGACCTCCAGAGACTGGGCCAGTCGCAGGACGGTCGCGTTTGGCGGCGAGCCGGCGCTGCGCTCGAGCTTCGAGATGTACGCGTCGCTGAAGCCGGCTCGGCGCGCCAGGTGCTCCTGGGTGAGGCCCTTGGCCAGTCGCAGCGCGCGCAGCCGCGCGCCGACCGTGCCCTCGGCGAGCTCGACCGTCACGCCCGGCCTCTCAACAGCTCGCGCGCGATCACCAGCCGCTGGATCTCGTTGGTGCCCTCGAAGATCGCGAACACCCGGGCGTCGCGGACCCTGCGCTCGGCGCCGTACTCGACGATGTACCCGTAGCCCCCGAGCACCTGGAGCGCCGTCGAGGTGACGCGGTTGACCATCTCGGTGACGAACAGCTTCGTGGCCGCCGCGAGCTTGATGATGTCGGAGTCGCCCTCGTCGTAGCGGGCGGCGGCGCTGCGCACGAGCGCCCGGGCGGCGAGGATCTCCGTCTCCATGTCGGCGAGCATGAACTGCACGGCCTGGAAGTCGGCGATGGGACGCCCGAACTGAGCCCGCTCCCGGGCATAGGCGAGCGCGACCTCGAGCGCGCCCTGCGCGATCCCGAGGGCGAGCGCGGCGGTCATGATCCGGCCCTTGTCGAGCGTCGAGAGCGCGATCTGAAGCCCCGCCCCGATCTCGCCGAGGATCGCCGATGCCGGCACCCTCACGTCATCGAACACCACCGCGCAGGTCGGCGACCCGCGCAGGCCCATCTTGTGCTCGACGCGCTCGACGATCCACCCAGACTCCTCGCGCGCTACCAGGAAGGCCGTCACCGCGCCGCGGTCGCCGGAGTCCGCACGCGCGAACACGGTCATCACGTCGGCGACGTTGGCTTGGGTGATGAAGTTCTTGCGCCCGGACAGGATCCACGCGTCGCCTTCGTAGCGGGCGCGCGTCTGCAGTGCCGCGGCGTCGGAGCCGGCGCCCGGCTCGCTGAGCGCAAACGAGCACAGCCATTCGCCGGACGCCAGCTTCGGCAGGTAGGCGGCCTTCTGTTCGTCTGAGCCGAACAGCGCGATCGGGCCGGTCCCCAGTGACTGGTTGCCGAGGATCATCCCCGAGTTCGCGCACACACGGGTGATCTCCTCGCACACCACCGCGAGCGTCAGGAGGCTGCCGTCGATACCGCCGAACTCGGGCGGGGCCACGGTCGCGAATATGTCGTGCTCGGCGAACAGCTCGCGCACGAAGTGCGGAAACTCGCCGGCGGCGTCGATCTCCTCCGCGCGCGGGCGCACCCGCTCCTCCATGATCTGACGCACGCCGCGGCGGAGGTCCTCCTGCTCGGCCGACAGCGCCACGTTCACCGTGAACTCCCCCCGCCGACGCCCGCGTGCACGTATGGCTGGCGCAGCTCTCGCTTCAGGATCTTGCCGCTCGCGCTCTTGGGGAGCTCCTCGCGGAACTCGACCGCGCTGGGGCACTTGTAGTGCGCCAGGCGCTCGCGACAGAACTCGATCAGCTCTTGCCCTCCGACCTCCACCCCGGGCCGGGCGACCACAAGCGCGCACGGCGACTCGCCCCACACCGGATGCGGGACACCGATCACCGCGGCCTCGAGCACACCGGGGTGCTGGTAGAGAACCTCCTCCAACTCGCGCGGGTAGACGTTCTCGCCGCCGCTGATGATCATGTCCTTCTTGCGGTCGACGATGTAGACGTACCCGAGCGGGTCCGCGCGCGCCATGTCGCCGGTGCGAAGCCAACCGTCGAGGATCGTCTCGGCGGTCAGTTCGGGCGCCCGCCAATAGCCGGCCATGGTAAACGGGCTTCGGATCGCGACCTCGCCCACTTCCCCGCTCGGCCGCTCCGCCCCGTCGGCATCGACGATCCGCACATCGACACCCGGAACCGCCCGGCCGCAGGAGGCCAGCCGGCGCGCCGCCTCGCCATCGAGGACGTGCTCCTCGGCTGCCAGCGCGGTGGCCAGCGGGCCGCTCTACGTCTGGCCGTAGCCCTGGATGAAGATCGGTCCGAGCCGATCGATCGCGCGGCGGAGGAGCTCCACGGGCATCGGCGCCGACGCGTACCAGACCAGACGCAGACTCGAGAGATCCCCGCCCTCGAGGGGCTCGTCGAGGAGCCACGACACCATCGTCGGCACGACCTGGGTGGTCGTGAGGCGATGAGTGGCGATCTCCCGCACCACGGCGCTCGCGTCGAACCCGTCGTGCAGGTGGACCGTGCACCCGCGCAGCGTGTGCGCGAGCACGATCGCCCGGCCGCCCACGTGGAAGAGCGGCATCGTCGCCAGGTGCCGATCGGCCGCCCCCAGCCGCATCTCCAGCGCCAGTGCGAGCGCGTCGAGCCACTGGCCGCGATGGGTGAGCATCGCCGCACGCGGCCGACCGGTCGTCCCGCTGGTCGACATCAGGTAGCACACGTCGTCCGGCGCCACGGGCATTTGCGCCTCGGCGTCGCTCGCGGAGGCGAGCACGCCCTCCAGTGACGCCCATCCCGAAGGCGCGCTGCCGTCCATCGCGACCAACAGCACGTCCGGGCCCAGTATGTCGGCGAGCTCGGCCGCCGTCGCGAAGTACGGCGCCTGCACGAACAGCGCCCGCGGCTCGATGTTCTCGACGATGCCGCTCAGCTCGCCGGCGGTGAGCCGGAAGTTGAGCGGCGCGACGGGGAACCCGCCGGTCTCCCCTGCTCCGTACACGTCGAGGTACTCGAGCGAGTTGCGCGAGAGGATCGCCAGCCGGTCCCCGACGCGCAGACCGTGCGCGTGCAGAGCGTGGATCAGGCGGTTGACGCGTGAGTTGTGCTCGGCGAACGTCACCGCGCGTCCACCGAGCACGAACGCCGGCTTGTCCGGATACATGCGCGCGTTGCGCGAGATGATTGCGCCGAGCGTCACGCCGCCCCGCTCCGAGCGTGGGCACCAAACCTCTCGCGAAGCTCGCGTTTGAGGATCTTGCCGCTCGCATTGCGGGGCAAGGCGTCCACGAACTCCACCGCCTTCGGCTTCTTGTAGCCGGCCATGCGCCCGTCGCAGTAGTCGATGAGCTCGCGCTCGCTCACCTCGTGGCCTTCCCTGATGACCACGACTGCGTTCACCGCCTCGCCCCACTTCTCGTCCGGCAGTCCGACCACCGCCGCCTCCAACACCCCCGGGTGGCCGTAGATCACCTCCTCGACCTCCCGCGGATATATGTTCGTCCCGCCGGAGATGATCACGTCCTTGCTGCGATCGACGATGAACAGGTAGCCGCTGTCGTCGCGGAAGCCGACATCGCCGGTGCAGAACCATCCGTCACGGATCGCGTCGCGGGTTTCCTCGGGCGCGCGCCAGTACTCCGTGATGACCGACGGGCTGCGGATCTGGACCTCGCCGATCTCGCCCGCGGGAACCTCCCGGTAGCGCTCATCAACGATCCGCACCTCGGCGCTCACCGCCTCCCGGCCGGCGGAGCTCAGGCGGCGCTCGCGCTCCGGATCGCCGTCGAGAACGTGGTCAGAGGCGGTCAGAAAGGTGGCTTCGATCGTCTCGGTGAGGCCGTAGCCCTGCGTGAACGAGCAGCCGAGCTCGGCGATTGCCCGTCGCAGAAGCGCCACCGGCATGCTGCTCCCGCCGTAGAACACGAGCCGCAGCGACCCCGCGTCGTGCGCGGCCCTCGCGGGGTCGTTCAGGACCATGTTCAGCATCGTCGGCACGAGAAGGCACACGGTCACGCGCTCTCGCTCGATGGTCCTCAGCACGTCTTCCGCGATGAAGCTCTCGAGGATGACGTTCGTGCATCCCAGCGACGTGTAGGTGGTGGACATGAACAGGCCACCCATGTGATAGAGCGGGGTGGCGGTCAGATTGACGTCGTCGGGATCGGCCTTGTCGGCGATCGCCTGGTTGTAGACGTTGCTCTCGAGGTTGCCGTGCGTGACCAGCGCGCCCTTGGGCAGCCCGGTGGTGCCGCTCGTGTACATGATCGCGAACGGGTCGTCGCTGCCTGCGGCCGGCCGCGGCTCCTCGGGTGATCCCGACGCGAGCAGCGCCTCGTAGGCATCGGCGCCCGGAACGTCGCCCTCGAGCGCTATCACCCACCGCAGCGGGTCGATCTGCTCCCGCAGTATCAACGCCGGCTCGACGTACCCAGAGCCGGCGATCATCCCGATGGGCTCGGAATGGTCGAGCAGGGTCGCGAGCTCATGCTCGACGAGGCGGTAGTTCAGCGGCACCGCGATCGCTCCGAGCTTGGCCAGCGCCCAGTAGGTCTCGAGGTACCGGTGGTCATTGAGCGCGAGGATCGCCACCCGATCGCCTTTGTGCACACCACGCGCCGCCAGGACGTGGACGAGCCGGTTGACCCGCCCGTTGACCTCCGCCCAGCTCAAGCGAACGTCTCCGAACACCAGCGCGGTCTTGGCCGGAAACCGCCGCGCGCCCCGGCGGGGAATGTCACCCAGGGTCACGTGCGAACCCTGGCGTGATCGCGGATGTAGCCGACGATCTCGCTCATCATGGTCCCCGGCGTGAACACCTCTTCGACCCCGAGAGCCTTCAGCTCGGCGGCGTGATCTTGCGGGATCACGCCGCCGACCAACAGCATCACGTCGTCGATCCCGCGCCGGCGCAGCTCCTGCACCAGTTGGCGCGTCTGGGGGAGCTGCTGTCCCGAGAGGAAGCTCAGCCCGATCACGTCGGGGTCCTCCTGCTCGGCGGCCGCGGCGACCTTGCGGGCGGAGTTGTGCAGCCCCAGGTAGAGCACCTCCATGCCGGCGTCCCGAAGCGTCTGCGCCAGCGCGACCACCGCCGTGTCGTGGCAGTCGAGGCCCATCTTCGCGAGCAGGACCCGAATCGGCTGCGGCATGGTGGCTCGACTCAGTAGTCGATCTCGAAGCCGTGGGCGTTGCGCATCGCCCGGTGGATCTCCCCCAGCGTCGCGCGGTCGCGCAGCGCGTCCATGATCACCGGGATCATGTTCACGTCCCCGCGCATCGCCTCCTCCACACGCGCGAGGGCTGCCTCGGTCTTGGGCTGGTCGCGCTGCGCCCGATAGGCGCGCAGATATTCGGCTCGCTTCTCCGCCCACTCATCCGCGCGGATCACGTGGATGTTGATCGGGGTCTCGTCGCCGCCGGCGAAGCGATTGACCCCGACCACGGTGCGCTCCCCGGTCTCGAGCGCGCGCTGACCCGACACCCGAGCATCGGCGATCTGATCCTCCAACCAACCGGATCGTATCGCCTGGATCATGCCGCCCTGCTCCTCTACCTTGGCCATCAGGGCCAGGATCTGGCACTCCATCTCATCGGTGAGGCTCTCGATGAAGTACGAGCCCGCCAGCGGGTCCACCGTGCGCGTGATGCCGGTCTCGTGGCCGACGATCTGCTGCGTGCGCAGGCACATCAGCTGAGCGTGCTCGGTCGGCAGGCTGAGGCCCTCGTCGTAGGCGGACAG
>JAFASF010000179.1 GCA_019244745.1 Solirubrobacterales bacterium | reverse complement strand
TGCCATCTGGATCTCCTTACCTGTGCTGGGACTTTGCGTCGAGCGCGCGGTCCGGGGTTGTCGATTTGAACTGCTGGTCTCGCCCACACTGAATACGCCGTTGAGCGGAAGCGCAAGCTGGCATCAGATCACTCCTTCGGGGTCCGGATGCGTAGCTTCGCGGAGTCGCGTTGTGCCTCCGACCACGACGGCGGGAGGCCGTCGTACGTGGTGCTCCAGAACCCGAATCGGGCGTCGGCCATCGCCGGGCGGTAGCGGCGCATCGAGCTGACATGGGGTTCGGAGCGCACGAAGGCGTCCAGTGCGGCGCGGTCGCGCCAGGCCGACAGGATGAAGAACGTCCGCGGCAGCGCCGTGTTCCACGAGACACCGACCGCGCCGTCAGCACGAAGAACCTGCTGGCGAATCGCGATCGCCGACCGCAGAAAGCCCGGGAAGCGGCGAACCGAGCGCAGCCGCAGCAGCGAGCCATCACCACCACTTCGGCATGGCTGGCATCGACGCCAGCGGCTGTTCGAGCAGTGATGCGTTCTGATCCCGCTGGAGCGGGATCAAAACGCATCAGTTCGAGGGTCCACGGCAATAGCGGCATCGGTCCGTCTTCTAAGTCGACTACGATAACAGCGTTATAGCACAATCACATCGTTATAGCTCGTCGCCTGACTCCGCGCCGCCGTCCCCCTATGAGCGCGTGCGCGCCGCGGGTCGTGATGCCCTCCGCGCCACGGTCGTCGACGCGGCGGGCGAGATCCTCGCCAAGGAAGGACCCGCCGGGCTGACCATGCGACGACTCGCCGCCGCCCTCGGATGTACGACCACCGTCCTCTACACCATGTTCGCCAGCAAGCAGGGACTGATTGACGCGATGTACCGGGAAGCCTTCGACCGCCTCACTGCCCGGATGCGCGCGATACCCCACGACGCCCCGCCAGCGGAGCGACTTCGGCTGGGCGGGCTCGCATACCGCGAGAACGCGCTCTCCTCGCCACAGCTCTACCAGCTCACGTTCGGTGCGGCGGCCCCGGAACACACTCCGGGTCCAGAGGCCAGGGCAGCCGCCGAGGCCTCGCTTGAGCCGTTGATTGGGATCGTTCAGGCGTGCATCGACGCGGGCCTATTCAGACCCGAGGACCCGCGCTTCATCGCGCAAGTCCTCACCGCCGCCGCCCACGGCGCCGTCAGTCTCGAGCTGTCTCACTACTTCTGGAGCCAGGCAGAAGCCGAGCAGCGCTACGCCACCCTTTGCGCCGCAGCCGCCCAAGCCTTCGCACGTTGAGTCAAGTGAGCAGCAGCGGTTTCGGTCGACGGCCCTCCCTGGAAGCCGCGCCGGGCAGCCGGGTTGAAAGGCCCGCTTCGATCACTCCGCGGTGCTCCGCGGGAGTTCATCCAGCTGCCCCCAAATGCGCGGCATCGAGGGCTCCAGCTTTAGCACCCAAACGCGTGGCAGGCTGAACGCGGGAGCGATGGCACCCCCGGCCGAGGGCGGGAGCAAGGCTCGCTGTGCCCGCTGGCGCCTGGCGAGCGTATGCTCGCCCGTATGGGTGTGGGTGGCCCTGGCACGGTCGGCGCAGAGCTGTCGAGCTACACGTTCTTGTTTACTGACGTCGAGGGGAGCACGCGTCGCTGGCAAGCCAATCAGGAGGCCATGCCGGCACTGCTCGCGGCCCACGACCAGACGTTGAGTGAGGCGGTCGAGCTCCATCGCGGCAATGTGTTCAAGCACACGGGGGACGGCATATGCGCCGTATTCGGCTCGGTTGCGGATGCCGTGTTGGCGGCGATTGACGCTCAGCGCAAGCTCGTGCTGCCAGTGCGGATGGCGGTGCACTCTGGCGAGGCGATCGAACGGGACGGTGACTTCTTCGGTGTCACCCTCAGTCGCTGCGCGCGGCTGATGGAGATCGGCCATGGGGGGCAAGTGCTACTTTCGGCCAGTTCCGCGCTGATGGCGGATCGCCTTAGTTCTGAGGTCGAGCTGCGGGATTTGGGGGAGCATCGGCTGCGGGATCTCGGAGAGGCCGAGCGAATCTTCCAGGCTTTGGCCCCTGGTCTGACTGAGGAGTTTCCGCACCTTCGGTCGTTGGACGCGGTTCGTCACAACCTTCCTGTGCTGCGCTCCTCGTTCGTGGGCCGCGAGGTCGAGTTGGTCGAGGTGTGCGAGCGGCTTTCGGTGGGGCGGCTGGTGACGCTCACGGGGATCGGGGGGTGCGGGAAGACGCGTTTGGCGCTCGAGGCAGCTGCTCGGATGGTCGACCGGTTCGTGCAGGGCGTGTTCTCGGTCGATCTGGCTGTGCTCTCTGACCCTGATCTGCTTGGTCAAGCCGTGACGAGTGCACTGGAGCTCCATCTGCAGGACACGAGCATCGACAGCCTCGCCGAATACCTATCTGGGCGCCGGCTGCTGCTCGTGCTCGATAACTGCGAGCACGTCCTCGACAGGTGCGGTGAGCTGGTCGACGGCCTCCAGGCTCACTGTCCCGAGCTTCGGATCCTGGCCACGAGCCGCGAGGCGCTGGGGGTCGAAGGAGAGCAGGTCTTCCGGGTGCCGTCGCTGAAAATCGAGACCGACGCGGTGCAACTGTTCATGGATCGAGCCCGTGCGGCCGGTGCCCGCCTCTATTCCGATGGCGGGAGCGATGACGCGGTTGCTCAGATCTGCCGACGCCTCGACGGGATTCCCCTCGCGATCGAGCTCGCCGCCGCACGGACCACACATCTGGCTCCTGCTCAGATCCTCGATCGTCTTTCCGATCGCTTCCGGCTGCTGACCGGCGGTCGCCGCAGGGTGCAGCGCCAACAGACACTGTCTGCGGCCATCGGCTGGAGTTATGACCTACTTACCGAACCCGAACAGACACTGTTTCGTCGCCTTGCGGTCTTCCGAGGGTCGTTCTCGTTGCCTGCCGTCGAGGAGATCTGCGATCCCGATGCCCTCGAGCTGCTCGGTTCGCTCGTGAACAAGTCGCTCGTACACGCCCAGCACGAGGCTGCTGTGGCTCGTTATCGGCTGCTTGAGACCGTCCGCCTGTACGCCGAGGAGCGGCTACTCGCATCCGGCGAAGCCGTCGAGCTCCGCTGCGCTCACCGCGACTGGTTGGTGAGCTGGCTGGAATCGCTTCCCGTCGGGCAGCTGCTCGAGATAGGCGGGGGCGATCAGCTTCTGCCCGAGGCGGACAACCTGACGGCCGCCCTGGAGTGGTCATTGGAACAGGGCCGCATGGATCTCGTGGCGCGGATGGCGTCGCGGATGCTCGGTTACTGGTGGTCGCACGTCCGAGTCGCGGAGCTGGCGGCATGGTGGCGCTCGCTGGAGGCAGACATCGCCCGGCTGCCCGAGGGCGTGCGACCGGCGGCGCTCCTCGTCGGGGTCCAGCACGCGCTTGCCATCGGCGACTTCGAGCAGATGGAGAAACGAAGTGCCGAAGTACTAGCGATCGCAGCACCCACTAGCTGGGTTGCTGCTTACGCCTGGGCGATACAAGCGCTGTACTGGACGTACGCCGATCCTGCACGGGGCAGGCGGTGCATCGAGGAGGGGCGCAACGCGGCGATCTCCGCAGGCGTACCGGAGCTCGCGCGCGTAAGCGCGATGTGGTCCGCCAATCTCCTGACTGGAGAGCGCGAACGGGACGAGCAGGTTGGGTCACGCGAGCTCCTCGACAGCTTGCTCTCAACAATTACGGACCACCGTCCCGCCCAGCCATACATGGTTCTCGGCATCGTGGCTGCGCTCGGCGATACAGACCGGGCCTCGCGCCTGGCGGTATCCACACCCCCCAAAACACCAATGCAGCGCTTCAGCCAACAGTTTCTCGCCGCGGTCATCGCGATCAACGAAAACCGGACCGAAGCCGCCTGCGATCACCTCCGCTCCCTGGCCGGGATCGTACGGGAGTATGCGATCCCCCTCGGAGAGCAATCGTGTCTCATCGGCTTTGCGTCACTGTCGGCCAACACCGGCGACCATGAGACAGCGTCGCGCCTTCTGGCATCGGTCAAGGCGGCGGCACCTTTCCCCTTTCGCACTCCCGTGGAGGTGATCGTCTACCGCCACACCGCTCGCGCACTGCGTAGCTCACTTGACCCGAACACAGCCGCACGGTGTCGAGCCGAGGGAGCGGCCACCCCAGTCAGCCGGGCGCTCGACGCCGAACTCGCCCGGCACGACGCGACAATTAGCACCGTCGCGTCGGCGGGCGGCGTTCCCTTCAGAGCGGCTTGGAACGGCGTCGCATAGGCACATCTGAAGAGTGCACGCTGCTCCAACGGGAGCCTGCAGCAACGCGGACGTGGCCTGCACGGATAACCACGTTCCATGGCGTTCGATGTCCTACCGCAAGCACGCGCGGCCTTGTCTCCGCGGGCGAAGGAGCACGCCGGGACCTCCCGCGAGGCGGACGTCGCCTGCGGCGCGGTGTGGGCGTGCAGGCTGCAGATGAACGAGGGCCGCGGCGGCCGTGGCCGTATCACCCGCCGCGCGCAAGCCGGCGCTACTCGGTCGCGTCGGGCCGCGGTCGTCGTCCGCGAGCTGGGTCGTGAGCCTTGCCGGGCGCGTTCCGCCGCTTACCGGGCGGGTGGTCGGGCTGGTCGGCGGGGCGTGTCTGGTCGGGGTCTGGGGCGAGCGCGCCCTCGCGCACGTCGCCGAACGTCGCAGGGTCGCGCTCCAGTCCCACGTCGGTCAGTGGCCTGGTCTGCTGAGGCTCGGGTTCGCGATCGGACGGGATGCTCGTTTGGTGTTGCTCGCGAGCGTGTGAGCGAGCGTCTTCACTGGCCACGGTCGTTCCTTCCGCTTGACAGCGCGGGGGTGTCGGGGATGATAGGCGCGCCATGGACGTCCTGCGGACCGAGTTCACGCTGAACGACATGCCGATTGAGGTCACGCTACCGGTCCGCGCCACGCTCGCCGACGCAATTCGGTCCACCGGCGCCACCGGCACGCGCGTGGGTTGCGAGGAAGGCATCTGCGGCTCCTGCACGGTTCTATTAGACGGCCGGCCGGCGCGCGCATGCCTGATGCTGGCCGCGCAGGCACGGGGGCGCGAGATCCGGACGGTGGAGGGCCTGGCGGCCGGAGGGCGCCTTCACCCGGTCCAGGAGTCCTTCCGCAGGCATCGGGCGCTGCAGTGCGGCTACTGCACCCCGGGCTTCATGATGCTCGCCGTAGGCCTCTTGGAACGTGAGCCGAACGCCTCGCCCGAACGTGTTCGGGCCGTGCTGGCGAGCAACCTGTGCCGGTGCACCGGCTACGCGCCGATCGTCGACGCCGTGCTGGCCGCGCAGCAGGCGCTGGCGGGGGAGGTGATATGAGGCCGGCGCCCTTCGCCTACGAGCGGGTAGAGTCGGTCGAAGAGATGCTCGAGGCGCTGGCGCGGGCAGATGGCGAGGGGGCGGCGGTGCTGCTCGCGGGCGGCCAGAGCCTGATCCCGCGGCTGAACGCGCGCCTGGTTCGACCGCGCCGAGTCATCGACATCGATGGGATTGCCGCGCTCGATCATCTCGAGCTGGATCAGGAGTTGCGCGTGGGCGCGTTGTGCCGCCATTGGCGTCTCGAGGAAGCGACGAGCCTTGATGGGCCGTGGGCGGCGCTGCGGGAGGCCGCCGCTCACGTCGGCCTGCATCCAGTGCGCACGCGGGGAACGTTCGGCGGCAGCCTGGCGCACGCCGACCCAGCCGCCGAGCTGCCGCTGGCGGCGGTGACCTATGGCGCCGAGATCGAGTTGCGCTCGCGCGCCGGGCAGCGGCGGGTGGCGGCCGAGGAGTTCTTCCGCGGGCCGCACCGGACTGCGCTGGGTCCGGGGGAGGCGATCGTGGGGGCGCGGTTCCCGTCGCCGAAACCCGACGGTGTGAGCGCGTTTGCGGAGGTCAGCCGCCGGGTCGTGGGCTGGCCGCTGGCTGCGGTGTGCGTGGTCTTGCATGCAGCTGAGGGCGTCATACAGGGCGCGCGTGTGGGGCTCGGTGCGGTCGGGCCCGCGCCGCGGCGGGCCATCGAGGCCGAGCGACTGCTCGAGGGCTCAGCGCTCGAGAGCTCGGCGATTGACGCGGCGGCGGTAGCCGCGGCTCGCGCCTGCGCGCCGGCTGTCGCTGATGGTGTCGACGAGGACACCCGCCGTGACATGGTCGAGGCGCTCGTGCGCCGTACGCTTGCCGGTCTTGCCGGCGCGGTTTGGTGATGGCGGTCGTGCGCGGCCACGTCGGTGCCGAGGCTCCCCGCGCTGACGATCTCCCGCTTGTCGATGGATCCGCCATGTTCATCGCCGATCTCAACCGTGACGGGCAGCTGTGGGCGAGGGTCGTGCGCAGCCCGGTAGCGTCTGCAGTGATCGTGGGGATCGAGATCTCGGCTGCCGTGCGCCACCCCGGCGTGGCCGCGGTACTGACGGCCGATGACGTGCCGGACGTGCAGATTCCGATTCGGCTGCCGTTCGCGGCGACGCCGGAATGTGAGCTGGCGCTTCAGCCGCCGCTGGCGCGCGACCGGGTTCGCTATGTCGGCGAGCCCGTCGCGGTCGTCCTGGCAGAAGATCCGTTCACCGCCGAGGACGCCGCCGAACTGGTTGCGCTCGAGCTGGAAGAGCGCACGCCGGTACTGGACCTCCGAGCCGGCAGCGGCGCAGACTCCGTGCACGATCGGCTGCCGGACAACGTCGTCAACCGCGTGCCGATGGTCTGTGGCGAGGTGGATCGGTTGTTCGCGACTGCCGAGGTGGTGGTGAGCGAGAGCGTTGTCGTCCACCGGCACACCGGAATGCCGCTCGAGACGCGCGGTCTGCTAGCGGAATGGGAGGAGGGCGAGGGCAGGCTGACGGTGTGGGGGGCGGCGAAGGTCAAGCATTTCAATCGCCAGGCGCTCGCTCAGATGCTCGACCTTTCGCCGCAGAGCGTCCGGTTGATTGAGGTGAGCGTGGGCGGGGCGTTCGGAGTGCGGGGTGAGTTCTATCCGGAGGATCTGCTGGTGCCGCTGGCGGCGATGCGGTTGGGCCGTCCGGTCAAGTGGATCGAGGATCGTCGCGAACATCTGGTGGCGACCAATCACGCCCGCGAACAGCTCCACGAGCTCGAGGTCGCGGCGAGCGAGGACGGGCGCCTGCTGGCGTTCCGGGACCGAGCGTGGTGCGATCAGGGGGCGTATGTCCGCAGTCAAGGTTTGCTGCCGGCCCTACTCCCGGCGCTGCAGATCGCCGGACCGTATGCGTGGGAGGGATTCTCGATCGAGGCGAGTGCCGTGCTCACGAATCGCACGCCGGTCGGCACGTACCGCGCCCCGGGTGTGACCGAGGCGACCCTCGTCCGCGAGCGGGCGCTGGATCGCGTGGCGGCCGAGCTCGGGCTCGATCACGTGGAGCTGCGCCGGCGCAACCTAATCGCCGCCGATCGGATGCCGTGGGTGTTCGACCTCGGTCCACAGGGCGAGCCGATCGTCTACGAGAGCGGCGACTTCCCAGGCTCGTTCGAGGCGCTGCTTGCGCAGGCCGGCTATGACGATCTGCGGGCCGAGCAGCGCGGTCGCGCGCCGGGTGGCGAGGCGGTCGGCATCGGCGTCTCGGCGTTCTGTGAGGTGAGCGCTGTCGGGCCGTTCGAACAGGCCAGGATCGCCCTCGAGGACGGGCGCTTCGCCGTGTACGTCGGCGTCGGCTCGGTCGGACAGGGCGTGGCCACCGTGCTGGGACAGATCGCCGCCGAGACGTTGGGCGTCGGGCTCGAGCGCGTGGCCATCCACCACCAGGACACCGCTGACACGCCCGAGGGCTTCGGGACGTTCGCCAGCCGCAGCACTGTTCTGGCCGGCAACGCGATCCTCCTAGCCGGGCAGGACCTCCGCCGCAAGGCGGCAGCCGCCCTGGGGATTGCCGAGGACACGCTAGACGTCGATCTGGAGTATGCGCGGCTCGCCCCCCAGCGGCTCACCGGCGAGGGAACCTTTGAGAAAGAGCACCCGAGCTTCACCTTCGGAGCCAATCTCGTGCTCGTCTCGGTCGATCGAGAGCTCGGGCGAGTGCGCGTGGAGCGGCACCTCGTCGCTCACGATGCCGGCCGCGCGGTGAACCCGGCGCTGCTGCGGGGGCAGCTGTGCGGCGGAGCCGTGCAAGGAATCGGTGCCGTGCTCTTCGAGGAGCTGCGATACGACCGCACCGGTCAGCCCGAGGTCAGCTCACTCGAGGACTACCTGCTGGCCACCGCCGGGGACGTACCGGCGGTTGAGGCCGTGATCATCGAGAACCCGGCGCCGACCAACCCGCTCGGGATCAAGGGGAGCGGCGAGGCGGGGATGGCCGGCGCACCCGCCGCGGTCGCCAACGCGGTCGCAGACGCCCTCGGCGCCGGCGCCGAGTCGCTGGCGCTTCCGCTCACGCCCGCGCGTATCCGCGCCCTCGTGCGGGCGCGGGAGCTCAACGCTCAGCCCGAGGCATCATGAGCACACCGGCGCGGGGTCTGGGCCTGTCGAGGTCCGGAAGCGGCGGCGAGCTCCACCAGCCCTGCTCCCTGATCCCGAGATCCTCGGCCACCGCGCATGCGGCGTTGTAGCCCGGCGCCATCCAGGACAGCGACGTCGGCCACACTGAGTTCGACAGGTACAGGCGCGGGATGACCGTCCGGTACGGGAGCCGCTGCCCGAGCCATTGACCCTCGCTGAAGTCTCCGCCGACCGGATTGCCATGCAGCGCCGCGGGATTGGAGCGCCAGTAGTCAAGCGGCGTCTTTAGCTCGAGCGAGCGGATTCTCACCGCGGGATCGATGGCGGCGAGCCGCGCCCGCAACGCCTGCGTGTAGCGTGCGCGGCGGCCCTCCCAGTCGTCGTCCAGGTAAGGACCCGTACCGAAACGGACGCGGAGCGCCACGCCGCCGGCCGTGCTTCCGTAAAGCACATGGAATTGCGTGAGCTCGAGGTGTCCGAGGAACACCTCCTCTCGCTCCTCCCGCGCATCTCTCAGCCACCGAAGGCATTCCTCCCAGCTAGCCCACAGAAGGTACACGCGCGGGGAGCGCCGGAGCTCCTCCTGGCGCCAAGCCAAGGGGCGGTCGAGCACCAGATCGGCCGTGAATACGACGCGTCCTTTTGTCCGCCACCCGGGACTGAGCTCCTCGCCGAGCAGCTGCGAGGTCAGCCCCGCGCCCAGGTTGCTCACGACGGCCCGGCGCGCTGTGAACAGCCGGCGCTCAGGCCCGATCTCGACCTCGACCCCACAGCAAGCGCCGCTCGCGTCGCGTACCAGCCGCCTCGCCGCCACCCCGTGCAATAGGGTCCCGCCATGGGCGGCGAACGCGCGTTCTAGCGAGGACGGCAGAGCGGTGGAGCCTTCACGGGCCCGGCAGCCGCGTAACAGGAACGTCCACAGCCACGCGCACGCTCCCTCGCCCGGCGCGAGCAGATCCCCGAAGAGGTTGATCGCGGGGAGCGCGGTCAGCGACACCCGCACCGCCTCGGACTCAAACAGGCGCTCGACCAGTGCCGGAGCGCTCAGCCGATCGAGGTCCGCGCGGGCCAGACCGACGGCGTCCGCGGTCAGCTGCAGCGAGCGGTGCCGATCAGGCTCGGGCGAGAAGAAGCCGGCCGAGAGGATCTCACGTGCGCGGGCATGAAGGGCGGTGAGCAACACCGAAAAGCGCCTCGCGTCGGCGCGCGAATGGCGCTCCAACTCGGCCACCGTACGACCGAGCTCACCGTAGATGGTGATCGCACGTCCCGCTCCGTCGAGCGTGGAATAGGCGATCTCGGGAAAATCGATCCGGTAGCCGAACGAACCCAGCTCGAGATCCGAGAGCGCCGGAGACACCGCGGAGAAGTTGACCGGCGCCACGTCGAACCGCACGCCCGGCCCCCGCTCGTAGCTGGAGAAGAAGGGCGCACTCCGCTCGCCACGCTCGAGCAGCGCCACGGACGCCCCCGCCCGCTGCAGGTAGGCCGCCGCCGGCAGCCCCCCGGAGAGCCCCGCCCCCACGACGAGCACGTCGAACTCACTCAGAGATACGTTCGGTCGATCCACCCGGGCCGTATTCTCTTCGCCGACATCCCACCGCGCGATGATCGGCGCCGGCGCGTCACTCTTCGGACTGTAGGAGGCTGTCTCCGGCGCTTCGGCCCTCGAACGAGAGCGTGCGGGGCTGTCGAGCGCTGCGCAGCCGTTGCTCGGCTCGCAGGTACCGGGCTGGGTGACGGGAATCCCGTCAGGGCGCCGCCGAGGCCGTCTCGAACGCGTTCGCCACGATGCGCCGGTCGTGCACGCCGGCTGCCTGGTCTGAGGCGAGCCACACGATCGGCGGACCCATGACAGCTGGGTCCAGCAATCGCGCCCGGACCTCGGCGGGAGCATCATCGGGGACCATGCCAGTCCGGGTGCCCCGCCCGCCTGGGAGAAGGATGTTGACGGTTACCGAGCTGCCGGCCAGATCCGCGGCCATCACCCGCGACAACGCTTCCACGCCCGCGCCCGCAGGCCCGTAGGGCACAAAGCCGCGGCGGACCATCGTCTGCTCGTTCATCGAGATGTTGACGATCCGGCCGCCGCCGTCGCCGAGCATCAGCGGCACCACTTCGCGGGCCATCAGAAAACAGCCCACGACCTTCGTCTCCACGACGTTCCGAAATCCGGACGGCGTCACCTCCCAGAACGGCTGCGGCTCCAGCAGGAACCTGGGATTAACCGTCCTCATGCCGATACCCGCGTTGTTGACGAGCATGTCGATCCCTCCCCACGCGTCGCGAGCCCGAGCAACACAGGCAGCGACCGAGCGCTCGTCACGCACATCGAGGCGACACGCGATCACCGAGGAACCGAGCTCCGCGGCCGTCCCTTCCGCCCGGGCCTGGTCGCGACCGGTGACCATCACCCGAGCGCCCGCCTCTACGAGCGCGCCGGCCATCGCAGCGCCCAGGCCGCTGGTGGCGCCGGTCACCAGAACACGGATGCCGTTCAGCTCGCTCCGAGGGCCTGTGGATGTTGATGTAGGGCTGGACAAGAGAGGCAGCTTCAGTTCCAAACGGAGCGTCCCTCCGGAAGATACAACGGACACGCCCCGTTTTGTCAGCGGGCCCGCCCCCGCGGACATCTCGTTAGATGCGCCGGAGCTTCGCGGGGTTTCGGACCGCGTCGATGCGAGTGATGCGACCGCCGCTGACGACGAACGACAGCGCCGCGCGATGGCCGTCGCTGCTCGGGAGTACCAGCCCGAGCCGCCCGTTGAACTTGATCTCGATCGGTTCGTGCGCGGACCTGCGGCTGAGCGCCGCCCACGCGCGCGCGACCCGAGCCCGGCCGCGCAGCGGCTTGCGCGAGGCGATCGCTCGCCCCCCGCCGTCCGACGTCCAAACCACATCTGGGTCGAGCGCCGCGACGAGGCCGTCGAGGTTGCCTTCGGCGACCGCCTGCGCAAACGCCCGCACGGCTCGATCGTGCTCGTCGCGCGAGGCCGCGAAGCGCGGGCTCTCGCGCTTGACGTGGCGGCGGGCGCGCGATGCGAGCTGCCGAACCGCCTCGGGCGTGCGGCCAACCACGTCGGCGATGTCGCCGAACGGCACGTCGAACACGTCGTGCAGCACGAACGCCGTGCGCTCCGCGGGCGAGAGCTGCTCCAGTACGGTCAGCAGCGCGTAGCTGACCGATTCGTCGAGCGTGACGCGGTCCGCCGGGTCCTCCGAAATGAGCGGCTCCGGGAGCCACGGACCGACATAGGTCTCGCGGCGCGCGCGAGCGGACTGCAGACGATCGAGGGCGAGCCGGGCGACCACCGTCGTCAGCCAGCCGTCGAGGTTCTCGATCGCCTCGGCGCCCGTGCGCTCCAGCCGCAGCCACGCCTCCTGCACGACGTCCTCCGCCTCGCCGACGTCGCCGAGCTCGCTGTACGCGAGCCGCAGCAGCCGCGGGCGTGCCTGCGTGAAGCGCTCTGCGGCCGTCATGCCGCGATCCGGCCCCAGCTCTCCGTGCCCGCGCGCATGCTCGGCGCCCAGCCGCTCGCCTCCCGCAGCCGGCGGCTCGACACGCGCTGCGAGCGTGCCAGCGGACCGTCCTGCGGCGGCCGCGGGCGCAGGGCCTCGACTCCGACCGCGGCGGCCAGCGCGGCATCGATCTCGGCGTTCGTGGGTGGGTCGGTGTCGGCGATGTTGTACGTTCCGGCGGGGGTGCGCAGCGCCGCGGCGATAGCCGCCGCCGCGTCATCCAGCCAGAGTGTCGGCCGGTACGCGCTGGGCGGTCCGACCGCGACCGAGGCGCCGCCGCGCGCGGCCTCGATCGCGGCCAGCGTGGACCCGCTGTCAGGTCCGATGAACAGGCCGAAGCGCAGCACGACCGTGTCGCCGCCGAACAGCTCGCGCGCGTTGCGCTCGGCCGTCAGCGCGGTAGTCGTCACGCCGCCGCCGGCGATCGGTGCATCCTCGTCGAGCCACGTGTCGCCGCCATCGGCGTACACGAACGCGATTGACTCCTGCACCAGCCGCTGCACGCGGGCCGCCTGGGCGGCGCGCGCGATCGCCGCCGACGCCTCTGTCCGCACGCGGTTGTTCTCCTCCCAGGCGGACGGATCGGCCATGCGATCGGCGCTTGGGACGTGTGTCAGCAGATTGACGACGGCGTCCGCCCCGTCGAACGCGCGGCGCAACGACTCCTCGTCGAAGACGTCGGCCTCGACGGCGCGCGCTCCGACGCTCTCGAGCCGCTCGTGGCCGTGCGCGGTGCGCGTCACGCCCGTGACGCGGTGGCCTGTGGCGAGCAGCTCGCGGACGGCGCGCCGCCCGATGACGCCTGTGGATCCGGTGATAGTGATCTCGTTCATGCCGAACTGACGACGTATCCCGCTTGATCGTGACACGCGATGGGATGCATCGGCATCGATACCGCGCGAAGTCCTAGACATCTCCGGGAGTGCTCGACGAAGCTGTTTCCACGGTGTATGCGCGTGGTCGTAGACTCGCCCCGCACTCATGCGAGGAGGTCTACGATGGTGATCCGCAGCCCGTTTCCGGACGTCGAGATTCCGGAAGTGCCGCTTACTGACTTGGTTCTCGCTCGGGCGGGCGAGTTCGCTGACCGACCTGCGTTCATCGACGGGCCGAGCGGGCGGACGATCACGTATGCACAGCTGGTGCGCTCGGTGCGGGCGGTCGCCGCTGGCCTCGCCGAGCGGGGCTTCGGCAAGGGAGCGGTGTTCGCCCACTTCGCCCCGAATGTGCCCGAGTTCGCGGTCGCCTTTCACGCCGTCGCAACCGTCGGTGGCGTAAACACGACAGCGAATCCGCTGCTCACCGCGGATGAGCTCGCGGCCCAGCTGCAGGACTGTGGGGCGCGACTGCTGGTGACCGTGCCTGAAGTGCTCGAGAAGGCGCTCGTCGCGGCAGAGCGGGCCAATGTCGAGGAGATCTTCGTGTACGGGGAGGCCACCGGCGCCACGCCGTTTGCCGCGCTGCAACAGGTGGGCTTTGAGCCGCCCGAGGTGGCGATCGATCCCGCCGAGGATCTCGTCGCGCTTCCATATTCCAGCGGCACCACCGGTCTGCCCAAGGGTGTCATGCTCACCCACCGAAACATCGTCGCGAACATCTGTCAGGTCGCCGCGCGCGTACAGCAAAGCGAGGACGAGTCGAGTTATGAACGACAGCTCGCGGTGCTGCCGTTCTTTCACATCTATGGGCTCGTCTCGCTGATGAACGTACCCCTCTACTTCGGCGACACAATCGTGACGATGCCGCGGTTCGAGCTATCCGAGTTCCTGCGCATGCTGCAGGACTACCGCATCACGCGAACCGCGCTCGTGCCGCCAATCGTGCTCGCGCTTGCCAAGCATCCGCTCGTCGACGAGTTCGACCTCTCGAGCCTGAAGCTCCTCAACTCAGGCGCTGCCCCGTTGTCGGCTGAACTCGAGGTGGCGTGCGGCGAGCGGCTGAGCTGCCGAATGCAGCAGGGCTATGGCCTGACCGAGACGAGTCCGACCACTCACTGGGTGGGAGACGAACTCGCCGGGCAGATGCCCGGCTCGATCGGGCCCGCGGTTCCGAACACCGAATGCAGGATCATCGACATCGAGACCGGTGAGGACGTGCCGGCGGGCGAACCGGGGGAGCTGTTGATCCGCGGTCCGCAGGTGATGAAGGGTTATCTCAACAACCCACAGGCAACCGCGCACGCGATCGATCCTGACGGCTGGCTGCACACGGGTGACGTTGCCAGGCTAGGTCCAGACGGGTCGATGTGGATCGTCGACCGGATCAAGGAGCTGATCAAGTACAAGGGCTACCAGATCGCGCCAGCCGAACTCGAGGCACTGCTGCTCGCGCACCCGGCGATCGCCGACGCGGCCGTGATCGGGTTGCCCGACGCGGAAGCTGGCGAAGTACCGAAAGCGTTCGTCGTTCCCGCCGGCTCGATCACACCCGAAGAGGTCACGCAGTACGTGGCCGAACACGTGGTCCCGTACAAGAAGGTGCGCGCCGTAGAAATCGTCGACGAGATCCCGAAGGCGCCCTCCGGCAAGATCCTGCGCCGCGTGCTGGTCGAACGTGAGCGGACCGCGGCCGCTGCTCGCTAGCCTCGCCGCAGGCAGAACAGTGCTGCGCCAAAAGATTCACAAGACGAAAGGAGTGAACCTAGGTGTCATACGTAGTTTTTCGCGCCAAGGTTGCGGACTATGACACGTGGAAGCAGGTGTTTGATGAGGACGCCACAGACCGAAAGTCCGGTGGGTCCGAAGGAGGGCAACTGTTCCGCGACGCCAGCGACCCCAATCTCGTCTTCATCCTTTTCAAGTGGGACCTCGACAAGGCCCGCGAGTACGGCCAATCTCAACACCTGCAGAAGAAAATGCAGGAGGCGGGCGTCACCGAGGCGCCTGACATCTTCTTCATGGAAGAGGTCGGCCAGCTCTCGAGCTGATCAGCGGGACGTGATGTCCAGGATGGCCCCGCGCGGCGGTCTTCAGGAGTGGCCGGGCTGACGGCCGCGCGCCATGCAAGTCGTGGGAGAGGTGACCATGCTGGCGGGTTCCTCGAGCAGGCGCCGCGCCTCGTCGATCTCGGCGCTGTCTGCGCCGAGGAGGACCATTCGGTCTCTCAACCGCTCGACCGTCAGCGACAGGAGGCGGGAGGGGAGCAACCCGCTCGGGTAGCAGCGTGCTACGTACTCGGCGTGCACATCGACGAGCCCGGCTGCGCGTAGGTCGCCCAATAGGCGGGCGCCGTAGCCGGGGTCCCAGCCACCGGTCATCGCTGCATCAAGGAACTGCGACCAAACGCGCTGCCACACCACGCTGGTCGGCGACAGCGCCACCGTGGTGAAGTCAGGAGCGATCGTGGCCACCCACCCTCCCGGCCGTGCGGCGCTCACCAGTTGCTGCAACGCCCTGAGTCGGGGCGAGAGAAACATCAGGAGCAAGCGTGCGTGGACGAGGTCAAACGCGGCTTGGGGCAGCTGGTCGGAGAGGAGGTCGTGGCGGCGGACTTCGACTCGATCGCTCGCGAGCTCGTCGAGGAGGCTCGTGTCGAGATCCACCGCAAGCACCGAGCCCGTGCTCCCGACCCGCTCGGCGAGCATCCGGGTGACCGACCCTCCACCCGCGCCGACATCCAGGCAGCTCCAGCCCTCGCCAACGCCAATCGCGTCCAACTGACCGACGGTCAGCGGATCGTGGTACTCCTCCAGCAACTTCAGCCGAGCCCGCTCCACATCTGGCGAGCCTCGCTGTGAGAGAACGTATTCAGTCAGTCCCGGTCCTTCCGATCCAAGCTGGATTCTAGATTCGCTGACTCCCAAGCGCCTGCTATACGTGTCTAGGTCGCCGTTGCCGACGTTCGTCTGCGGGACCAGTCCGCAAATGTCCCGAAGAGGACGATTTGCATGAACCGATTCGGCCTTCTGTGAACTACGTCGAGCACATCGTCGGTTCGCCGTTGGTGGCTTGCACCTGGGAGCAGGTCACAACAACCGGCCTGGAGCATCGGGTCGTGCCCGACGCCTGCGTGGATCTGATCTGGTCGGGGAAGCGGCTGAGCATCGCCGGTCCCGACACCGACGCGCGGGTTGTACGCCTGTCCGCAGGCTCGCGACTGGTAGGCGCGCGGCTGCGGCCAGGTGCGGCCGGGACGGTGCTGGGACTTCCGGCGTCGGAGCTCCGCGATCTCTCGCCGGATGCCGCGGAGGTGCTCGGACGCGACGTGGCGGCAGCGCTGCTAGAGCAGCTGGACGCGGGCTTGGACGCTCAGGCGGTGTTGGCCCGAGCGCTCGAGCTGCGCGCCGTACCGGGGCCCGATCCGCTCGTCCGGGCCGCTGTCGCGGCGTTGGGGCGCCCGCGGGCAGCCGTGGGCCCCGTTGCCGCGGAATTGGGGGTGAGCGCGCGCCAGCTGCAGCGCAGGGTCAGCGACGCGGTCGGGTACGGGCCAAAGATGCTTCAGCGTGTCCTGCGATTCCGACGGCTGCAGGCACTCCCGCCCGCGCCACTCGCCGAACTGGCGCTCGACGCCGGGTATGCGGACCAGGCCCACATGACCGCCGAGGTTACCCGCCTGGCCGGCATCTCGCCTGTCCGATTTCTCAAAGACCGCGCGCTCACCGCCGACTAGCGTGTGCGCGCATGCTGATCGATCAACCCGCCGCCGAGAACTTCATCTGGTCGGCTGCCCGCTTGGTGGACCGCCACCGCTACGCACGGCTGTTTGCCGACGGGGCCGCTGAACCGGTTGTGGAGGCGCTCCGCGGCTACCGCAACCCCGACGGCGGCTTCGG
>JAFASF010000127.1 GCA_019244745.1 Solirubrobacterales bacterium | reverse complement strand
TGCACCGCCTCGCCGTCAACAAGGCCAACTGGGATCCCGACACCGCCGCCTACCTCGCGCGCAAACAAGCCGAAGGCAAATCGCGCAAAGAAGCGCTCCGCTGCGTCAAACGCCACCTCGCCCGCCGCGTCTGGAGACTCCTGCGCAACCCGGCGCCAACTCCACTCCTCCATCCCCTCCCAGCCAACCCCAACGACCCCGACGCCATCCTCGGAGCCGCGCCCTACTCCATGCCGTGCGCCAGATAACCCGGCAGCGAATTCCCGCAAACAGCGACAATAGCTTGACATAGGAGCGACATCGGTCGTCCATAGGGGCGGTCGGCGTTAGCTCGAATCCAGCAAGCACTCGCTCCTCCTTGGGCGACAAACGAGGAGCGGTGGCAGTCGCTCAGCTTCCCGATCCTCACGCTCGTATTGGGCGGACGCGACCATGCGCTTCCGGCGCCGGCCCGACCAATTCGGAGCGCTCCTTTGTCGCCAAGGCGGTCGTGGGCCGGTGGCCGCATGGCGGCGAACGCGATCGGCCGGGACGCGGCTGGGCCAAACACGAGATTGACCGAGGCGATCGCGCGGCGTGAGGCTGATCAAATCCGGTCCTGACAACTCCTTTTGAGAAAGCTGGAGCCCCGCCTCTGCGGCCGGCTTGATCCGCATCTGATGCCTTCAACCAGCCGACGGGATGTTTGACATGTCTTTCGTGGACGTTGCGGGAAGCTGAGCCGGTTCCAGCCGGGGGCGGATTTAGTCTGCGGTGCCATGAGCGAGAAGCGGCGTAGACAGAAAGATCGGCGCGCGAAGCGTCAGGCACCACGTGGCAGCCGCGGCACGGGCGCATCACCGAGCCGAGAGCTGGCGCAGCTGATGGACGGGCTTGTACCGACTGTGCTCCGGAGCGTGGGGACGCTGGAGGACGCGCTGGAAGCGGAATGCTGGGCGTCGGAGCTGGTCTCGATGTGGCGAGGCCGCCAGCTGATCGACGGCGAAGCCGAGGAGGTGTTCGTCCCCGCGTTCATCCGGGCGCTCGAACGCAAGGGCTCCCCCAAGGCGCTCGCGACGCTGCGCGCGTTGAGCGCGGTCGGCCGCGAGTCACACGCGCGGAAGGCACGCGCGGCAGCCGATGGGCTCGCCGGTCGGGGCGTGTCCGAGCCACCCTGGGCGGCCCAGCTGGGTCATGCCGAGCCTGTAGCCACCGAACTGACGTACGAGGAGGCGTTCGACGACGGCGTCAGCGTGTTGATCGAGTTCGCCCCACCAGACGGCGAGCGGCACACACTCGGGATCTACATCGACCACAACCTGGGCGGATTGGTCAAGGACGCGTTCCTGGCCGGCCCGCTAGACGAGGTGCGAAGCAAGCTGAGCTCCCAAGCGCATAACGGCGTCGGCTTGGCCCTCCGAAAGCTCGAACCGGCGGAAGCCAGGGCACGGATCGAGGCGGGTCTGTACATGCTCGATCACACCTACGACGCGCCAGTCGATGATGACGTCCATGCTTTGCGCGGACTGATCGACGGCCGGATCAGGCGGCTGCCTGACGGCTTCGAACTGCCCGAGGAATACGAGGAGATGTCGGTCGAGGAGCGCGAGCGACTGCACGCCGAGTTCCTCGCCTCACCGGAGGGGCAGCACTGGCGCGGCGACGCGGGCGCCGAGGACGTCGTGGAGACCGCGATCTGGTTCGGCGCGGATTACAACCACGGCGGGCCGCTGCGCTGGAGCGTCGTGGTGGTTGAGATCTTCATGACCAGTTGGCTGCCGCGCAAGGTCACACGTGAGCCGGTGTTCTTCGAGCGCGTGACCGAGGTGTTGCCCGACTGGGTGCGCTATGCCGGCCGCGTCCGTGGCGTGCCCGCCGAGCCACTCAGCGAGGCAAGCCAAGCCGTTGAGTTATTCCAGGACGAGATGCTCGAAGCGGTCAACGATCCCCACGCCTGGGGCCCGGCCAAGACATTCGCTGTCGCCGCACAGGCGGCCGGCGTCGACCTGACGGATCCCGACGCGCTGAACGCATTCGTCGAGAAGTACAACGAGGGTCTCGCAGCGTAGGCGAGCTGGCCTGCACCTCGCGCCAGAAGTGATTGCCCGGCCTCCAGCAGTTCACTGGCCGTCTCACGAACGATCGTATCGGGCGCGTCGACGACCGCAGGAGCGGGGAAGTGACTGCTGGCCCGAGCCTGCGAGCACCCTGAGCGGACTCGCGGGCCGGTGGCCGCACAGGCGACGATGCAGAAGTGGCTGCGGCCGCCGACCGCCTTTCTCCAATGATCAACGCAGCCCTGCGAACGATGCGCTCGGATCGACCCTCATTGAAGGGCCCGCCTGAGCGGGAACGTGTCTCGGATTGCTAGAGCATCTCGAATGAGTCGTTCTTCTCCAGCAAGTAGCAGGCTAGGAAGACGGCGCCCTCGTCGGGTGAGGCATTGTCGAAGTGTGGGACATGAGCTCTCGCCGGTTCGTGAAAGGCATCGCCGGCTGTCAGCAGTCGTTCGGGCCGATCGCCGATCTGGAAGCGGATCGTGCCGCGGAGCACGTAGCCGATGACGTGGCCGGGGTGAAAGCGCAGGCCAGCCGCCTGACCTGGTTCTAGTTCGACACGGCTGATGCGGCATCGCGCGACAATAGCCGGTGAGTCCAGGACAGCATCCAGGAGATCTTGGCGGGAGACGGCGGGTTGCTCGCTCATCAAGTCGTTGTACTACGACGCTCTGCGGGCAGCCGCCACGCTCACCGGCCCGAAACCGCTGATCCCACGAACCACCGGGCGCTTCGACGGCCACAGGAGACGAGGCGTCACTGCTGGTCCGGGTCTGCGGTCGCCCGAAGCAGGAGCCGGTGATCCGACTGCCCAGGCGG
>JAFASF010000052.1 GCA_019244745.1 Solirubrobacterales bacterium | reverse complement strand
GTGCTGGCGGTCGTCGCGGGGGCCCTCTCCGGGGTCCACGTTGCGAATGTCTGGGATCTGCTCGAGGCCGCGGCCATCTTCGGCGTGCTCAACACCTTGCTCAAGCCGATCCTGCGATTGGTGACACTTCCGCTCGCGGTCCTGACCCTGGGCATCGCCTGGTTCTTCGTCTCTCTGCTGATGCTCGTGCTCACCAATGCGATCGTCAGCGGCTTCCACATCAACGGGTTCTGGACCTTCGTCGAGGCGACGCTGATCGTGTGGGCGGTGAACATGCTTCTGGACTTCATTCCTGGTCCGTGGCAGATCACGGGCGCTCGGCGACGGAGGTACCGCCGGCGCGTGAGCTGACGCATTTCTGCTCGGCTCGGAGCTGAGAGCGAGACCCCACTTGGTCCATTGACATGGCCGGATACGACGACGACGATGATTGGGTTGGCGAGCCGCCCGAAGGCCGCTACTCCCGAGACCGGGCCAAGCCCGAGTTCTGGCGAAACCGCTGGCCGCTCGCCGGCGCCGGGATGATCCTCGTTCTCCTGGTGCTCGTGGTCATTCTCGTGACCCGCTGAGCGCTTGGGCTCCGGTGGTTCGTCGCCGCCGCGAGGCGGCGTGCCCCGCGAGGTAGCCTGGGTCCATGCAGGTTGCGATCGCCGGCGCCCACGGCCAGATTGCGATGCGGCTCACGAAGCGGCTCGCGGACAGAGGCCAGCAGGTGACTGGTCTGATCCGTAACCCCGACCAGGCCGACGACGTCCGAGCACAGGGGGCCAGCCCGGTGATCTGCGACCTGGAGAAGGCGAACCTCGACGAGATCGGCGCCGCGATCGCCGGCGCCGACGCCGTGGTGTTCGCCGCCGGCGCCGGACCCGGGAGCGGCGCCGCGCGAAAGGCGACCATGGACCGCGACGGGGCGATCAAGCTGTTGCACGCCTCGGCTTCCGTCGACGCCCGCCGATATTTGATCGTCAGCTCCGTGGGAGCCGAGAATCCACCCGACGGTGACGATGTGTTCAGCACCTATCTGCGCGCCAAGGCGGAGGCCGATGCCGCGGTGCAGGGGAGCGATCGGGAGTGGACGATCATCCGCCCCGGCCGCCTAACCGACAAGCCGGGCACCGGACGCGTGCGGATCCAGTCGACCCCATTCCGCGGGGAGGTTCCGCGTGATGATGTCGCGGCTGTGCTCGATGCCCTGCTCGAAACGCCGCGGGCGATCGGCAGGATCCTGTATGTCAACGGTGGTAACGACCCGATCGAGGAGGCTCTCGAGTCGGGTGAACACGCCTCTTAAGAACTTCTCACCAACACCGCCTAGCTTGCGGAAGGCGCTATGAGTGCACCCAAGCATCTGTGGTCAGGCGATTGGCAGCGGGAATCCGCGGCCCTGTCGGACGAGCTCGCCGAACGCCGCCCGCCCGCCCAGGACGGGAAAGCACCGACCGCGCCCGCCACTCCACGGGCGACCGCGATACCCCCGCCCGGCGTCACACCGCCCACCCCCTGGGCTGCCCCCAAAGAAGCCGTGGAACGACCGCCCGCTGAACCCGGACCGCGCACTGCAAGCGCGCGCTCGTCCAGCCGACCAGCTCCCGCTCGCCGCCGACCGCGCTGGCTACCGGTGGTCCCGGTCGTGATCGCGGCGGCGCTGGTCCTCGGAGCCGGCGCGTACGGCTTGAGCGCGTTGCTTTCCACTTCCGGAAACACGGCCCAGCCCACGCAGAACCCAATGCCCGGAGGCCCGCCCTCGAGTCCACCGTCCGGAGGCTCGCCCGCGAGCCCCGCGAACGCCCAAGCCGGTCCCGTCAACTGGCTCGGAATGCAGGTCGAGACCTTACCCCCGGGCGTCGTGGTGGTCGAGACCGTGGCGCCGGGAAGTCCCGCTGACTTCGCGGGTCTCGAACCGGGAGACGTGATCCTCGCCATCAACAATCAGCGAATCAACGCCACCAGCGATATCCGTTCGGCAATCAGCGGTCTGGCCGCCGGCGACCTGGTCCCGATCGAGGTCAGCCGCGGCTCCACGTTGTTCACGACGCAAGCCACAATGGCGGCGCCGCCGTCCGGCTCCCCGTGAGATTTTCGGCGCCGCTCGTACTGCTCGGGCTGCTCGCGATCCCACTGCTGATCCGGTGGTACGCGAGCCAGCAACGCCGGCGCGCGCGAGCCGCCGCGGCTTTCGTCCAGCCCGCTCTCAGGCCGTCGGTGGCGCCGCGCCGGCCGGGTTGGCGTCGGCACGCCCCGATGCTCGTATTCCTGATCGCGATCGGGGTGTTGATCATCGCCGCTGCACGTCCACAGCGGACCGTAGCCATACCGATCAACAGCGCCGCGATCATGCTCGCCAACGATGTCTCGAGCTCGATGACCGCGACGGATGTGAAGCCCTCGCGCCTCGGCGCCGCACAGCAGGCAGCGACGCGCTTCGTCGCCGGCGTTCCCGGCTCGGTCAAGATCGGCGTGCTCGAGTTCGCGCGTCACCCGACCATCCTCCAGTCGCCCACCACCGACCACTCGCTCACGCAAGCAGCCATCGCGCAGCTGCGACCGGGCGGCGGCGGGACCGCGATCGGCGATGCGATCCAAATGGCTCTTCACGCGCTCACGACCCTGCCGGCGCAGGGTGGTAAGCGACCGCCGAGCGCGATCGTGCTGCTGTCCGACGGCGCTTCCAACGTCGGTTCGAGCGCGGCCGAGGCGGCTCGTCAGGCCGCGGCGGATCACATCCCGATCTACACCATCTCGCTCGGCACGCCGAACGGGACGATTCCGATCAAGCGCGGCTCCAAAACGGTGATCACGCCGGTGCCGGTCAGCGGGCAAGAGCTCGCCGAGATCGCCGGCAACTCCAAGGGCCGCGCCTTCACAGCCGCCGACACCAGTGGGCTGAGCGCCGTGTACGCACACCTGGCCACTCAGCTTGGCCACAAGAACGTAAGACATGAGATCACCGCGAGCTTCGCCGGTGGGGGCCTGGTGCTGCTGCTGTTCGGCAGCGTCCTGTCTCTGCACTGGTTCCGCCGGCTCGCCTAGATGACACACCATGGAGGACAAATGACAGACATCGAGCACGGGAACCAGTTACGCGCGGAGGCGCGAGATGGCTTGCAGGAGGCGCTCTACGAGATAAAGCGCGTGATCGTCGGACAGGACGCGATGCTCGAGCGTCTGCTCGTCAGCCTCCTCGCCAGCGGTCACGTGCTGCTCGAAGGCGTCCCCGGGCTGGCCAAGACGCTGACCGTCAAGACGCTGGCCGCGGTCCTCGGCGGCTCGTACAGCCGCATCCAGTTCACGCCTGACCTGGTGCCGGCCGACCTGGTGGGCACGCGCGTGTGGCGACCCGACACCGGGACCTTCGACACCGAGCTGGGACCCGTGTTTCACAACTTCCTGCTCGCCGACGAGATCAACCGCGCGCCGGCCAAGGTCCAGTCGGCGCTGCTCGAGGTCATGCAGGAGCAACAGGTGACGATCGGCGGGACGACGTACAACGTGCCGTTGCCGTTCATCGTGTTGGCAACGCAGAACCCGATCGAGTCCGAGGGGACATATCCCTTGCCAGAGGCGCAGGTCGATCGGTTCCTGATGAAGATCCTCGTCGACTACCCGAGCATCGGCGAGGAGGCGGCGGTGGTGGGCCGGAGTCTGGTCGATCCTGCCCGGGTCAGGGAGTGCCTGTCGCTCGAGGATCTTCGCCGCCACAGCCAGGTGGCCCGGACGGTCATCGTGGACCGTGACGTGATCGGCTACGCGGTCGCGCTCGCGGACGCGACGCGTCATCCGGCGAACTACGGGCTCGGGGACATCAGCGGGTTGATCGAGTTCGGAGCCAGCCCGCGTGGGCCGATTGGCCTGGTCGCTGCCGCGCGTACACTGGCGCTGCTGCGTGGCCGCGGTCATGTCGAGCCCCAGGACATCCGCGATCTCGCACCCGACCTGCTGCGACACCGCATCGTGCTGTCCTACGACGCGCTCAGCGAGGGAGTGACGGCCGACGAGCTGCTCGAGCGGATCCTGACCGCGGTCACCGAGCCGGGAGCCAACCGACTCATGCGCGACGACCTCGCGGACCTCACCACCGGAGCGATGAGGACGGCGTGACGGACACGCTGCTGGCGCCTCCGGCCGCCCGCCAAGGGCCGGGCCCGCTCGCCGAGCCGCTGGTTGAGGCGCTCGACGTCGCGGTCAACCGACTGGTCGCGCGAACGCTTCCGGGCGATCGCCGCGCGGCTGGCGTCGGCATCGGGACCGAGCTGGCCCAGCTGCGCCCCTATGAGATCGGCGACGACGTGCGCCACATCGATGCCGCGGCGACCGCCCGCACCGGGACCCCACACGTTCGCCTGCACGTCCCCGAACGCGCGCTCACGACATGGATCGTGCTCGACGTCTCCGCCTCGATGGCGTTCGGCACCGCGCGCCGTCTGAAGGCGGACGTGGCTGAGGGAGCGGCCCACGTGTTCGGGCGGCTCGGCGTCCGCCGCGCGGGCAGCGTGGGGCTGGTCGCGTTCGGCGCGGGGCCGCCGCGCGTGCTCCCGCCGCGCGGCTCCAAGCCGGGCGTCGTCGCCGTGCGCCGGACGCTGGCAGAGGGAGTCTCGCCCGATGGGCGGCACGAGTCCGAGGCGCTTGCCGATGCTCTGCGACGGGTAGGGCGCCTGGCGACCCAGCCGGGCTTGGCCGTCGTGATATCCGATTTCCGCGATCAGCGAGGTTGGGAGCGCGCGCTCGGATCCCTCCGCCTGCGCCATTCGGTGCTCGCGGTTGAGATCGTCGATCCGCGCGAAGCGGAGCTACCCGCGGTCGGCTACCTGGCCCTCGTCGACCCCGAGACCGGCGCCCGTATCGAGGTGAACACCTCACGCGGACGCGTGCGCCGGCGGTTCGCCGAGCTCGAGGCTGCCAGACGCCAGGAGGTCGCGAGCGAGCTGCGCCGCCTGCGTGTGCACCACGCAGTTCTGTCCACCGACCAGGACTGGCTCTTGGAGCTCGGCCGCCAGCTGCGATGAGCTTCGCCTCCCCACTGTGGCTTTTCGCCCTCGCCCTCGTTCCGCTCGCGCTCGCTCTGTACTTGCGCGCCCGCCGAAGGGCCAAGCGCTATGCGATCCGGTTCCCGGCGCTCTCCACGCTTCGGGGGGCGGTCGAGGCGGTGCCGAACTGGGAGCGCCATGTTCCGGCCGCGTTCGCCCTGGCTGCGATCGCCGTGCTCGCCGTCGCGCTCGCCCGCCCGCGGGTTACCTACCGCGCCGCGGTCGGTCAGACGTCGATGATGCTCGTCATCGACCATTCGGGGTCGATGGCGGCGAACGACGTTCAGCCCAGCAGAATCGCTGCCGCAATCGCGGCCGCGAACGCGTTCATCGATCGGCTGCCGCAGACGGCACGCGTTGGTGCGATCGGCTTCGGCACTTCCCCCGACACCGTGCAGGCTCCGGTCACGAACCACGCCGTGGCGCGCGCGCTCATCGACTCGGAGACCGCGAGCGGCGGGACCGACACCGGCGACGCGCTCAACCTGGCGCTCCAGCTGCTCGGCGGCGGCAACCGTAAGCACCCGCCGGCGGCCATCGTGCTGCTCTCGGACGGCGCCGCCAATGCCGGACCCAACCCGGCCACCGTGGCCCAGCAGGCCCGGCGCGACAAGATCCCGATCTACACGGTCGCGCTTGGCACCTTCAACGGCGTGCTGCCCAATCCGGACCCCCTCGGCGCGCCGCTGGCGGTCCCTCCCGACCCGCAGCTCATGCAGGAGATAGCCACCAACTCCGGCGCGCGAGCCTTCAACGCCCAGAGCGCCGATGAGCTCAGCTCGATCTACAAGCACCTTGGCACCCAGCTCGGGAGCGTGAGCCGCAAGCGGGAGATCACCGCCGAGTTCGCGATCGGGGGACTGGTGCTGCTGCTGCTGGCGGCGGCGGGATCCGCGCGCTGGTCGGGGCGGCTTCCCTAGGGACCGTCGCGTAACCAATTCATCTATTCCACGCGTTCACACACCGAGCAGTGGAATTTTTCGTCTGGCGGCCTTGCAAATGACTGTGGGCTGAGTTACCCTGCTCTACGAGAAGGAGTACGACCTATGACCAGCATCCTTGGCACATATTCACCTTTGTTCGGCGTGACCAATGTCGTGCCGTGCGGCTGGATGCTCGGTCAGGCCATCTTGCGCGGAG
>JAFASF010000364.1 GCA_019244745.1 Solirubrobacterales bacterium | reverse complement strand
CCGCTTCGATCTCGAGCTCGCCGTCGACCTCGCGGACCAGCGCGTTCACTTCGAGCGGGATCGCCTGGTCGCGGGCGAAAAGACGACCCCGCGCCGTGAGCGTGTGGCCGAGCAGATCGACCGAGTCGGAGACGAACCGCACCCGCGGATGGTTCTCGGCATCCAAGAAGTCTGCCGAGCGCAGGTGCTGATCGCGCTTACGGTTGCCGGTCTGGACGCTGGCGGCCGCGATCGTCACCTCGATTGCCGGGGTGGCGCTCAGGTCGAGACGACCCTCGTAGTCGGCGAAGTGGCCTTTGACGGTCAGCAGTCCCCACAACTGAGCCCGACGCGGAACTCGACGCTCGAGCGCTGTGGGTCAAGCTGCCATCTACCACGGATCGTCTCGCTGGAGCCGTCGTTGAGGAAGCTTTTGGGGATGCTCATCGCAGCTTGGTTGCTTCCTGTCGTCATTCGGCGCGGTGGGCCGCCTCGACGTGTGGATCGCCGGGGATGTCTGGAATTACGCCGAGCTGTCTCATCTGCGAGACGACGTCGACGACGCCCCAGGTCTCAGCGATCCGCCCATCTGCGAAGCGGAAGATGAAGATCTCGTTGTAAGTGACGAGCTTGCCGGTCGGGGCGTGGCCCAGGTACTCACCCAGGTGGGTGCCCGTGACCGTGTTGCGGCTGACGACCTTGTCCGCCTCCGCGATCAGATCCTCGATCGCGACGTGGAGGTCGGGTAAGACTCGAAGGAGTCGGGCGAACACCTCCGTCATTGCTTGCGCCCCGGTCGCGCCAACTGGCAATGGCGTGCGGATCAGCGCGTCCGGCGCGAACAGCTCCTCGGTCGTCTTCGAGATCACGTCCAGATCGCGGGTATTGGTCGCGTCATGGAAGCGTCTGATCACCGCTTTGTTGGATTGGAGGTCGGTTGACATTTGTCCTGTCCTTGGCTTCGCTGGAGCAGTTTGGTATGTGGGCTTGTCACATCCGCGCGATCTGATGGGTCCATATGTAAGACACGCGCCGCGCGATAGATGTGACATGAACGACCAAGATTGGCTGGCTGACCGCTTCGAGCAGCACCGAGCCCGCCTACGGGCGGTCTCCTATCGTATGCTCGGCTCGCTCAATCGTGGTTCACGCGCCTGCCGGTGGTGGGCACCTACGCGGCCCACCTGCTGCCCGGGTTTCTGGTGGTCCCGGTCGGGCTTGGGTTCGCGTTCGTGTCTGTGGGTATCGCGTCGTTGCAGGGCATACGTGAGCGCGATGCGGGGCTCGCATCTGGATTGATCAACACCTCCCAGCAGATCGGTGGAGCGATTGGCATCGCCGTCACCTCCACGATCGCGGCCTCGCACACCGCTCATCTCCTGCATGGCGGCGCGAGCGCGGCGCGCGCTCTGACCTCCGGTTTTCACCTCGCATTTGCGGTGGTCGTCGCCTTCGCGATCGCCGGCGCGGTGCTCGCGTTGACGATGATCGGCCCCGGCGCTTCACAGGCGGCCCAGGCGGAGCTTGCACCTGAGCGGGCCTATTGATCGCTCATTGGCGAACGAGGACCGCGGGCCGCCTCTCGCTGGTGTGGCGTCGCCCGCCTAATTGCGTAGACGACATCCGCTCCCTCAAACGCCTCGAGGGTCATCCCGATCCTCTCCATCACTCGCCTAGAGGCCAGGTGGTCGGCGCGGGCGACGGCGACGATCCGCTCGAGTTCCAGGTGCTCGAAGGCGGCGCTTAGCCACGCCGTCGCGACCTCGGTTGCGAACCCCTGCCCCCAGTGGCTGCGAGCGAACCGGTAGCCGAGCTCAATCTCGGGCCCGCGCCAGACTCGCGGGATGAGTCCGCCGTCTCCGACCAGTTCGCCCGTCCGCTTCTCGCGGACCGCCCAGAAGCTGTAGCCATGCTGGCGCTGGCAGGTGATGAAGCGATCGACTCGCCGGCGCGTCTCGGTAAGCGAGCGCGATGCTTCGACCCCGTCGATGTGTGTCCAGACCGCCGGGTCGGAATAGATGTAGTGGATCTGCTCGATGTCTCCGGGGGTGAACGGACGCAGCAGCAGGCGCCGAGTCTCGATCGGCACCGGAATGGTGACGCCGTCTGCAATCATAGTTCGCTGCTGACGGTTACACGCGAGTGGCCTCGATGATGCTCCAGGGGTAAGCCGAGGCTCCGGTGAGGATGGTCTGCTCGACGCGATAGCCGGTCGCCTCGAGGAGCCCTCTGTATTCCTCGGCCGAGCGCTGCTTGCCGCCGAGCATCACGAGCATGTTGAGGTTGAGCAGATGCACGCCGGAGAGCTGCGGTTGGCTCGGAAGCAGCCATTCGATCACCAGCAGCTTGCTGCGGGGGGGCGCGGCACAGTGGCAGTTGCGCAGGATGCGCTGTGCGTGCTCGTCGTCCCAGTTGAGCAGGATCTGCTTGAGCAGGTATAGATCGCCGCCGTCCGGAACCTCGTCGAGGAAGTCTCCGACTATGAGCTCGACGCGGCCATCGAGCTGCTGAACCAGGGATGAACCACGGGCACGTTCGATCACCGCAGGCAGCTCGAACAGGACGCCACTCGCATCTCCATTGCGCGTCAGGATCGCGGCGATCAGCTCTCCGCCCGCTCCGCCGACATCCACGATGCGGCGAAACGCCGAGGTGTCGTAGCTGGCCAGAAGCTCGTCGAGACCGCTGTTTGACACCCAGCTCATCGTGCGCACGAACCGGTTGCCCTCCTCGGGATGATCTCGGTAGTAGTCCCACAAGTCGCGGCCGAGCGCGGCGGCGGCTGGGGAGCGCCCGCTGCGCACAGCGTCCAGCAGGCGCTCCCACGGCCGGTACTGGCCAGGTCCGGCGATGGCGATCGCCGCGTCGCGCAGGGAGCCCGGGACGTCGGTTCGCAGCAGCGCTCCGAGCTTGGTCAGCGTGAAGAAGTCCTGCTGGTGCTCGTCCAGCAGCCCGATCGTGGCCGCGGCTCGCAGCAGCCGCGCGAGCGCGTCAGGGTCGGCATCGGTAGCCGTTGCCAGCTCGTCGCTCGAGCGTCGCCGGTCGGCGAGCTCATCGGGGATTCCGAGCTGCGCGAGCGCGGCCACGATCTGCGAGATGCGGTACCCGTGGATCATTCGCATCAGCTCCGCTGACAGCGTGCCTTGGCCTGCGAGCGTGTCTGTCTGAGTCTCGGTCATGGTCTGGCCTCCTTGGTTTGATCTGATGTGTTGTTGGTCGTCTCGGGAGTGGCCCGGTCGTACCGGCGCGCAGATCGCGGCCTGCTCGGCGCGATCGCCACAGGCACCGCGGGCACTGCCGGTCTAGCTCCCGGCATCGGCGGTCCTGCGATGGGTTGCAGAGAGCGCTGAGCGGCGAGTCGCCTGAGCCAACGAGCAGAGCGCCCAGACTCGCGCCGGCGAGCGCGACTATCCCGGCGATCAACAGAATCAGGTTCATCGCGCTGGCGAATGCGGTTTGGATCGCGTCCGCCAGATGCGGCAACACGCCCCGGGGAATCGCACTCTCAAACCCGTGCGCCCTCCTCGGGGTGGGCGGCGGCATAGCTCATGACATCGCTGCCCAGTGTCTGCGCCGCGGTCGGCTGTCCGGTACGCACCCCGTCGGCGAGCCGCGACCACGGCTGCCAATGGGTGGGCCCGGTAAGCCCGGTCGCGGCGTCGCGCAGCGAGCGCTCTCCCCTGCGCAGGTACGTTCCCATCTCGGTGAGCGAGAACTGCTCCGCTGTGACCTCCTCGACCAGCCCCACCGTCGCACCGCAGCGCAGTAGCCGCAGCATTGCGTCAGGGTCAGCTCCGCACACGCGTGCCACCTCCTCAGTCGAGGTCGGGCCCGCCGCTAGAACATCCGCCACGCCAAGCTCGGCGACCGCGGCCACGACCTGTGAGCCTTTGTAGCCCTCGATCAGCTCGAACAAGCGCGCGTCCGCGGACTTGTTGGTTGCACGCGCCTGGTGCGCGGCGACTCCGGAGTTCCGGCGTCCGTCCGTCGATCTTCCGCCCGCTTCCTCTTCAAACGACTCGCGCGAGGTCCCGTTCGGCGACCCGAGGCCGTCCTGTGACCCACGATCACGACGGGCTCGACCGGGGCGCCGGCCGCGGGCGGAGACGAACGGGTGGTAGTTGGAGGAGAACTCGGGCGACCCCACGAGCCGCTGGAAGCGCTCGATCTCGTCATCGTCCAGCAGACCGCTTCCGACAAGCCGGTCGCGTAGCTGTTCGACATTGGCCTGGTGCAGCCGCCACGCCGGTGATCCGCCCGCGGCAATCTCGATGTGGCCCTCGGCGTGAACGTCGACGAGACCGCGCTCGCGCAGCACCGTGTGAAAGCGCCGCCCGTACGCCGGATCAACCCCGGCGCGGGTGAGGATCTCGTGAAAGGATCCGATCACCTTTCGGAACAGGAGCGCGTCGGCGGGCTCGCACGCGGGGGTCAGCCGCATCCAGGTGATGTCGAAGTCCTCGATCAGTAGCCAGCCGCCGGGCTTGAGCGCGGTGATCATCCGATCCAGCGCCCGATCGCGTTCGGGCAGATGCACGAGCACGAGCCTCTCGTGCACGAGGTCGAAGGTCTCCCGTTCGAGGGGATCGCGCGTGATGTCGTGCCGACGCACCTCACTGTTCGGTAGCTCGACGCGCAGACGTTGCGGGTCGATGTCGGTGACCACCACGCGTCCGCGCGGGCCGACCCGCTCGGCCAGCCAGCGCGCGATCGAGCCGCCGCCCCCGCCGACCTCGAGACATGACCATCCGGGCGCCACCCCCATCTCCTCGAGGTGACGGATCGTTACCCCGTCGAAGCACGCCTCAAGGCTCGCGAATCGCTGCCGCGCCTGCTCGGCTGCATTCGCGAGGCTATAGGTCCCGCGATCGGTCAGCGACGAGCTCACCGTTCGCCTCCGGTCAGCGGTCGCTCAGCGCGCTTGTGGCCGGTGATGACGACGTAGTCCATGTCGATCTGGACGCCGTCCGCGACCGGCGTGGCCCAGCGCTCGTGCTCGGCGGCGATCTCGGTCCGCAGGGGCTCCCAATTCCCTTCCTCGATCAGCCGCTCGCGGGCGAGCACGGCAGGGCCATAGGAGCGACCCATCAACTCCACCGACTCCCGCACCGAAGGGAAGCGTGCACGCGCTGTGTCGCGTTCAAAGCCAACATCGATGTTGGTGCCCTCGAAGCACTCCTGCGCGTGCTCCGGATCGGCCCACAGACTGGGCGGCTCGGGGAACGGGGGCGCCGGTATGTACCTCGCACCGATTTCCGCCAGGCGCGCGTTGAACCCGCCCGGCGCCCAGGCGGTCATGACGATCGTCCCGCCTGGGCGGCAGACGCGCGCGAGTTCCCTGGCGGCAACAGCGTGGCGTGGCGCGTAGATCGCGCCGAAGTTCGACGCGACCGCGTCGAAGCTCTCATCGTCGAACGGAAGCTCCTCGACGTCGCCGAGTAACCAGTCGATGCTCACCCCCTCGCGGGCCGCGCGCTCGCGGCCGGCCGCGAGCAGCTCGGGAGTCAGGTCGAGCGCCGTCACGCTAGCGCCCGCCCGTGCTGCCGGGATCGCGACGTTCCCGTCCCCGCATGCGACATCGAGGAGCCTCACGCCACGGGCGGCGCCGGGACGCCTGGCGCTCGCAGCCCCGGCGTCCGCGATCATCCGGGCGAAGGCCGGGGAGTCGCCCGCCGCCCACATGATCCGTGCGCGTTCTTTGACCGCTCGGGCGTCCGGTTCCTCGAGGTCCGCGAGACGATCAGCTCGGGCGCCGGCGGCGCGGGGTCGAGCCAGCAGGTAGATCGAGGGCACATTGATCGGCTCGCCGTCCGGCAGGACGCTGACCGTGCGGATGTGGCTCGCACCCGTGCCGATCACTCCGAAGTGATCCGCCGTGAACAGGGCCACGAGTTCTGGCCCGGTGATCTCTCCCGGCGGAACCAGCCGCATCACGCGCTCGAGTTCGGGCCAGATGCCGTGCCGCTGCACCTGCTCCGCGAAGTAGGCGTCAGCCTCCGGTGGCAGCTCCTTCGCAAACAGCGTTCCTGTCTCGCCGAGCAATGCGGCGACGCTTCGCACCGCGTCCGGGCGGTCAGCGGCGGGCAGAGCCTGGAGCACGCCCGGATGTACACGTTCGCATCGCCGAGCTCGTCGTGCAGGCGTTCTGCCTCCGCGGAGGAACGCGCGTCGAGCACGCGATAGCTGACGTTCTCGAGGTCGTCCGCGGCCCGCGCGTGCTCGATCGCAGCCGGCGAGATGTCGACGCCAATCACCGTCTGGAAGTGCCGCGCGAGAAAGCGGGTCTGGCGCCCGTCGCCGCACCCGAGATCGACCACCGGCAGGTCTGGGGTGAACGCGTCGGCGAACACCTCGAGGTCGGCCACTAGGTCTGACTCGGCGGCGTCCCAGACAACCGCACCCGGTTTGCCATCGACACTGCTCCACCAGCGCTCCCAGACCGCCAGTCGGCTCTTTTGAATCGCGTTCGCTTCCACTTCACACCTCCTGACGGATTGCCTCGATCACTGTCCATGGATATGTCGAGCCGGGAACCGGAATAGTGCGATCAAGCAGGAATCCCGTCTGGGCAAGCAGCCGTGTGTAATCCTCGAGGCTGCGTTCCCGGCCCCCCAGCTCGACCAGCATGAGCAGGTTCGCCAGATGCACGAACGAGGGTGCGGGCTGCGAGGGCAGGAGCAGCTCGATCACCGCCAGCCGGGCGCCGGGGTCGCAGGCGCGGTGAACGTTGCTGAGGATCTGCGACGCCCGCTCGTCGTCCCAGTCATGGAGGATCGACTTCAGGACGTACAGGTCGCCTCCTGCGGGCACCTCGTGAAAGAAGTCTCCGCCCACCAACTCGACACGATCAGCCTGACCGCGGTCGGCGAGCGCTTCGCGTGCGCCCTCGACCACCTCCGGCAGGTCGAACAGCACGCCGCGGGCGGACGGTGCGGCTGCCAGCAGACCAGTTAGCAGGGCCCCCTGGCTGCCGCCGACATCGACGATGCGGCGGAACCGAGTGATGTCGTAATGGCGCACGACGGCTCTGGAGGCCTCGGCGGAGAAGCTGCCCATCGTCCGCGCGAAGTGCCAGCGCTCCTGCGGATGCTCGGCGTAGTAAGCCCAGGCATTCGTGCCGAGCGCCGCGTGGTCCTGTGCCTGACCCGAGACCACGGCGTCGAACAGACGCCCGTAAGGCAGCCAGTGACCGGCAGAGGTCAGAGCGATCGCGCGGTCGCGCAGCGACCCCGACGGATCGCCGTCGCATAGCTGCTCCCCGAGCGGCGTGAGGTCAAACTGATCGCTCTCGAGTTCCGCGAACAAACCGATCGTGGCGGCTGCCCGCAACAGCCGGCCCAAGCCATCGGCGTCGGACCCGGTGACTCGGGCCAGTTCGGCGACGGTGTGCGGACCGTCCAGGAGGAGATCGGCGAGACCGAGGCGCGCGGCGGTCCCGCAGATCTGCGACACCCAGTAGCCGCTGATCATCTCCATAACCTGTTCACGAGGCGATCGCGCTTTCGTCGCGGACGAAGGCGCGAGGTCGACATCAGTTCTCAGTTCCATTTCCGTTCCTTTCTTGAGATTCACTTCAGTGGCCACAAGACTCGCGAGCTCTGTTCATGAAGGGCGCGCGGCTGGCCTCGACGTTTGCGCGATTGGCGAAGAGCAGCTCTCCGCTGCTTCCGTAGACCTCGCCCCCGCCGCTCGCGGTGAACTTCGTTCCGTCTGCGGCGAGCGTTCCTTGCCCGTGGACGTAGACGACGTGGGTGGGCCGTCCCGACGGCTCGTTCAGGACCACGTTGAACCAGTAAGAGAAGCGGTCGCTCTCGCCGGCCCACTCGCCGATGCCGCGGGGGAGCTGGCCGTTGAACACCGGGATCCGATCCGCGTGGACCACCACACCGTCGGCGAGGAAGGTGAGGAGCACCGGCTCCGTTTCACCCTCGCGTGGTCCCTCGACAAATGTCACTTGCGCGTTCCACGCGCCAACCAACCCGTTCTCGATAGATGCGGTTGTCATGTTCGTCACCTCAGTTGCGTGTTGTTTCGTGGTTGCGTGTTATCACTCATGTCAGTCTTCGCGCGGGGTTCGCGCGGCGGTGAGCGGCTTCTCGTAGACGACGAAGTCGCAGGGTGTGCACAGCAGCGGCGCCAGCCGTGGATAGGCGCTGTCGACGCTGGCGGTGCTCACCGCTCCGTAGCCGATGCGGCGGTACCAGGCGTCGAGCTTCCGTTTCTCGGGATGCGTCCAGCCGCGCGGGACGAGCAACTCGAGCCGCGTCGCGCGCCGCCCGCGGCCGTGGCTGTGCCGCTCGGCGAACCGGACGAGCGCGCTCCCAGTGCCACGACCGCGGTGTTCGGGCCGCCGCCGCCGCTTCCAGGAGGTGGATCGTGACCGCGTTCGCCGGTGCATGGGTGATCGCCGTCTCCCGCGGGGCGTCGGCCTGGCGATCATGGCGTCACCGTGACGGTGCCGTCCATGTCCGGGTGGATCACGCACTCAAAGTGGTATGTGCCGGGCCTGGTGAACCTGATCCGCACACTCGAGGGGTTGGGCGTGTGCGGGTCGGTGTCGAGCATCCCGCTGTTGAGGAACCCGTTGCCGTGGTTTGCCCCCGTGTAGATCAGCGGCGCTCCCGGCGGCTCGCTCGGGTAGACGCCGAGCGGGTTGAACACCACGGCAGGTGGACCGTCTGGGACGGGCTGTGGCTCGTTCAGGGTGCGCTCGATGGCGCCGGTGTAGGACTCGGGGCCGAACGTGATGGTGTGTGGCTCCATCATCGAGTCGACCCTGAAGGTGACCGTCTGTCCGACTCGGATCCTCAGGTGCTCGGGGAAGAAGCGCATCCACGACACCGGGCCCGCGTCGTGGCCGGCCAGCACCGTCAGGCGAGGTGGCCTGAACGCCTCCAGGCGTCGGGCCAGATGCAGTCCGGCCCGAAACTGCGCCTGCGCCGTCGCTTGAACCCGCGCCGGGGCGGGAATCCGACGGCTCCTGGGCACCACCCGCACGACGATGGTCATCCCACGGTGCACCAGGCAGTACAGGCGGTAGGTGCTGGGACGCGCGAACCGCAGGACGTAGCTTCCGGTCAGCGTGCTGCGGCTCGGCAGCCCAGAGTTGGCGTATGCGGCGGGATCGAGCAGACCGGTGCCCGCCGGCTGCGCGACGATCGGATTCACCCGCAGCTTGGGCGCCGAGTCGAACCAGAACGGCGCCCCAGCGGCGTCGCGGATGTAACCCGCCCGAGAGCCCGGCTCGGGGATCGCCAACGGGGGCGGCGCCATGCCCGGCGGCAGATAAGCGATGTCGTGAAAGCCGTTGATTTGAAAGCGAACCGAGTCGTCGGGATGAATAGTCAGTGCCGACGGGAAGAACGCGGACAAGTCAAGATGTGCCGGGACCTTCCCCGGCGGTCCGACGGCGACGGTGAACGTTTTCGCCAGCGCTCCTGCCGGTGCGAGCAGCATCACCGTCACACAGATGGCGGCAGCTCTTAGCTTGTGCATCGGAGTGTCTCCTTTCGGGGTTGCGGCCACTTGAGGTGCTGCGGTTCACCGGTCAATGACGCAGAGGGCCGCGATCTATTCCATGACCGCGTGCGAGTCATTGCCGCTCGCGGTCCAGATCCAGCGCTCGCGGCTGCTCCAGACGAGGGCGGCCGGTGGCGCAATAGAGCTCGACGATGTTGCCTTCGGGGTCGCGGATGAACACGCTGAGCGCGTGCCCGACGTCGAGGGCGGTGATCACCTCGACGTTGCGCTCTCGCAGGCGATCATGGATGCGCGCGAGGTCGG
>JAFASF010000259.1 GCA_019244745.1 Solirubrobacterales bacterium | reverse complement strand
CAGACGCTCCTGAACCATCGTCGCGAGCTCCTGGCCGGCCATCTGAAAGCAGCCGTCGCCCGCGAACGCCACGACCGCGCGCTCCGGGTGGAGCAACTGCGCGGCGAGCGAAGCGGGGACGCCGTAGCCCATCGACCCGCTCTGGGGTGCAAGCTGCGTACCCCACCCCCGATAGCGAAAGAAGCGGTGCACCCAAAGCGTGTAGTTGCCGGCCCCGCTGCAGATGATCGCGTCATCGGGCAGCACGGCGCGCACGCTTCTCATCACGTCGCCGAGATCGACCCCGGACGACGGGCTCGGCTTCGGCGGGCGCGACCACGCCTCGTAATCGGAGCGTGCCGCGCGCGTCCGGTCCGCCCAACGCTCCCCGCTCACCTGGGCCGAGGCCTCGAGAGCGGCGGCAAACGACCGCACCCCCGCGAGCACGCCCAGGCGCGGCTGATACACGCGCCCGATCTCGCGCGCATCGGGGTAGACGTGGACGAGCATCTGCTGCGGAACCGGCGGTCGCAGGAGCGTGTAGCTCTGGGTTTCGACCTCGGTCAGGCGCGGGCCGATGGCGATGAGCAGGTCGGCCTCGCGGATCCGCTGCGCCAGGCGCGGATTCATGCCGAGCCCGGCATCTCCGATGTAGCAGCCGAGTTGGTTGTCCACGATGTCCTGGCGGCGGAAAGACGCGGCCACCGGCAGCTCGCATGCCTGCGCCCAGGCGCTCAGGCGCGTGCTCGCCTCGGCGTTCCAAGGTCCCCCGCCGAGGAGTACGAGCGGACGGTGGGCGCCTTCGAGGAGTCGTTTGAGCTCGGAGAAGTGGTTTGGGTCGGGCGCGGGCTCGCGGGCGGCGTACCGCTGGGCGTCGGGCGCCGTGCTCTCCTGGCTCAGGATGTCCTCGGGCAATGAGACGACCACCGGTCCTTGGCGACCGCTGGCGGCGAGCGTGAACGCGCTGGCCACGACCTCTGGGATCCGGTCGGGGTCGCTGATCTCGAACACGCCCTTGGCGATCGAGCCGAACACCTGCTCGAGCTCGATTTCCTGGAACGCCTCGCGGCCGCGCTGAGAGCGCGCGACCTGGCCCACGAGCAGAAGTAGGGGCGTCGAGTCCTGGCGCGCGGTGTGCACGCCGACGGCGGCGTGGGTGGCGCCCGGGCCGCGCGTGACGATGCACACGCCGGGCCGGCCGGTGAGCTTGCCGCTCGCCTCGGCGGCGTTCGCCGCCGCCGCCTCGTGCCGGCAGGTGACCAGGCGCAGCCCGTCGCGGTGGTCGAACAGCCCGTCGAGCAGGGGCAGGTAGCTCTCGCCCGGAACGCAGAAAGCCAGCTCGCAACCGTGCAGCGCAAGCTGGTCGGCGAGCAGCCTTCCACCGGTTCGCCTTGCGGTCACGGGTCCTCGGGAAGGAGCTCGTCGACGAACACCGTGTAGCGCTGGGGCTTGGGTTTGTCGGCGTCCTCGTCGCGGACGTAGCGGATCGACCGCTGACCTTTCAGGTGGGCGGGGAGCACCATGCAGCGGACGAAAGCGGTCGGCTCGTCTGCGGACCCGGCGGCGAACACCGGCTCAGGTCCGGGCTCGAACCACGCCTCGAACGGCCCGTAGTCGTGGGAGCGACCGCCGGTCTCGATCCGGATTGAGCCGTGCAGGAGTACCCGGATGCCGGGGCCCTGGTGGGTGTGTAGATAGGCGACGCCACCCGGAGGGAAGTCGACGCGGTCGCAGCGGATCAGCCGCTGCTCGTCGGTCGGCAGCGCAAGTGATGCGCCGAGCAGCGCGGAGCCCGACGCTTTGGGCGTGAGCTCGAACGAAAGCACGTGCTTTGGACCTTTGATGGCACGGGAGCCCGTGGAGTAGTCGGCGCCGTCAGCGTTCACGTCGTAGACGACGCGCGGCGCGGGCTCGAGCTCGAGCGCCTCCCCGTCGGTCAAGCGATGTTCGACGACCTGGAGCTCCACCGGCGACTAATTGAAGTAGGCGCCGCCGTCGACCACGAGCGACTGACCGGTTATGAACGAGGACGCCTCGCCGGCGAAGAACAGCACCGCGCCGACAACGTCCTCGGGGTACTGGTCCCTGACGAGCACTCGAGCCTTGGCCGAGACCTCCTGCAGCTGCTCGAGCTGGACGGGATTGGAGAGCACTCCGTCGGACATCGTGAACCCCGGCGCCACCGCGTTGACGAGCACGTTGTCGCCGCCGAGTTCCTTGGCCAGGCCGCGCGTCATGGCGATCACCGCGCCCTTGCTGGCCACGTAGTGCAGGAAGAACGGCACCCCCTTGTAGGGCGTGCCCGAGGCGAGGTTGATGATGCGGCCGGCGCCGGCCTGGCGCATGAACGGCGCCACCGCCCGCGTGGCCAGATACATGCCGAGCACGTTGACGTCGAACACGCGCTTCCACTCCTCCACCGAGAGCTGCTCGAACGCCGTCGGCACGAGCGAGGTGTAGATGCCGGCGTTGTTGACCAAGACGTCGATCCGGCCGAAGGCATCGATTGCGGTCTGCGCCATGCGCTCGCAGGCCAGCTGGTCGGAGACGTCGACCTCGACCGCGAGCCCATGGATCGCCTGCGCTACCGGCTCGGCCGCCCGGACGTCGGCCACCACCACCCTCGCCCCCTCGCCGGCCAGCCCCTCCGCGATCTTCCGGCCGATGCCCTGCGCGGCGCCGGTCACGATCGCCACGCGCTCCTCCAGGGCGTTCACGCTCGCCGCTCTCTCACCGGCGCAGCTCCGGCTCGAAGAACGGCGCCGGCGTCAGGATGCGGTTGCGCTGCTCGACGAGCATCGGCCTGATCTTCGTCACATACGCCTGCCAGCCCGGGTGGGCGGCCAGGCGCGCGCGGCGCTGCCGGCGGTCCTCGAAGCTGTCATACGCCCACAGATGCACGACCTCGTTGATCGCCGAGCCGACCTCGGTCGAGTAGTAGCCGACCATCTGCCCCAGGATCTCGCGCTGGATCTCGAGCCCCTCGCGCTCGTAGAGTTGCAGGTACTCGGGTACCTTGCCGGCCTGCAACGTGTATTCGCGCATCTCGACGATCACCGTTTGACGCGCGGATACTACCCGTCCGGTTTCCCGCGCGATACTGCTCGCCATATGGTCGAAGGAGGACGCCACATCCGCCCGGTCGCGCCGGCGCATCGGCCCTCGGAGGCGGAGATCACCGTCACGATCGGGCGGCGCGGTCGTGGCCGTGGGGGTGGAGCGCTCGTCGCTGGCGGCGCGATCATCGCAACGGCGGCGCTCCTCGGAGTCTTCATAGCGGTCACATCGAGCGCGGCGCGTCATAACCCGTCCGCCACCCTCGGTACGACTCCGACCACTCAGGAGGACGGCGCCGGCGCGGCCGGGATCGCGGCGGCCTACGGGTACCCGTCTCGGTGCTTGAGAGTCACGATCTCGGCCAGTGACCCCAATGCTGCTACCGCCCGCGTCAATCGTGCGGGGCCGTGCGCCCGGTACCGCGGATACGTCGACGCGAGCTTCCACCGGATCGATGGCGGCTGGAGGCTGGTCCTCGACGAGGGCCAGTTGTTCGTGCCAAACAACCTCCTCGCGCCCGGGCGCTAGACCCGCGCCGTCAACATCTGGCCGCCGCTCTCGTTGCGCACCGCGACGTCGTGTAGCCCGGCGCGCCGCCCAAGCTCGAGCAGTTCTCGGTCGGTGTAGAAGTGGCCTCGGCCCGCGATCGGCTCCGGAGCGGCCGGCGTGCCGCGAAGCTCGGGCCCGGTCGTGTAGATCGCGAGGCGGCCGGTGGGACGCAGCACCCGACGGCACTCACGCAGGACGCCGAGCGGTTCGTCGAGGAAGAAGAAGACGATGGACATGGCGACCGCGGTGAACGTGGCGTCAGCGAACGGCAGGTTCTCGG
>JAFASF010000240.1 GCA_019244745.1 Solirubrobacterales bacterium | reverse complement strand
GGGGGTTTGAAGCTCTCGCCGACCACCGCCTCCCCCGAGCACGAACGTGTGCGACAGGCCCGGTCCCACATCCGCCAGGTCGGCGGCGAGCGGCGCGCGTTCGGGGTCGGCGATGACGCGTTCGATCCGCCCGAGCCCCGCCTCTCTGGCCACGTCCCCATCGGGCCGCAGCAGCACCGACACGGCGCCCACGCGGCTGAGTGCCACCACCAGCGCGAGGGCGCTCGGCCGCGAGGCCATCAGCACGCCGACGTGCTCGCCCTGGCGGACCCCGATCGAGATCAGCCCGCGGACGACGTTGTCGATGCGCTCGTTGGTCTCCCTGGCAGTGTAAGCGCGATCCTCGAACAGGAAGAAGACGTCGTCGGGCGCCTTGCGCCGGCGCTCCTCCACCAGTCGCCCGAGCGAAATGCGCGTGCCAGGCTGGATCTGTTCGAGCCGCGCTAGGCGCGGCAGCTGCGCCGCCGCCTCGCGAGTTAGCTCGCGTACGCCGCGGGCGGTGCGCCTGGTGGCGCCGAGCGCCAGGCGCGCTACGTCGCCACCGACCGCGCCGGCCAGCCCGACGCCGTACTCGACCCGGTTGCGGACGGGAGCGGCCGGCTCGCCCGCGTCGTCCGTGCGGACGGGCTCGACGCCCTGGGGCAAGTCTCCTCCCTCCGCTCGCCATCGCGTCCAGCGAGCGACCCGTGGCCACGTGGCGGTCCGCGACCTGGACCCGACCACCAGCCCAAAGTGTCCCGCTTGCAGCGCCAGTTCGTACACCTGGGATCGGGGGGCCGCCCAGCGGATCGCGCGGACTCCCGCCGCCGGCGCGATCTCATCGACGGTCCCGACCACCGACAGGATCGGGCATTCGATGTCCGCGAGCGTGACAAGGCGATCCTCGATCACGAACCCGCCCTCGAGCAGCCGGTTGTGCTCGATGAACTGGCGCAGGAAGTCCGCGAGCGCGGGGCCAGGCCAGGCCACCCACCCCTCGCCTTCGAGGAACCGACGCTGGCGCTCGCGCGGCATGAGGGCCTCGCGGTCGTGCAGGTGGAGGATGAACTGGACCTCGTTGCGAACCGACTTGATCGGGTCGAGCAGCCGGAAGCCGGTGCGGCTGGCCCACGCCGGCAGCGCGGTGCCGCGGAATACCTCGGCCAGCGCGCCGGCGGTCCCGGTCGCGAGCCGCTCGGGGAACCCGAAGGGCATCCCGTTGCGCGTATCGACGGCGCTACCGAACGTGATCACCGAGGCCAGGCCCGCGTTGCGCCGGAGCGCCGCCGCCTGATAGCAGAACATGCCGCCCTGCGAGTAACCGGCCAGGTGCACGTCGGAGCCGGTGGCAGCGCAGACGCGGTCAACGGCATCGGAGATCGCGAGCACGTGATCCGCGAGCGTGCGCTCCAGTCCTCCCTCCTCGTGCTCGGGCGCGCCGAAGTCGACCACCCATGGATCGGAGCCATGCTCGCGGAGGATCGTCACTGCGCTCGTGCTCGGCGCGACGTCGTAGATGTCCGCCGCCAGCATCAGCGGCGGGACGAGAAGCACGGGCGGCCCTTGGAGCAGCCCTCGTCCGGTTGCTTGATGCTGGCCATGGTCGGGGTAGTAGTGGCGCAATCGGTAGACCCGCTGCTCGGCCGCCAGCTCGTACGGGGAGGCCTCCTGCTCGGTCGCGAGACCGCCAAACCGAGCGACTTCGAGTGCATTCTGGGCGGCCGCTCCGATGCGGCTGAGCGACCTCGGGACCGTGTTCAGGAGCGGTGGCATCGGTGCGGGACATCTTCTCGGATCCCGCGCCGCCGGCGGGTATCGTGCCGCCTCGAGTGAGCGCTCGAGTGCAAGGTGGGCCACCAGTCCGGATTCGCGATGCTGAGCGCGGCGACGTCGAGACGATCTTCTCGATGATCGTCGAGCTCGCCGACTACGAGCGGGCGCGCGAGAAGGTCGTGGGGACGCCGGAGCTGCTGGCGGCGGCGCTGTTCGGGTCCGGCCCGGTGGCGGAGGCGGTGATCGCGGAGGTGTCCGGCGAGCCAGTCGGGTTCGCACTCTTCTACACGACGTTCTCGACGTGGCAGTGCCTCCCCGGGGTGTGGCTCGAGGACTTGTTCGTCAGGCCGGCGCACCGCCGCGGGGGCGTCGGGCGAGCGCTGTTGGCGCGCGTGGCCAGCGTCGCGGTCGAGCGCGGATGCGGCCGGCTCGAGTGGGCGGCGCTCGACTGGAACGCGCCGGCGCTCGATTTCTACGAGGGCCTCGGCGCTCAGGCTTTGGGGGAGTGGAAGCTGCATCGGCTCGACGGCGCGGCGCTGGAGGGGGTGGCCGGAGCGCCGGGGCCGGAATGACGGGCACGGGCCCGCCCGGGAGCTCGGACGCGTCCGGAACCCCGGAGCCGCCCGGAACCCCGGACCCGCCCGGAACCCCGGGCCCGCCCGGAACCCCGGACCCGCCCGGAACCCCGGACCCGCCGGGCAGCGCCAGCCACTCTGCCGGCCCTGACCCGACCGGGCGCGGCGTGCCGCTCAAAACGGTGGCCCGCGAATGGACGAGGATCGGCGTCACCGGCTTCGGCGGACCGCCGGCTCACATTGCCCTGCTTCGGCGGCTGATGATCGGCCGGAAATGGATCGAGTCCGGCGAGTTCGAGGACGCGGTTGCCGCGTGCAACCTCCTTCCCGGACCCGCCTCGACTCAACTGGCGATCTTCTGCGCCCGCTGGGTCGCCGGCCCGAGCGGCGCCGTGATCGGCGGACTCGGCTTCATCGTTCCGGGGGTCGCGTTGATCCTGGCATTGTCGGTGCCGTTTCTGGGAGGCTCACCGCCGGTCTGGATCCGCGGCGCCGGCGCCGGCGCAGGCGCGGCGGTCGCGGCGGTTGCGGTGCATGCCGGCATCGGGCTTCTGCCGGCGAGCTGGACCCGGGCGCGCGCCACCACGCGCCGGCGGGTCCGCTGGATCTGCTACGTCGTGTTGGGAGCGGCGTCGGCGGCGATAGCCGGCTCCTATCTGGTGCTTGTGCTCTTGGCGTGCGGCGCGACCGAGTTTGGGCTCAGCATGCGGCTTGGACGGCGGCGCGAGATCTCCTCATGGGCCCCGCTGCTGCCCCTGGCCGCGGTTGGGACCGGCGGGATCAGCGCTCTGGCCTGGGTGGCGTTCAAGGTGGGCGCGCTGTCCTACGGCGGCGGATTCGTGATCGTGCCCCTGATGCAGGGGGACGCCGTCCATACCTATCACTGGATGAGCTCTACCCAGTTTTTGAACGCGGTCGCGTTGGGCCAGGTCACGCCGGGACCGGTCCTCGCCACGGTCGCCGCCGTGGGCTACGCGGCGCACGGTCTCGCCGGCGGGATGCTGGCGGCGATGATCGCATTCTGTCCGTCGTTTGCGTTCGTGCTGGCAGGCGGCGGGCGCTTTGAGCAGCTGCGGCGCGACCGGCGCGCCCAGTCGTTTCTGGACGGCGCCGGGCCCGCCGCGATCGGCGCGATCCTCGGCGCCGCCATCCCGCTGGTGGGCGCCCTGCGCGAGACCTGGCAGTTCCTGCTCCTCGGCGCCGCGGCCGTGGCTCTGCTGCTTACGCGCGTGGGGGTCGTGGCCACTCTCCTCGCCGCGGGCGCGGTGGGGGTGCTCTTGGCGGTGGCGGGGGCCCCAGTGCCACCATGAACGAGGTGGTAGCGCGAGTGCGCCGATCGCGGCCTCGTCCCTGAGCCGCCAACTAGAAAGGCCCCGCAATTGCGGAGCCTTCCCTTAGCAGACCTATAAGCCGGATCCTGTCGAGAGCAGCCATCCATCTCTGCGGCCTACCCGGACCTTGGCGGGCCACCTACGAACGGTCCTGCTTGGCCTAGCATCAGGTGGGGTTTACCTGGCCGCCGCGTCACCGCGACGCCGGTGCGCTCTTACCGCACCATTTCACCCTTACCGGCCTGAAGCGCTGCAGCGGCTCCAGGCTTAGGCGGTGTCATTTCTGTGGCACTTTCCCGCGGGTTTCCCCGGGTCGGCGTTACCGACCACCTTGCCCTGTGATGTCCGGACTTTCCTCGAAGGTGCATACCTCCGCGACTGCTCAGCCTGCCCTATCGAGGATAGTCCCGAATCGGATCGCTGTCGATCGGCCGGGTCCGACCGCCTAATCGGCTCAAGACGGCGTTGGTCCATCCCCGCGCCGCCCGATCGCCTCCTCGGCTCAAGACAGCGTCGAGCCGCACCCCTCGCACCGACCCCCGATCGGACGGGCGTGGGCGCCGTATTCGGGGTGCATTCGCTCGCCGCAGACGGGGCACGCAGCGGGTCGATGGGCGGTGAGCCCCTCCCACACGCCGGCGAGAACCTCGTCCAGCATGGGCTCACCACCCTCCCCGTCGAACAGGCTCTCAGCCCCTTGCTCGGGTGCGGCCAGCGCGATCAAAACAAGGCCCTCATTTGATGCTCCGCATCAGGCCCACGACCTTGCCGAGCACTCGAACCTCCCGACTGCGGATCGGCGCCATCGCGTCGTTCTCCGGTTGCAGACGCACGTGATCATCTTCCTGGAAGAACCGCTTCACGGTCGCCTCGTCGCCGACCAGCGCCACTACGACGTCGCCGTCCTCGGCGGTCTCCTGCTGGCGGACCACCACGAGATCACCATCGAGGATCCCGATGTTGTTCATCGAGTCCCCTCGCACCCGCAGGATGTACTCCCCCTCCTCACCGCCGGCGAACGCCGGGGTTTGGACATAGTCCTCGATGTTCTCCTCGGCCAACACCGGCTGACCCGCGGCCACGTGCCCCACGAGCGGAAGCCCCGGGCGCACGATGCTCCGTACCCCGGCGGCGGCCTGACCGAGGAGCTCGATCGCTCGGGGCTTCGTCGGGTCACGCCTCAACAAGCCGATCCGCTCGAGGTTCGCAAGGTGCGCGTGAACGGTGGACGATGAGGCGAGACCGACCGCCTTGCCGATGTCCCGAACCGTCGGCGGATAGCCGTATTTCGCGGAGTAGCGCTTGATGAAGTCGAATATCTCCTGTTGACGCTTAGTCAGGTCCATTCGTCGACTCCTTGCTCGTTTGGCACGGGACTCTGCGTACGTCGAACATGTGTTCGTAAATGTAGCGCGGCCCCAGGACGGACTCAAGACCAAGCGCCGGATCCCCCGTTGCTGAGTCCGGCACCGCATGGCGACCCATGACGCGGGGCTATACTGGCCGCCCCACGCGCCTGTGGCGGAATTGGTAGACGCGCAAGGTTGAGGGCCTTGTGGACTGTAAGGTCCGTGGAGGTTCGAGTCCTCTCGGGCGCACTCTAGGAAGCCCGGCCTCAGCGGGGCTTTTTGATGGTCTGGGTTCGTCTGCCGCCGAAGCGACGGTACCCTCCGGGCACCGGCTCGAGGTGCCGTCTACGAACTGAGCGAGCGGCCTGGAGCCACCGCTCGATGTCCTCGCGGACGAAGCGGAGCGGTCCATCCTCTCCCGGATCCGGCCTTGACAACCGGGGGCGCCCAGCGACCGACCGCATTTGACATGCCTGCTGTCGGGGGCACTCGCTGGCTGCTCACAGCGCTCATGGTCGGGGTCCAGAGGCGACCCTGTTTCACCATCCGCTTGCGGGCCGGGCGGCCTTCATCCGGGGCCGACGAAATGATCACGTGTGTGCCCAAAAGCGTGACTCTGGCTGCTTCGCCGGGTAGCACTGAGCACAGCCCCTGGAACGGTGTGCGCACGAAGGTGATCACGCCCTGGACGCCTGCTTGCGGCGCCTTGAGATCGTGCGCCATTATGAGCGGGTCCGGGTGGTCGCGAGCAGCTTGCTGGCGCGCCCCACCCGTAACAGGAGCCATGCGTAAGCACTTTGCACGTTCGCCAGGGTTGGGATCGCTTGCTGCTTGATCGTGGGGTTGACTGCGGCCGTTTCGGCCGTGGCCAGCCCGGCGGCAGCTCCGCTGGCTCCGCCGACTCCGGCTCAGCTGTCGGCCCTTGGTGCGTCCCCATCCTCCGCCGAAGCGGCAGAGCCGTCGCCGCTCGGTGACCTCCGTGCCGACCAGCCCATCATCAGCGTCGCGTTCTCAAACGGGCACGCGGTCTCCGTAAGTGGCAGCGCGACGTCCCAGCAGGTAAGTTTGCCTCACGGGCGCGCAGCTCGCCAGCGAGCCCACCTCGCGCAGGGAATTAGAGTGACGTGCCATGTCAACTTCACCCGCCAGCGGAAGCGGGCGCTGCCGCGGGGAGCGTCGAGTGCGAGGTGGTATGGGGGAATCGGGTGCGGTCGCACCCTGCTCCTCTACGGGCAGGCGTTCCTGCTCCAGAACCACAAGTCCTATTGGGGCCTTGGCAACTACTACGAAGGGATCATCCGGTCGGCGGACTCGGGCGACAAGAGCACGTATGTCCCGCCTGAATCGTCAGGCAAGCAGCGCTCGCTCTACATCCGCCACCTCACCAATGCGTACTTCACCAACCCGTTGACGACGGGGGTCATCACGATCACGCCAAGCAAGGGCACCACGCTCAACAAGGCGACCAAGTGCCAACTTGGGAAGCCGGTCACATACGGAGGGCGGACGTACACCGAGGGTCTGCATTGCGATCTCTACAGCGAGAGGTTCTAAGCGTCTGAGGCTGCTGCCGGCGGTTCCTGTTGACAGGCGGCGTGTGATCAGCGCTGCAGCTCGGCCTCGGGTAGCTCGTAGATACCGGGATCGGGGCGCACTTCGCTTCCGGCCAGAGCCCGCCCGCGCATCGCCAGACCCCGAGCTCGCTTCCACGAGCTGGACGGGACGATCCTCCCGCGCCTGGTATTCACCCATTCATCGACCGACGCCCGATCGTCCTCGGGCACGTCCGCTCGTCTAATAGCGACGCACCCTGGCCGCATCCATCGCTGCCGGGGTAGCCGTTCAAGCCCGGCCAACAAGGCTCTGATCTCGCTCTCGGTCATGGCTAGCCAAATTGTGCTCGACACCGAGCGCCGCTGAGACCCCAAGCTGACTCTGCATCTTACCGTCGCGCTTATGACCCAGAACGTGACCATCGCCGCATCTCGACCCACGAGATGACGAGATGATCCTCAATGGGCCGATGGGTACGGCAAAACCACGAGGCGGTAGTGGATGCCGCGGTCCGCTCGGCGAGGCGGGATGAGCGCGTTCGGGCTTTGCTGTTGAAGGGCTCCCGGGGCCGGGTGAAGCTGATGAGTTCTCCGACGTCGACTTGGGAACCGCAGCAGCCAGCGTCACATCCTTCGCGCAATTCGGGCCTTGAGGCCCGTTGGTTAGGAAAGGGCTAGTTTGGTAAGCAAAGGGATAGGATCGACGGCGCGCCGCCGCAAGAGCAAGGTGAGCACTCCCAGCCAGAGCGCCAGTCTCAGCCAGAGCGCGTATCACGAGCGCCTGTTGGCCGCGGTCGATCGCGCCTGCGCGGCCTCGCCTGACGGGTGGGCCTACGCGCGCGAGATCGCGCTCGCCTTTGAGCCCGGACCGGTCAGCATCAACGGCACCGGCCAGCGCCTTTCCGCGGCTCGCACGCACGGCCTTGTCCTCTCTCGCCCCGGCACCAAGGACCGCTTGCAGTGGCAGCGGGCATAGCCTTGCCGTTCTCGGCGCGAGAGCGCCGAGGGCGCTGAACGGCTCGCGGCCCGGGGTGGCTGGCACTGTGGCGCTGCGTGAGGCGCTCTGAGCCCTCCGCTGAGGAAGTCGGCCCTCCGCCCCGAACCGCGTGGTTCGAGACCGCGCGGATTGCGGCCGCGCGGCCGGACAATTCGCGAGGAGGACCGACCGTGAGTAACGGTGAGCACTGGGTCGGCATCGACCTGCATCGCCGGCGTTCGCAGGTCGCGATCATCGATGATCTCGGGGAGCTGACGCTCTCGCGGCGGATCGTCAACGATTGCGACATGTTCCCGGAGCTCCAGCCTGCGAGGCGACGTCGGGTCGTCGGGTTGCGGCTCAAGTGGCGCGAGAAGCTGTCTGCATCTAGTCGAACGGCGGGCTGACGTCGTCGTAGATGCGGGCCGCAGCCAGCTTCCCGTTCTGACCCCTCACGTAGACCGCGACCCCTGCCGCCGGCGGTAGCTCCGTCTTGCCCCACCGGACGACGTTGTACTCGAGCGCGCACGCGCGCTCGTCCTCGACGAGCGCGCAGCGTTCCAGCGGAATGCCGCCGTCGTTTGAGAACAACCGCCCGTAGAAGCCGCGCAGAGCGTCGTGGCCTCTGTGGAGGTACTGGCCGCCCGCGGGCTCGCGGGCGTAGCCGTCCGGTTCGAATGCCGCCACGATCGCGTCCACGTCGCCGGCCGATAGCGCGCGCTGATAGGCAGCCACGACATCTGACTCGCGAAGCTCCGGATCGGGCTGCAGCAGGGGTGGCCGGTTCGCGTGGCGCCCGGTCAGCGGCCAGCTGCTGAAGTAGATCCGCAGTTCGCCGATGCGTCCGTCGGACCGCCGGTCGGCGACCGTCGCGACTGGAAGATCGACCCGTCCGGACCCGCCGTCGAGGTGGAGAACCGCTTCGCCGAAGCCGCCTCGCTCGCCGACGACGACCTCGACGTTCTCGACCGAGGCTTCGCGCTGGCTGAGCCACGCCTGCGTTTCGTTGACGTACGCCTCGAACGCCCGCGCCCCCCTGATGCGCCCGCGCACCGGATGGTGCAGTTCTGGCACCTGGGCAAACGACCCGACCAGCGCATCGAACTCCCCCGTCATCAAGCCGTCAAAGAACGGCACGCTTACGAGCTCGTCCTGCCACTTCTCCTCCAGCCTCCGCAGCGTCGGTGCAGAGAACAGCTCGGGCGCCCACGGCATCCGATAAGCGTCCCACATCCCACCCAGCAGGCGGCGGCGGCCTACCACCTCGGCCGCTCCTCGCCCGAAACGGGGCCCGTAGGATGACTGCCATCAACTGCCGACGGAGGAGTCTCGATGAGCACCGCGACCACGACCGCAACGCCGCTCCGAGCCCGCCCTGCCTGGCGGGCCCTCGAGGAGCACTACGAAGCCATCCGCACATCGCACCTCCGGACCCTGTTCGCGGACGACCCCGGTCGCGGGGAGCGGCTGGTCGCTGAAGGCGCGGGTCTGTACCTGGACTACTCGAAGAACGGGGTCACCGACGAGACGATCGCGCTCCTGGTGCGGCTGGCCGAGGAGTGCGGCCTGGCCGAACGGACCGAGGCGATGTTCCGGGGCGAGCGGATCAACGTCTCCGAGAACCGGTCGGTGCTCCACGTCGCGCTGCGCATGCCGAAAAGCGAATCGCTGGTCGTGGACGGGGTGGACGTGGTGGCCGAGGTCCACGACGTACTCGATCGCATGGCGGAGTTCGCGAATCGGATCCGCTCGGGCCAGTGGAAGGGCCACACCGGAAAGCCAATCCGCAACGTCATCAACATCGGCATCGGCGGCTCCGACCTGGGACCGGTGATGGCGTACGAGGCGCTTCGCCATTACTCCCAGCGCGACCTGACCTTCCGGTTTGTCTCCAACGTGGACTCGACCGACTTCGCCGAGGCCACCCGCGATCTCGCCGCCGAGGAGACGCTGTTCATTGTCTCCTCGAAGACGTTCACGACGCTCGAGACCATGACCAACGCCCGCACCGCACGCGAGTGGGCGATCGCCGTGCTCGGCGACGAGTCAGCGATCGCCAAGCACTTCGTGGCCGTGTCGACGAACGCAGAGGAGGTGTCGAAGTTTGGGATCGACACCGACAACATGTTCGGGTTCTGGGACTGGGTCGGCGGGCGCTACTCGATGGACTCGGCGATCGGCCTCTCGACGATGCTCGCGATCGGGCCGGAGGGCTTCCGCGAACTGCTCGCCGGCTTTCACGAGATGGACATCCATTTCCGAACCACCCCCCACGCGAGGAACCTGCCGGTCCTGATCGGGTTGCTCGCGATCTGGTACGGAGACTTCTTCGGCGCCCAGACGGTGGGCGTCATGCCGTACTGCCAGTACCTCAAGCGCTTCCCCGCCTACCTGCAGCAGCTGACGATGGAGTCCAACGGCAAGCACGTGACGCTCGACGGTCGCATGGTCGACTACCAGACCGGTGCCGTCTACTGGGGCGAGCCGGGAACGAACGGCCAGCACAGCTTCTACCAGCTCATCCACCAGGGCACGGAGCTGATCCCCATCGACCTGATCGGATTCGGCAGGACGCTCAACCCGATCCGCGATCACCACGACCTGCTCATGTCCAACGTCTTCGCCCAGGCGGAGGCGCTCGCGTTCGGGAAGACCGAGGAGCAGGTGCGGGCCGAGGGAACCGCCGAGGCAGTGGTTCCACATCGCGTATTCGAAGGCAACCGGCCCAGCAACGTGATCCTGGCGGAGAAGCTCACGCCCCACACGCTCGGCGCCCTCGTCGCCCTCTACGAGCACAGCGTGTTCACGCAGGGCACGATCTGGGGCATTGACTCCTTTGACCAGTGGGGGGTGGAGCTCGGCAAGGCGCTCGCGCAGCGGATCATCCCCGAGCTCGAGTCACAGGCCGAGCCCGAGCTGCACCATGACAGCTCGACCAACGCCCTGATCCGCCGCTACCGGGCGATGCGATGACCCGTCGGGAATGAGCATCCAGCGCGAGAAGCGACTGGCCGCCGAGGCCGCCGCCCAGCTCGTCGAGGACGGCATGATCGTCGGCCTCGGGACGGGGTCCACCGTCGCCTACCTGCTGCCGGCGCTGGCCGAGCGCGGGCTCGACCTTCGGTGCGTGGCCACCTCACCCGCGACCGAGCACACCGCGCGCGAGCTCGGGATCGACGTCGAGTCGTTTCGGGGGGCAAACGCTGTGACCCACCTCGACATCACGATCGACGGCGCGGACCAGGTCGCTCCCTCCGGCTGGCTCGTGAAAGGAGGCGGCGGTGCCCACACGCGGGAGAAGGCGGTCGCGGCAGCGGCCGATCGCTTCGTGGTCATCGTCTCCTCCAACAAGCTCGTCGACCGGCTGACGCCTCCGGTGCCGCTCGAGCTGCTCGAGTTCGGGTTGGCGGCGACGCTCGAGCGTCTCGAGGCGGTCCGGCTGCGCAACGTCCCCCTCAGTCCGGAGGGCGGGGTGATCGCCGACTACACCGGCGCGTTCGACGACCCGGAAGAGCTGGCGATGCGGCTGTCCTCGACGGTCGGCGTGCTCGAGCACGGCCTGTTCCCCCCCACCCTCGTCTCGGACGTCATCGTCGCGAGGGGGGAGCAGGTCGAGCGCATCCCCGTCACGAGGTCCGACGCTTCTGCGCGACGGCGCGGACCAACTGCGCCTTACCCATCTTCGAGCGACCGTTGATGCCGAGCCTGGCGGCCTCGCGGCGGAGCTCGGCCACGGTCATGGCGCCGGCGCCGGACCCGGTGCCGCGCGAGGCGCCTCGCTTTCGGGCGGCCGCCTTCGCGCCTTCACGTCCGAGCGCCGATTTCGTCGAGCTGGGCAGATTCGCGATCGTGCGTTTCCGGCGCGACGCGGTCTGAGCTTTTTTGACGTTTCGACGTGCAGCCTGACGTTGCTTTTCGGTTGCCATGATTATTTGCGGCTGTCGACCGCCCGTTGGAGCTGGCTCTTGTTCATGCGGGAGCGGCCCTCGACCCCGAGCTTGCGCGCTTCGTTGTAGAGCTGGTCGCGCGTGCGACCCTTCTCTCTGTTCGTCCCCGACCGCAGGCCCCCACGGCGCGAGGACGATATGTCCTGTGTGGAGGTGCGCGAGCTGCGTGCCGATTCTCCAGATCGGGCTCGCTCCTTGTTGACGGTCCGGGCCGCGATCTCCTCAGCGCGTCCCTCGCTGGCGCCTCGATCGAGCTGGCTTTCCTTTATGTGCTCGTACTGGCGAGCGCGCTTGGTTCCCTTCTGAACACCGCGCGGGGGCATGGTCTACCTCCTTGTGAAAGCTTGTGATGCAGTGTTTCCCTAGGCGTTGGCCGCCAAAACTGCCCGCGCTTCGGGCGCGGCGGGCGAGCATCACCGTCTGCATAATCGGCGATCAGTGGAGATGGCCGGCACGTCCCTCCAGAGACGAGCACCACGGTTGACGTAGAGCTCATCGAGGGGCGTGCCGGCGCCGATACCGCGCTCGAGGTCGCGCTGCCAGAGGCCCTGCTCGGCATGGTCGCGACCGGCGCGCATCCGCCGGTGGTGCGGTGCTATCGCCCGCTGGCGACCGTCGCCTTCGGGCGCCGAGATGGCTTCCTGCCCGGTTTCTCGCGCGCGGGCGCGGCGGCGAGGCGGCACGGGTTTGACCCGGTGATCCGCGCCGCGGGAGGGCGCGCGGCCGCCTACGACGAGGGCTGCCTAGTGTTCGACGAGATCATGCCGGAGCGCGACTCGATGGGCAGGGTCCACGAGCGCTTCGCCGGCGAGGCGCAGCGCCAGGCGCGGGCGCTCCGAACCCTCGGCGTCGATGCGCGGGTGGGTCAGGTGCCGGGGGAGTACTGCCCGGGCGAGTTCAGCGTCAACGCCCGCAGTCAGAAAAAGCTGATCGGCGCCGCGCAGCGGATCGTCACCGGCGGGTGGTTGTTCTCGACCGTCGTCGTCGTGTCATCCGCGCACCGGGTGCGGACCGTGCTCGAGGACGTCTACGCCGAGCTCGGGCTGGAGTGGGACCCCGCTACGACGGGCTCCGTCGCGGATGAGGTTCTCGATGTGGGGGTCGAGGACGTCCAGCGGGCGCTCATGGCCGAGTACGCACGGCGATACCGGCTCGTGCCGGCGTCGCTCGGTGCGCCCGAGCTTGTGCACGCGCGCGAGATGCTGGAGCGCCACCGTGTGGAGCGGTGATCGCGGGCCGGAGAGGCGCTCGTCAATCCTCGTCGTGCAACTCGCGCCACTTGAGCGCGGCGGCTTCCGCACTCGCCGAATGACGATTGGGCACGACGTCCGGGGTTTCGGGTACCGCGGGCGGCGCCGGATGTGCGACGTCCTCGTCCGGGTGGGTCTCGCCCCACCGAATCGCCGCGGCCTCGACGCTCCGGGATGGATGCACCGCGGACGATTTCTTCTCGTCTGCCACCGGAATCTCCTCCTTCGGTCGGTGCCGCTTAGGTTACCCGTGGCGAGCGCTGAGGTGTTCGACATTTGGCCCCCAGCCGGGGCCTTATTTTCCGAGGCTCCGGCGAGGGCGCCGGCTTGTGTGCCGGCGCCCTTGAGTCGTCCTCCGTGAACGTCCACGCGGCCGAGGCGCCGGGCTACTTGACCGCCGTACCCCG
>JAFASF010000070.1 GCA_019244745.1 Solirubrobacterales bacterium | reverse complement strand
CGTCTCTATGAAGGACGCGCGGATGTCAAGTTCGTCGCGGATTCACCCTGTCGTTTTCCCCCGTGCTTGTGGTGGAGTGAGGTTGTCTGCGTAGGTGGTCGCCCGCCGGTCCGTGGAGTTCGGCGGAGTGTGCATGGATGGGAAGGCCTCCGGGCGGTTAGCGTGGTGGAGCGGGTCGGGGAAGCGGCGCTCATCTCTCTATCGCCTCCTCGTGGAGGACCAGGCGACATCGGAGGCCGGCTGCGGGGGCGCAATTCCAAAAGAGCCGTCAGGCGGCTAGACGAAACGTGGCGCCTCCCGCAGCGGCGGGGTCGAAAGGCTGGTTGGTGGTGAGCATGTGCCAGATCGCCTCGGTGAGCTTTCTCGCGAGGTCGACTTGCGCGACCCTGGCGCCGCGCTGTTTGCCCAGCCGCTGTTTGTTGCGCTGGTAGCGCTCTGCGTAGGCGGGGTGCCTGAGGGCGTGCATGGTCGCTTCGAGCATCGCCCAGCGCAGGTACCTGGGTCCCTGCTTGGACAGGGGCCCGCGGTGGTCGCTCTCGCCGGACTGGCGGACTCGCGGGCACAGGCCGGTGTAGCCAACCAGCTTCTTGGCCGACGCGAAGCGGGTGATGTCGCCGATCTCGGCGGCGATCGTGAACGCCAGCACCCACCCGATCCCGGGCACAGTTAGAAGCAGCGGCACGTAGCGGTGGTCGGCGCCGCTGGCCCGGAGCTCGCGTTCGATCGCGTGGATCTCTGACTCCAGGTAATCGATCAGGTACAGGCTGGCGTCGAGCGTCTCACGCCACGGCGGCGGGATCTCCAGGCGTTCCAGGAGGTTGCGGCCTTCCAGCCCGAACAGGTCGGTGACCGGGCAGGGGTGCCCGAAGGTCATCAGGGTGGCGTGGATCCGGTGCTTGAGCATCGACTTGTGCTTGACCAGGTGCAGGCGAAACCGCGCCTGCTCGCGCTCGGACCGCACCCGCGGGTCGGGCAGCCAGATCGCCGGGACCAGGTTGCGGTGCGAGAGCACCGCCAGCACTCTTGAGTCGACCCGGTCGGTCTTGCACGCCAACGGCGCGAGCCCCTTGACCCGCTGCGCGTCAGCGATCAACACATCCCACCCCAGCTGCTCGAGCGTGTCATGCACGAACCGCGCGCCCGTCATCGACTCGATCACCGCACGCACCGGCTCACCATGACGCGCGAGCTTTGAGACCAAATAGCGCAGCCCATCGAGATCAGGCGGCGCCGCGAGCTCCTCCACCAGCTCCGCCTCATCAGAGAGCACGCACACATCCAGCCGCCGGCGGCTCAGATCAAGACCAACATGCAGCATCGGGCATCACCTCTTCTGGCGCAGGGACCAGCCGACCGATCGCGTAGCGTGACTCGCCGGTCGACGCCCAGCTATTCGAATGGCCCGGCCGCGCGGCCGATATCCGCGCGCGCCTGACCTAGGCTGTTCGACGCCGGGCGTCGACCACCTTCACCACGACCGCGCCGACCGAAACCCGCGTCCTTCATCGCATTCCTATGCAGCGACGAGCGGCGGCTACTGTTCGCGCAGCTGAAGCAGGCGCACCGCGGGGAGGCCGACAGACCTCGGTCTGGACTGTGGAACGCAACGGCGGGCTGTCAGGGCCGTGGACTGTGTGGTCCGCCCCCGAACCCAGCCGCAATACTCCGTCGATCTATGACAGAGCGGCCGGAGACCTCCCGTGGCAGTCGCCCCAAGCGAGCGGTGGGCGGCGCTCTCTTCTCGATGTCGCGACTTGAGGCATTCAGCGACGGCGTGTTCGCGATCGCCATCACGCTGCTGGTGCTCGATCTGGCGATCGGAGCTTCTGGGCGCCGGCATCTGCTCCATGCACTTGTCGATCTTTGGCCGTCGTACCTCGCCTACGTCACAAGCTTCTTCATGATCGGCCTCGTGTGGATCGGCCATCACGTGATCATCTCGATCAGCACGGGGATTGATCGCCGGCTAACGAAGATCAACCTGGTGCTTCTGTTCGTCGTCGCGTTCCTTCCCTTCCCCACCAGGCTGCTGGGGGAGTTCATCCGCGATCCTCACGCCGAGCGGGTTGCTGCGGTGTTCTACGGCCTCTGGCTGCTGTTGATGTCGGTCACACTTGCTGGCATGTGGCGCTACATCAGCGGCAAGCGTCGGTTGCTCCCCGACGACTTCAGCCAAGCCCAGATCGACCACATCACGCGGCTCTTTCAGCCAAATATTGCGCTCTATGGTTTCGCGATCGTGCTCGCGTTGGTCCTGCCCCAGATCGCCGCCGCCCTCTTTCTGATTATCGCTGTGGTCGGCTTCATCCGCACCGCGTAGCGAGCGCTCTGAGCCGACGCCTGCGCCGCATATGCCCGCCGCCTGGGACGCGGCTGTCCATGGAACCCAAGTCGAACCGTTGCACTGCGCGACACAGCCTCGGTTCCGTCCCGACCGTGGTATCTGATACAGACAGAACCGGAGCCGGTCGAGCGCGGCATTCCGAGCCGCAGCACCGCTTCCCCTACGCGAGAGTAAGGTCCTCGTCGCTGCTTCGGGCGAAACGGGGCAGCTGGGGCCGGGACGGTCGGACACTGGCGATGCGGAAGGGCGCGCCGGCCGGCGCGCGCAGGCCACGCTCGATCGCGCCGCGCTACCGGTCGCTTAGCAGAGGGGTCGCGCGGTCGCCGTGACCGCATCAGGCGTTGATCCGACGACGGATCCGCGGGGGCCGGGACGACCGCTTTCGACTGGCGGCGGGCATCAGCTTCGACGATCGCTCCACGCCAGCGGCCGTCCCGGGCCGGTTACCGCGATGCCACGGCCTGATGTCTCGCGGCGGCGGGCAGACGACTGCTTCAGCCCGGCGATGCACAAGCCGAGCTTCTCAAGGCCAGCGGCATCCGCCGCGCTATTGCTTCTCTACGCGTCGGCCGACCCCTCGGGCCCGGGTCGATCGTCGGGCTCGCCGTCCGCGTGCTTGCGTCGCGCGGATCGCGGAGGTGGCTCTCGTTAGCTGGCTGGCCCTTGAGCGGCTAGCGCCATCGCTGAAGCGATCGCCGCGGATCCGGTCCACCCGGTCGGCATCTGCAGCGAAGCGCTCGTCCTGCACGCGGGCGCGAGACGACTCCATTGCCACGAACCCGATCGTCAGCCGGGCGGACTGAGCAACGGCTCCGGCTGGTGGGTCGTCCGTGGTCCCCACCAATCCGCGCCCAGGGCCCGGGGGGTGACGCCAGACCTCGCCACTGAGCCCCCGGACC
>JAFASF010000051.1 GCA_019244745.1 Solirubrobacterales bacterium | reverse complement strand
CCGGATGGCGACCGCGTAACCGCGGGCGCCTGGGCGCAAGGCGGTGAGGCGTTAGATTTGGCCCATGCGGTTCGAGCGCGCGGCGGTGCCGGTTGGGTTCGCGTGGAGCTCGCCGTTCGCTCGCTGGCAGGGACCGTTCGCCGAGCTTTCGAGCCTGGATCTGGCGGCCGCCGTGACCGAGCGGGCGCTCGCCGATCGGGGGCTTCCGCCATCCGAGGTCGCGAGCCTCGTGTTCGGCTGGACCGTTCCCCAGGAGGGCTCGTTCTACGGCGCGCCGACGCTGGCCGCTCGAATCGGCGCCGGCTCGGTCACCGGGCCGATGATCTCGCAGGCCTGCGCGACGTCCGTGGCGTGCGTACAGGCAGCGGCGGCGAGCGTCGAGACCGGCGAAGATGGGCTCCAGCTCGTGTGCGTGACCGATCGGACCAGCAATGGTCCTCACCTCGTTTTTCCGGCGCCATCCTCCCCGGGCGGCACACCCCGATCCGAGAACTGGGTGATGGAGAACTTCCGCCGCGATCCGTGGGCCGGCAAGTCGATGGTGGAGACTGCCGAGCGGGTCGCGGCGGAGGCCGGGGTGACCCGGGAGGAGATCGACGCCGTCGCCCTCCTTCGCTACGAGCAGTACCACGAGGCGGCGCTCGCGAACGAGCGAGCGTTCCAGCGGCAGTACATGGTGCCGGTGGAGGTGCCTCGCGGCAAACGCCGGGCGGACGTCGTCGAGGGCGACGTGGGCGTGCACGAGACCACCACCGAGGGCTTGGCGGCGCTCGAGCCCGTCGTCCCCGGCGGAGTGGTCACCTTTGGCGCGCAGACGCATCCGGCCGACGGAGCCGCCGGCCTCGTCGTCACCTCGAGCGAGCGAGCCCGTACGCTCAGCCACGACGGGATCGCGCGGATCCTGGCCACCGGGGTCGCGCGAGTCGGCAAGGCAGAGATGCCGAAGGCTCCCGTGCCGGCGGCCCGGGCCGCGCTGGACGCCGCCGGCTTGCGCATCGATGAGGTCGACGCGGTCACGACCCACAACCCTTTCGCGGTGAACGACATCTACTTCTCGCGCCAGATGGGCCATCCCGTCGAGGCCATGAACGAGCACGGATCGAGCCTCATCTATGGCCACCCCCAAGGGCCGACGGGGGCGCGCCTGATCGCGGAGCTGATCGAGACGCTGCGCCGGCGCGGCGGCGGAGTGGGACTGTTCACGGGATGCGCCGCCGGCGACACCGGCGCCGCGGTCGTGTTGCGCGTGGAGGACTGAATACCCGCGCGGCCGCTTGCGGGCGCCGCCCCACAAGAATAAAGTCGGGCTGACCGATCGATAGGTCAGTACAAGTAGAGAGGAGAGGCCCGGGAATGGTCACGCGGAGTACTGCGGTTCGGCGGACGGAGCTCGAGCGCACGAGCGCGGAGCAGGCGCGAGAGGCGCTCGACCGAGGCGACCTCGAGGGAGCGCGCGCCGCGATCGACGGAATCCTCGCGGAGGAGAAACCGATCCACGACCTCTACGGCGATATGTGCGCGTCCTTCGTGACGTTCATCGCGTCCACGCAGGGCGAGGAGGCCGTGGACGAGGCGTGGCGGCACGTGGGCGAAGACGTGTGGAAGCCGGTGCTGATGCAGTTCAAGGAGGCGGGCGACACGGCGGGGCTCGCGCGCGCCTTCGCGGTGTTCCTCATCTCACACCGCTACGACTTCTCGGTGTTCGAGGACGAGGAGAAGTGGACGTTCGAGGTCGGATTCTGCACGAGCGGCGAGCGCATGGTGGTGGAGGGAAAGGTCGCGGGCGCGGGAGGCGATTCCAGCGGCCATCACCGCTTCGGCTCGACCTCGCGGGGCTATCCGTGGTCGCTTGGCCTGTCGGGCTTCCCCTACTACGACGTCCACTCCGTGCGTTGGTTCAGGCTGCTCCCCGCGGAGATGGGCTGGGACGTTATGGACGTCGAATACGACCGCAAGTCACACGGTGAGCTCGCGATCACCCGCTACCTGATCTATAAGCGGCCGCGCTCCGGTCCGGATGGGGCGGCGGCGTCGCAGCCCGAGCGCGCGTGACCATGGCCGAGGACACGCGCTACCGGGTCGGCGTGGACGTCGGCGGCACGTTCACCGATCTGCTGGTCACCGACGGCACGGGCGCGGCACGCCTGTACAAGTCGCCCACGACGCCACGCGACCCCTCGATTGGTGTCCTGGAGGGCCTGGAGCGCGCCGCTCGCGATCAGGACCGGCCGCTCGAGGAGTTTCTCGCCGACGTTGCCGCCATCGTGCACGGGACCACGATCACCACGAACGCGGTCCTCACCGGCGAGGGTGCCCGCACCGGGTTCGTGACCACCAAGGGGTTTCGCGACGTCCTCAACATGCGGCGCGGGCTGAAGGCGCGACAGTTCGAGAAGTACGCTCCGCCGCCGCCCCTGGTCCCTCGTCAGCGCATCCAGGTGGTCGAGGAGCGGGTGACGGTCGACGGCGCGGTGATGACACCGCTCAAGGAGGAAGACGTCCGCGCCGCCGCCCGCTTCTTCCGCGAGGAGGAGGTCGAGGCGGTCGCCGTCTCGTGCCTGTGGTCGTTTCAAAACCCGCAGCACGAAGAGCGGATCGGAGCGATCCTCGGCGACGAGCTACCGGATGCCTATATCTCGCTGTCGACCGACGTTCTCCCCCAGATCAGGGTCTACGAACGCCACAGCACCACCGCTCTGAACGCGTACGTCGGACCGGTGCTGAGCCGCTATTTGCGGCGTCTGCGTGAGGAGCTCTCGCGCCGGCGATTCAGCGGCACCCTGCTGATCATGCAGTCCAACGGCGGGGTGATGTCGCCCGAGCTGGCTCAGCGCTTCGCCTCGAACACGCTGCTGTCGGGGCCCGCGGCCGGCCCCCTGGCCGGGGTGTTCTACGCCGCCACCCACGGCCTCGAGAACGCGATCACGATCGACATGGGCGGCACCTCGTTCGACGTCTCGCTGGTCGCGGGGGGAACGCCGGCGGTCACGATCGAGGGGGAGATCGGAGGCCACCGCGTGGCCTCGCCGGTGGTGGACATCCACACCATCGGGGCCGGCGGCGGCTCGGTCGCGTCCATCGATTCGGGCGGCCTGCTGGCCGTGGGGCCGAAGAGCGCGGGCGCCGACCCGGGTCCCGCGTGCTACGGACGTGGGGGTAGCGAGCCGACCGTGACCGACGCCGACCTCCTGCTCGGCTACCTCGACCCGGACTTCTTCCACGGGGGAGAGCTGCGGCTGGACGTGGAGGCAGCCCGGCGTGCGATCGGTCGCCTCTGCGACCCGCTGGGAGTGGAGGAGACAGAAGTCGCCGCCGGGATCTACCGGGTGGTCAACGCGAACATGGCGGCGGCGCTCGGCGTGGTGTCGGTCGAACGCGGCCACGACCCGCGCGAGTTCGTGCTGGTCGTGGCGGGCGGGGCGGGCCCGATCCACGCCGCGGCGATCGCCCGCGAGCTCGAGATCCCGCTGATCCTCGTCCCACGCGAGTCCTCGGTCTACTGCGCGGTAGGGATGCTGATCTCAGACCTTCAACACGACTACGTCCGCACGTACGCGCACGACCTGGACCAGGTGGATCTGTCCGAGGTGGGCGAGCTGTATCGCGACATGGCGACCGACGCGCGTGCGACGCTCACCGGTGAGGGAGTGCCCGAGGCGCGAATAGAGCTCGAGTTCTCCGCCGACCTGCGGTACGTCGGACAGTTCAACGAGGTGGAGGTACCGGCGGTCGACGGCGCCGGGGACACGGAGCCGCGCCTCGCGGAGATGGTGGCAGCGTTCCACGGGCGCCACGACACGCTCTACGGGTATTCGATGCCGGGCGCGCCGGTCGAGCTCATCAACCTGAGGGTGTCCGCCCGCGGCCTCACCGACAAGCCCGAGTTTGCCCGTGGCGATCACGGCGGCACCGATCCGTCGCCGGCGCGCAAGGGGAGCCGCCGGGCCTACTTCGATGGGGAGTTCACCGAAGTGCCCGTCTACGACGGCCTTCGTGTGGTGAACGGCAACGTCGTCGCAGGTCCAGCGATCGTCGAGCAGCCGACGACGACGATCGTGATTCCGGCCGACTCAGAGCTCGAGTGCGACGCGTACAACAACTACCTGATCCATCCCAAGGGCACGAACGTGGAGGAGCTGCGCGCGCTGCTCCTGAAGGAGAGCTAAAAGATGAGTCTCCAGACTGAAGCCGTCGATCGAATCCTGGTCTCGGTCATCGGCAACCGGCTCGATGCGATCAGCAAGGAGATCGGCCAGACGATGCTGCGCACCTCCCGCTCCCCGATCTTTTCGGAAGCGCGCGACTTCGTGACCGCGATCTTCGACAACCAACAGCGGCTGGTCGCCCAGACGGCGTACATACCGGTGATCATGGGAGCGCTCCCGTACGCGATGCGGAGCATCGCCGCCGCGTTCGGCGACGACATCGATGAAGGTGACGTCTTCATCCTCAACGATCCCTAC
>JAFASF010000049.1 GCA_019244745.1 Solirubrobacterales bacterium | reverse complement strand
TCCCGTCTCAGGGGGAAAATGAGACGAAAGGAGCAGCGATGAAGGTTTTCGTAGCGGGCGCTACGGGCGTCCTCGGCAGAGCGCTCATCCCGCAGCTCGTCGCGCGAGGCCACGTGGTGGTCGGGATGACCAGGAGCGCATCGAAGCAGGACCTGGTGCGCAGCCTGGGAGCGCACGCGGTCGTGGCCGACGCGCTCGACCGCGAGGCGGTCTACCAGGCGGTGGCGTCCGCCGAGCCCGAGGTGATCGTGCATCAGCTTACGGCGCTGTCCGGGAAGCTGTCCGCGAGGGACATGCGGCATCCCGAGCGCTCCCACGTGGTTACGATGACCAACCGACTGCGGACCGAGGGGACGGACCATCTCCTGGCCGCCGGCCGCGCCGTGGGGGCACGGCGCTTCGTGGCGCAGAGCTTTGGGGCTTTTCGATGGGCCCGCACACCCGGGCCGGTGCAGACCGAGGCCGATCCCCTCGATCCCGACCCGCCGGGGGCCATGCGTGCAGCGCTGGTGGGCATCCTTCACGTGGAGCGGGCGGTGACGAGGATCGAGTGGGGCGAGGGTCTCGTGTTGCGCTACGGCGGTTTCTACGGTCCGGGAACTGCGATCAGCCGGGCTCCGGACGCGCAGATAGCGGCGCCGATCCGCAAGCGTCTGTTTCCAATCGTCGGAAGCGGTGGCGGCGTGTGGTCCCACGTCCACGTCGACGACGCCGCGGCGGCGACCGTCGCCGCGGTCGACCACGGCCAGCCGGGTATCTACAACATTGTCGATGACGAGCCCGCGCCGGTGCGGGAATGGCTGCCAGTGCTGGCGAGCGCGCTGGGTGCCGGGCCACCGAGGCGTATCCCCCGCTGGCTGGGGCGCCTGGCGGCCGGTGAGGCCGCAACGCTCATGATGACCGACGTGCGGGGTGCTTCGAACGCCAAGGCCAAGAGCGAGCTCGGCTGGCAGCCGCGCTACGCGAGCTGGCGCCAGGGCTTTGCTCAGGGCCTGGGCTGAGCGACGACCGAGCAGGAGATGCGGCCCGGTTGCGGGTCGCTCACGAGTCGCTGAGTTCAGGACCCAGCTCTACGAACTCACTCTTCGGCTCGACGGCGATTCAGCTTGACCTCGCATCCCGGCATCACACGGTCCGCCGCAGCATCTCGACGACCAGGAAGGCGAGCTCGAGTGCCTGTTGGGTGTTGAGCCGGGGGTCGCACGCCGTTTCGTAGCGGGAGGAGAGCTCGCTGTCGGAGATCATCTGGGCACCTCCGAGGCATTCGGTGACGTCCTCTCCGGTGTGCTCGATGTGGATGCCGCCGGGATGCGTACCAAGCTGCTGGTGGACCTCGAAGAACCCCTCGACCTCGTCCATGATGCGGTCAAAGTGCCGCGTCTTGTGACCGCCCCGCGACTCCTCGGTGTTGCCATGCATCGGGTCGCACTGCCACACGACGCGGTGCCCCGAACGCGTGACGGCCTCGACGACCGGCGGTAAAAGCGCGCGTACCGCCCCGTTGCCCATCCGTGAAACTAGCGTCACCCGGCCGTCGACGCGCCGTGGATCGAGCCGCTCGACGAGCTCGACCGCCTCCGCGGGCGTGGCGGTGGGCCCGAGCTTTACGCCGATCGGGTTGGCGATCAGCGTGCCAAGGGCGACATGGGCGCCGTCGCGTTGGCGCGTGCGGTCACCGATCCAGGGCAGATGGGCCGAGAGAAGGTACGGGCGATCGCCCTCGGGGCGCAGGAGCGCCCGCTCGTAGTCGAGCACGAGCATCTCGTGGCTCGCGTATAGCTCGACCGTGCGCAGCGAGCTGTCCTCGACACCACAGGCCGACATGAACCGCAGGCTACGGTCGATCTCGGTGGCCACCCGCTCATAGCGCTCGCCGGCGCTGGAGTCGCGCACGAAGTCCATGTTCCACTCGTGCAGGCGGTGCAGATCCGCCAGTCCGGCCCCGGTAATCGCGCGGGCCAGGTTCATTGCCGCCGCCGCGTTGGCGTATGCGCGCACGAGCCGGCCGGGGTCGGGCCGCCGCGCTTCCAGCGTGGGCTCCAACGCGTTGATCATGTCGCCGCGGTACGACGGCAAGCCAGCCACGTCGGCCTCGGAGCTCCGCGGCTTGGCGTACTGGCCAGCGATGCGCCCGACCTTGACGACGGGCATCGAGGTCCCGTAGGTCAAGACCACGGCCATCTGCAATAGCGTCCGGATCGTCCCGCGCAGGTGCGCCTCGGTGTTGTCCACGAAGGTCTCCGCGCAATCCCCGCCCTGTAACAGGAAGGCCTCGCCGCGGGCGACCATCCCGAGCCGGTGCTGGAGCCTGTCGACCTCGGCAGGTACGGCGATGGGGGGAACGTTCTCGAGTACTCCGCGGACGCGCGCGACTTCCGCGGGATCCGGCCATGACGGCTGCTGGGCTGCCGGGCGCGCCAGCGCCTCGCTCACCGCCGCAGCCAAAACCCCACGCAGCGGCGGTGGCGCGGCAGGTGGGGAGGCGGTCACGTCGACGGTCCACATCACCCGAAAGGCTATGGGACGAGCGGCCAGCTCGGCGATCCGAGCCGCGGGCGGGTTCCGGTCACGGGGCCGTGGTAAGTGTGACCTCGCGTCAAGAAGCGCCGCGGGGCGACCGGCGAACCTAAAAGATTGCTCAACGGGAAGGATCGCGCCCGCGCACGTGTCTCCACAGACAACATCAACTACTACCTTACGTAGGAGACACACATGGAAACGAGCACACAGGGCAACGGCTCGGGAGTGCTGATGCTCGCGGCTCCGCCCGCGCCGCGCCCCGACCGGGTCGCGCCGATCACCGAGGGCACCGCGCGGCTGCTGGGCGCGGCGGCCATCCTCGGAATCGGCGTGATTCACATTCTGGACGCCGCCAGCACATACCACAGCACCCGGTGGATCTTCTGGGCCTACATGGCGCTGATCGTCGCCGCCGTCCCGGTCACCCTCTTTCTGCTGCATTCGGCCTCGCCGCTTGGCTGGGCTGTGGCCGCCAGCCTCGCCGCCGGACCACTGGTCGCCTACCTGTGGAGTCGAAGCATCGGGCTTCCCGGCGACGCCCCGGACATCGGGAACTGGCTGTGCACTCTCGGCATGGCGGCGCTGTTCGTGGAGACCTCTCTGCTCACGCTGAGCTTGACCCGGCTTGCGATGGGGAGGCGGTCACGATGAGCCGCTGGCGTCATCTCAACCGAGCCCTGAGCGCCGCGGCGGCGGGTGCCACGATCTCGCTGGTGCTGGCCGCTGGCGCAACCGCCTCTACGAGGCAGCCATTCCTGGCCGGCCTTCACGCCGTGAGCAGGGTCGCCTCGACGGTCCCGGTGAGCGGTCCCGCGGCGGGTGACCAGAACCCATACGGCACCGCGGTGGTCCCGCGCAGCGTCGGCAAGCTCGTCCGGGGCAATGTGCTCGTCAGCAACTTCAACGATGCGGCAAACGCCCAGGGCACCGGCTCGAGCATCGTCGAGGTCTCGCCGGGCGGTCGCGTGGAGCCATTCGCGGTCGTGCCACAGCCGACGGCCACGCCGGCGGTTGGTTTGACGACCGCGCTGGTCGCGCTGCGCAGCGGCTACGTGATCGTCGGCAGCCTGCCCGCGCCGGGCGGTCAGGCGAGCGCCGCGCGGGCGGGTGCGCTCACGGTGCTGGACCCGCGCGGACGCGTCGTGGAGTCCTTCAGCGGCGGCGCGATCAACGGGCCGTGGGACATGACCGCCGTCGACGGGGGGCGGCGCGTAGTCCTGTTCGTCACCAACGTGCTGAACGGCACGGTCGCCGCCAACGGGGCAACCATCGATCGCGGCACGGTCGTTCGGATCACGCTGCAGATCTCCCCCGGACACGCCCCGCGCCTCACCTCCGAGCGCGTGATCGCGACCGGATTCGCCGAGCACACCGACCCCAACGCGCTGATCGTAGGGCCGACCGGCCTCGCGATCGGGACAAACGGAGTCCTCTACGTGGCAGACACCGCAGGCAACCGGATCGCGGCGATCCCCGATGCGCTTGACCGCACCCGCGCGGCAAGCAGCGGAGGCGCCACCCTGACCCGCGGCGGCCGGCTCGCGTCGCCACTGGGTCTAACGATCGCTCCGGACGGCGACGTGCTCACGGTCAACGCGGGCGACGGAAAGCTCCTCGAGACCACCCCGAGCGGCAAGCAGATCACGAGCAGGACCCTCGTCGCACACGGCGCCGGCGACCTCTTCGGGCTTGCCGTCGCTCCGAACGGCCGCGGCGTCTATTTCGTCGACGATGCGGGCAGCGGCGCAGACGCAAACTCACTCGAGATCCTGCACTAAGCAGCGCCGCAGGACCGGTCTTGACGTCACCCGGGCCTCGCACCTCCGCTCGAGGTGCGAGGCCCGGAACCCATGCCGCGCCGGCACGTATGGCGCGCTTTGGTCCTGTCCGGGGAAGCCTCGGGGTGTCCTATGGCGGGGTAGTAGGCCTTCGCCAGTAGTCATTGATTTCGCGCGCGCCGGACACCTGTAACGCCCTGCTTGTCATGGATGCGCCTGATCGAGCAGCATTGGGCCGGCCGGCAATGACGATGGTATGTTGGCGCGGTGACCGATCCAATCCGTGAGTTCTTCCTCGACGATCCGCGTAAGCTCGACGATCCGTTTGAGGACCTGGCCTGGTTGCGCGAGCACAGTCCTGTGCACTGGCACGAGCCCGTCAAGCAGTGGTTCGTGTTCCCTTACGACGACGTCAAGGCCCTGTTTGCCGACTCGCGGCTGAGCGCGAACCGAATGACCGGGTTTGTCGAAGCGGCACCGGAACCAGTTCGCGATGAGTTGCGCGCGCTCGTTCCGTACCTTGAGAAGTGGCTGGTCTTTCGCGACGGCGTCGATCATGCGCGGGTCCGCAGCGTTCTTCACAGAGGGTTCAACACTCGCGCGATCAAAGCGCTACGAGCGCCGATAGAGCGGGCGGCCATTGATCTCATTGACGGGCGTGCTCACTCCGGCCAACTCGATGTGGCCGGGGACTACGGCTTCCTGCTCCCGGCGTACGTCCTTTCGGATTTCATGGGGGTCCCGAAGGCGGATCGCGATCGGATCGTGAAGTGGTCGATCGATTTCGTGGACTTCTTCAACGTCATTCCGATCACGGAAGACACGACTCGGCGGTTGGTGGCGAGCGCTACTGAGATGTCTGCCTACACCCGCGATCTGCTAGCTGAACGGCGTACCGCGGAACGTGCTGACTTCCTGGGGGTGATGGCGACCGCGATGCGCCACGGTGAGATCACTGAAGATGAGATTGTTGGCAACACGCTGCTGCTACTGATCGCCGGTCACGTAGCGGTTCGCAATCTGGTCGGAAACGTGATTTGGCTGCTGCTCGAGCATCCCGACGAGCACCAGCGATTGCAGGCCGAGCCGAGGCTGCTGCGGAGTGTCATCGAGGAGTCACTGCGAATGGAGCCACCGGTCACGCTGATCCCCCGGATCGCGGCGCAGGATGTGCTCGTGGGTGGCAGAGACATATCCGCGGGCGAGATCATTCAATTGTCGATCGCGGCTGCGAACCGGGACCCGTCGAGGTTTCCTCAGCCGAACCGCTTCGATGCAGCGCGCGATCCGCGGGGGCTGAGCTTTGGTCACGGTCCGCACGGGTGCCTCGGGGCGAGGCTCGCGATGGAGCAGTCATCGATCGCTCTCGACGTGCTCTTTCGCCGTTTGGGCCACCGCTTCCGACTCGACGAGGATCGTCCGATCCGGTGGTACCGAAATGCCGGCAACCGAGGTCCCGAGGAGCTCTCGATCACGTTCTCGGCCCCGCGGACCCGGTGAAATCGCCGAGGTGTTCGCCAGCGCGATCAACGAGGAACGGTGAACTCCGATGATCCCGCCTATTTCGACGGGTATGTCGGCGACAACCTAGCCTCGCCGACGAACTATTTTTCCCACCCGTCCTGTATAAAATCGCGGTAGCGCGATGATTCCTTGCACCTGCATCGTCCGTTTCGGTCCTCGGCAGGCGGGCGTCGGGCAGTGGTGAGCGAGCCCAAGCTTGACTGGTACGCCGACCTCCCGCCGGCCTCGCCGCAGAGCTTCGGCGATCAGACCGACGTGCCCGAGTCGGGCGATTGGTGGAACGGCGCGTATCTGATCGTGTGGGGCACGACCCTGCCGACGACCCGCACGCCGATGCCCACTTCATGACCGAGGCGCGCTACCGAGGGCAGAAGGTGGTGGTGGTCTCGCCCGATTACGCCGAGCATACGAAGTTCGCCGATCACTGGCTGGCGGCCCAGCCGGGCTCCGACGCAGCCCCGCTCGTGCGCGCCTGGAGCATCCCGCTGCAGTACATCGGGCGGCCGTATGTCCTCTACCGCCGGCGCTACTCGACCGTACGCTGATGCCAAGCGGGCGCGCGGCCGCGGGCGCGTTCCACCGGGTGCTGGATTCGGTACCGCCCGCGGCGGGCGCGGAGGTGATGGGTACCGGGATCGTCTCGATCGCGCTGTCCCTCGACGGCCTCGAGACGATCTCCAGGATCCTGCTGGTAATCGCCGCGCTCATGTGGGTGACGCTCGCGATCCTCGTTCCACTGAGGGCCCGGCGCGATCGCGCCCGCTTCCTCGGCGACATGCGAACCCCGCCGGCACTTACCTCCGTCGCCGGCACGGCCGTGCTCGGAACGCGCCTCACGCTGCTCGGGTGGACGTGGGCGGGGATCGCGGCACTCGTCATCGCGGTGATCCTATGGGCCGTGCTGCTGTGGCCGGTGCTGACGCACTGGAAGACGCCAACGGTCGGCACGTCGCTGGTGCTGACTGTCTCCACCGAGTCGCTGGCCGTGCTCGCCGCAACGCTTGCCGCATCCGAGCACGTCGATTGGCTACTCGTGACCGCGCTGACGCCGCTCGGCCTCGGGCTCTGCTTCTACGTGTTCGTGATCTCGCGCTTCGACATGCGACAGATCGGCGTCGGCCGTGGCGACCATTGGATCACCGGTGGCGCACTGGCGATCTCGACCCTCGCCGCCGGCAAGATCACCGCCGCCGCGAAGGCGCTCGCCACCCTCGGACACGGCAGCGGAGCCCTGAAGGACCTCTCGGTCGGCTTGTGGGTCCTGACCATGCTGTGGCTGCCCGTCCTGGTGCTAGCCGAGGCGTTGCGCCCCCGGCTCCGTTATGACGTGCGGCGGTGGTCGACCGTGTTCCCAGTCGGCATGTACGCGGCCTGCAGCTTCGTCGTCGGATCCGAGGCACAGATTGGCGCAATCACCCGCTTCGCCCGGGTATGGGTGTGGATCGCGCTCGCGCTCTGGGCGGTCGTGTTCGTGGCCATGCTCGCGCGCGCGACCGGCGTCATCCTGGGTAGCGCCGCTCCGCGCGCCCCGACGCCGACGACGTGACCGAGGCCGTTGCTACGGTGGCGGGTGCACTCGCTCGAGCGCCGCCGCCAGCTCCGCCAGCTTCGCGGCCGGCAGAGTCCTCTCGATCAGAGGAAAGAGCTCGCGCTCCTCGAGGCGCACGTGTTCGGCGAGCGAACCGCCGAGCTCGCGCAGCGCCGCCGGCGACGCGCCGGATTCCTCTTGAAGGTCGTCGACCCGCCGGCGGATCGCGATGTGGTCGCAGAGCGCACGGGCGACGAGCGGGTGGTAGGGGTCGCCGAAGCCGGCATACGCTGGAAGCAGAAGCTCCTCCTCGAGCCGGAAATGATCGCGGCCGTGCTCGTCCCAGTAAGCCCTGAGCGCCGCCGCTGCCTGTGGCGCAGTGTGCGCATCGGCGTGGCGGAGGTTCTGGGCCACGAACAGCGCGTGATGATGGTCGCGCGAGAGCGAGGCGAGGGCCGGGTCGCGCTTCATAGCTACACGGGCTCGGACAGCTGATCGAGCGGTTCGACGGCCAGTCCCCCGCGAAGCTCCACGAGGCAGCCGGCGGCAGCGGGATCGCGCGGCACGAATCCGGCGAGCGTGGTTCGCGGCGCGAGCCCGTCCAGGAGACCGCGAGTCATGCCTCTGTGCAGCGTGCAGACGACCTCGGGGCTCGCGCGCACGGCGTCGCGATAAGGGCAATTGCACAGCCGGTAGGTCAGACCCCCGTCGAGGGCCGCTTCGCGACGCGGCTGAAAGCCCAGGGAGACGAGCACGGCATACATCTTCTCCTCCGCCGAGCAGTCGCCCTCGGGCGCCAGCTCCCGCCCGATATCACGGCCAGTCGCCTCCACCCTGCGCAAGCTGGTTTTACCGAGGGAGATCACCCGCGCCAGCCAACGTCCCAGCTGCGCGTACCCACTCGGCGGGTCGCCGCCCGGGCGCGCGTCCGGTGCGATCATCCACATGTCGCGGGGACGGCCGCGAGCCTGGCGGATGCGCTCGCGCACCACCAATCCCGCCTTGCGCAGACGTTCGAGATGGAGCCGAACGCCGTTGGGGTGCAGCCCGAGGCGCTCGGCCAACTCCTCGGTACCTGCTGGACGCCGCAGCTCGTCGAGCAGGTTGAACAGCCGGGCACGCGTGGGCTGGGCCAGTGCGTCATCGGGCCGGGCGGGGAGGTCCATCGATCGTTCGAAGTTTTGCACAGTGAACGTTGGAAAATTCCCGTCCCGCCACAGATATTTCCAGGCATCTTGTGAAAAGCCGAGGTGAAGAAGCCGCGGTGAACTCGCCGCCGGGCGTCCGCTCGGTCCAGGCCGCCCCGACCCCTGTGCCTCACTTGCGGGCGATGAGTAGGAGGCCGTACACGATGACCGCAACAACGACGAGAACTCCTACGGTCGCCACCGCGGCATAGGCGACCGCGGCCGCGCTGCGGTTGGCACGGCGCATGTCGCTGGCGCGCACCGCTCCCAGGATCGCGGCGGCGAAGACCACGGCTGTCCCGATACTCGCCAACAGCGAGCTGTAGAGCATCTTGACCAGCGCTCCGGTGTTGATCAGGCCGCTGGTCATGGCGTGCTCGGGGCTGGTGCGGCTCGTTGTATCCGACGCGCAAAAGCTGCCGCGAGCGCCGTGAGCATCGCCGCGGTGATGAGAATCGGGCCGACGGCGCCCGAGCCGAACAGTGACGCGACGGCGTAGGTGAGCGCTCCGATCGTCCCAGCGGCCGGAAGGGTGAGGACCCACGCCGTGACGATGTTGCCGGCCACGCCCCAGCGGACGGCCGAGAGTCGCTTTGCCGCGCCGGAGCCCATGATCCCGCCCGAAATCACATGGGTCGTCGAGAGCGGGTAGCCGACGCTCGAGGCCGCCAGGATGACGGCCGCGCCCGCGCCTTGAGCGGCGAATCCTTGGGCCGGGTCCATGTCGATGATCCGAGTGCCGAGCGTCTTGATGATTCGCCAACCGCCAATGAACGTGCCGAGCGCGATCGCGCTCGCCGCGGAGATCACAACCCAGTCGGGCACGTGGAAATGGTTGGCGGCGATGTCACCGTTGGCTACCAGCGCGAGGGTGATGACGCCCATCGTCTTCTGTGCGTCATTCGTGCCGTGTGACAGCGACAGCATCCCGCCGGAGATGAGCTGCCCATGCCGGAAACCACGGCTGACCGGGCCCGGTCGCAAGTTGCCCACGATCCGGTACACGAACAGGATCGAGATCCCGGCGGCCGCGAACGCGATCACCGGCGCAATGATCGCCGGAATGATCAGGTTGTCCAACAGTCCGCCACCATTGACCGCAGCGAATCCCTGCGCGGCAACAACGGATCCAACCAGTCCGCCGATCAGGGCGTGCGAGGAGCTCGACGGCAACCCGAGCCACCAGGTGATCAGGTTCCAGGCGATCGCGCCCACCAACCCCGCGAACACGACCGTCGTAGTAACCGCGTCGGTATCGACAAACCCCTGACCAATCGTGGCCGCAACCTTCAGGGAGATGAACGCGCCCGCGAAGTTCAGAAGCGAGGCCATCACCACCGCTTGCTTTGGCCCGATCGCTCGTGTGGAGATCGAGGTCGCCACCACGTTCGCGGTGTCGTGAAAGCCGTTGGTGAAGTCGAACGCCAAGGCGGTGCCGACAACGATCACGAGGATGATGTCGGCGCTCATGCTCAGGCGTTCTTGATCACGATCCCCTCGAGGATGAACGCCGCGCGCTCGGTCGCGTCGATCGCGTCCTCGAGCCGTTCGAACAGGTCCTTCCAGCGGATCACGACCATCGGGTCGATCCCTTCTTCAAACAGTGCCGCGATCGCCCCGCGCACGATCCGATCCCCTTGGTTCTCGAGCCGATGAACCTCGATCGTGTGCTCGGCGATGCTCTTGAACTCGCGCATCAGCGGGATCGCCAGCTCGATCTGACGCGTCGCGTCAACGAGGACATGCGCGAGGGCCTGGGCCTGGACCATCGGCGCCTCGACGCTGTACAGGCTCAGGTAGTCAGCGACCTCCTCGATGAAATCAACGACGTCATCGAGGGCCGAGCTCAGACGGAGGATGTCCGCGCGGTCGATCGGCGTGACGAAGCTCTGATTGAGCCGCCTCACCAGCTCGTGGGTGAGCTGATCGCCGTCCTGCTCACAGACCAGGATGTCGCGCGCCAGGAGCTGCGTCTCCGGGAAGCCGGCGAGCATCTCGTCCAAGAGCTCCGCTGCGCGAACCGCGTTCGCGCTCGCGCGCTCGAACAGGTCAAAGAACTCTCGGTTGCTGCCACGTAGCAGCTGTCCGATCGAAGCCATCGCGCTAGCCGCAACGTGGCCGGCGCGCCCTGAGGCATGCCTGCCCCCTCGACATCGTCGTCCGGCGGCCGGCGGTCTTCCCGGACACTCCATGTGAACGAGTTGTGAAACCCACAGCGAGACTCTACCCGGCAAAGCGGCAGGACGACTCGGGGCGGCAGAGCGGGGGCACGAGGGTCAATGAGCGGCCATGGCCGAGGCCGCCGCGCACGCGCGCGCGGCGGCCTCGAGTGCAGCTTGGCGGTCACTCGGCCGGCGCATCCGGCCTCTCATCGCGACCCGCGCCGGCCGGCGCGACGACCATCCCAAGACCGCTCGGGGCCACCGCCTCAGCCGAGCGTGAGCCGGTGGGATACGACTTCAGCGGCCGATCGCCTGAGGGAACGTGAAGACGTGCTTGGGGTCGACGCTGCGGCGGAGCGCCAGGAGCCGCTTGTAATTGGCGCCATAGTACGCGTTCTGCCACTTGGCCAGCCCGTACTGGATGTAGTTCTGGTAGCACTGCCCAGACACGTAGGGGCGCATCGCGCCGCGAGCAGAGTTCAGCCATCCACTACCGCCGTTGTACGTGAGGTACTGGATGCACGCGAGCGTGTTGCGGTGTACGAACGCGGTGGCGCTCGGGCTGACTCGGTTGATCGCGCCGCCGTATGAGTCGAACAGGATCGCGCCCGACCCGGGCTGGCGGGCCCTCTGTTGGATCAGCCGGATCAGGGTTTGGCGAGCAGCGCTCGAGAACTGCTTGGTGACGTAGTCCGAACCGGCGTCAAAGTACTCGCGTGGAAGGGTACCCCCGTTGCGTGTCCCGGCCGTGTGGCAGGCGGTGAGGCCAATCGTCAGGCAGCCGGCCCAGCGCAGCTGCAGCGGGACGTACGCCTGATTGCCCGAGAAGACGCTGGCACCGGGGACCCGCCGGAGCGGCGCGAGGAGGCGGCCAAGGTCGCTCGCTGGTCCGAAGTACTGTCCGGTGACGTTGGCGGAGTTGCGACCGCCGGCGGCGTTCAAGTGCAGGATCGAGGTCAGCTGGTCGCGAGCGTAAGGCGCCCAGCTGAGCCACGCGGCGATCGCGTTCGACGCCTGCGACCAGGGGAAGTTGACGAAGAAGTAGGCCGCCGTGGCGGGGATCCTGTGCAGCTTGAAGGTGAGGTGTGTGACGATGCCGAAGTTGCCTCCGCCACCGCCTCGCAGGCCCCACAGCAGGTCCGGATTGGTTCGCTGATTGACCTGGTGGACCTTGCCGTCCGCGGTCACGATCTCCGCCGCCACGATGTTGTCGCTCAGGAGCCCGAAGTTGCGTCCGGCAAGGCCCATCCCCCCGCCGAGGGCGTGGCCGGCGACGGCCACGGAGGGGCACGAGCCGGCGGGAATCGTCGCGCCCTCGGCTCCCAGCGCCGCGTACACGTCGATCAATTGCGCGCCAGCGCCGATCGTCACCGTCCCGGCCCGCCGGTTGACCGAGATCCCATTGATGTTGCGCAGGTCGACCACCAACCCCTTTGACACCACGGAATAGCCGGCATAGCTGTGTCCGCCCGAGCGGGCGCGGATCAGCACGCCGTTGGCGACCGCCCACTTGACCGCGCTCTGCACGTCGCCGACGTTGTTGGGCCGCGCGACCGCGCGCGGCAGCACGTTGTCGAAGCGCTCGTTGTACACGTGTGCAGCGGCCGCGAAGCCGGGATTCCCCGGGTAGATGACCGGCCCCCGGATCGCCTCATGAAGCTGGCGCGCCACCGGCGGACCGGGCGCGCGTGTGCGCCGTGCCACCGCGGGCCCGAGGAGGACGGTCGAGGCGCCCACGGCGAGAAACGCCCGCCGATCGAGCTCCCCATTCACGCCCACGTCAAAGAGCTTGCCACATTTCGCTCGCGCACAGGGATCACATTCGGGCCCGGACCTCAGGGTCACGCCGGCCCGCGGCGCTCATCGCGCCGAGCGATGCGACGAGGCGGTTCGCCACCGCCGGGTCGCGGCGGTCGCGTTCCAGCGCAGCGCTCCCAGCAGGTCGCGGGCGTGCTCCAGCGGGGTGTAGTCGGTCCGGCTGGCCTCGCTGGCCAGCGCGCGGTCGAGATTCATGTCGTGCCGCTCGAGCACGATCGAGAAGTCGCGCCGCATCGGCTCCATCACGTCGTACCCGAATGAGCGATACATGGACGCGAACCGCGGCCGATAGAGACGGATGCGCTCGTGTAGGCCCGAAGAGTGCGACAGGGGGTTCTTCGGGCGGGTCCGGACGTAGTCCGGCAGCAGGTCCGCGAACGCGTGACGCAGGATCCACTTTTCTTGCCCGTCTCGGAGCTTGAACTCGATCGGCAGCCTCATCGCGAGCCGGACGACCGATAGATCCAAGAACGGAACCCGTGCTTCTACGCCTTGCCCCATGCTCGCCCGATCGAC
>JAFASF010000312.1 GCA_019244745.1 Solirubrobacterales bacterium | reverse complement strand
GGATGTCGAGCCCGACGAACGCCGCGCGGGCGTCGGGGTCGGCGTGCGGGGTGCGCTCGCCGACCAGGTAGGGGAGGAAGATGAGCCCCTCGGTGCCGGCGCGCCAGGCATCGGCGCCGGCCACCAGCTCGTCGTAGGCGACCCCGGGCGCGATCGTGTCGCGCAGCCAGCGCAGCGAGCCGGCCGCGGAGAGCATCACGCCCATCGCGTGCCAGGAGCCCGGCACCGCATGGCAGAAGGCGTGCACGCGGGCCGCGCTGTCGGCCGCGTAGTGGTCAAGCGCGGAGAACACCACGCCCGAAGTGCCGAGCACGACCGACAGCGGTCCCGGCCGGTCGACACCCACGCCGAGCGCGCCGGCGGCCTGGTCGCCGGCGCCCGCCGCCACCGGCACGCCGGCGCGCGTCGCTCCCGAGACCTCCGGGCTCTCGAGCAGGCGCGGCAACCACGCCGGGTCGAGCTCCAAGGCGCTCAACACTTCCTCGCTCCAGCGCCGCTCCGCGACGTCGAGCAGCAGCATCCCCGACGCGTCCGAGACGTCGGTGGCGTGCTCGGCGCACAGCCTGAGGCGCACGTAGTCCTTGGGCAGCGCGATCCGCGCGATTTGCGCGTAGATGGTCGGCTCGTGCCGGCGCAGCCACAAGAGCTTGGGCGCGGTGAAGCCGGGGAGGGCCCGGTTGCCGGTGAGCTCGATCAGGCGCTCGAAGCCGATCATGTCCTCGATCTCCTGGCATTCGGCGCCGGTGCGCTGGTCGTTCCACAGGATCGCTGGGCGCAGGGGGCGATCGCCTTTATCGAGCGCGACCAGGCCGTGCATCTGACCCGAGAGGCCGATGCCGGCTGGTGTGCCGGCATCGGCTTGAAGCGCTGCCAGGACCGCCTCGGTTGCCGCCCACCAGTCCTCTGGGTCCTGCTCGGCCCACCCCGGCCGCGGCGTCGACAGGGGGTAGGTCGCTTCAGCGCGCGCCACCACCGCGCCGCGGGAATCGATGGACAGGCCCTTGACGCCCGAGGTGCCGACGTCGAGCCCGACCAGGGGGCGTTCAGTCACGCGCCGAGCGCCGCGTAGACGATCTCGTAAGCGCGGACCGCGTCCTTGGCCTGCTGAGCCTCGCGCAGGGCCCCGTCGTCGATGCGCGCCGCGACCGAATCGATGAACCGCCACTGGATCACCGACCGCCGGACCGCGCCGACCTGGTCCTCGGTATACGGGTAGAGGTCGAAGCCGAGGCGCTCGCCGGCCGAGCCGTAACCGCTGCGGCGAAGCTCGAGGGCGAGCTCGAGGGTCTCCATGAACGCCGTCGCGCCGACCATGTTGTCGTCGTCGAACGTGCCCCAGCCCGAATTGGCGTGCAGGTGGCCGAGGAGTCCGTCGGAGGCGAGCAGCGCCGCGTACTCGGGCAGGTGCTCCCCGTTCATGATCAGGTGCTGCCAGTCCATGTTGATCTGCACGTTGTCGATCCCCTGCATGCGGAGCTGGTGCACGACGTACAGGCACATGCCGATGTTGCGCATCAGGATCTTCATCGCCGGCTCTGAGTTCTTGTGCTCGAGGAAGAGCTTCACGTCGTGGCGGGCGCAGATCTCGGCGGCCTCGCCCAGGCCGTCGATCAGCCACCGCCACGAATCGACGTACGGCGTCTGGAACGGGTAGTTGTAGCCCTCGCCGCCGGGCCAGACGATCATGTTCGCCCCGAGCGTGCCGGCGAACTCGGCCGCTTCGCGGAGGATCCGACGGGCCTCGGCGCGCAGGCGCTCGTCGGGGTTGACCAGGCCGCCCCGTCCGAAGCGGGGGTCGAGGTGCAGTCCCCCGGCGATGCAGTAGATGTCGTGGCCGTCGAGGGCGGAGCGGATGGCGGCGAGGTTGTCGGGAGAGATTTCGCCGGGGTAATGGAACTCGTAGCCGTCGATGAGGTCGCCGAGCCCCTCGACCGCGCGGTGCACCTTCTCGGGGACCGGCTCGTCCTCGTAGGTGTGCGCCGGCTGGTAGCCGCCCGGGACGAACCGGGTGATCATGGGACCGAACGCCCAGATGCCGAGGCTCGTCTTCATCGGCGCGATCTTATTGTTCGCGGAGCGGCGAGCGCGGTTCGTTCGAAGAAAGCGTGCGTTAGCGCTAACATCCGCCGGCGCTAGATCCACACTCCCCCGCGCGCCATGGACGCCGACTTCGAGAAACCAATCCCCCGCCGGCGCCGCGGCGCGGTCATGTCGGACGTGGGGCGGCTCGCCGGCGTCTCGCACCAGACGGTCTCGCGGGTGATCAACGGATCAAGCCACGTGCGGCCGGAGACGCGCGAGCGGGTGCTGGCGGCGATGCGCGAGCTCGACTACCGCCCCAACCCGGTCGCCCGCGCGCTCGTGACCGGACGGTCGAACACGCTCGGGGTGGTGACGTTCGACACGACGCTCTATGGCCCCGCCTCGACGTTGTGCGGGATCGAACGCGCCGCGCACGAGACCGGCTACTTCATCATCGTGGCCAGCCTCAAGGCGCTCGATCGATCGTCGCTCGTCGATGCCATCGACCGGTTGCAGCTTCACGGCGTGGACGGAATCCTGGTGATTGCCCCGTATCAGGAGGCCGCCGACGCGCTCGCGGACGCTCCGCAGAGGATCCCCATCGTCGCCGTGGAGGCGGGTCCGCCGGACGCGGTGCCGCTGGTCAGCGTCGACCAGGTCGCTGGGGCGATGAGCGCCACGCGCCACCTGCTCGACCTCGGGCACGAGACGGTCTGGCACGTCGCCGGGCCGCGCGATTTCCTGGAGGCGCGGCAGCGGCTCGACGGATGGCGCTCGACGCTCGAGTCCGCGGGGGCCGAGGTGCCGGTGCCACTCGAGGGCGACTGGAGCGCGCGCGCCGGCTACGACCTGGGACGCCGCCTGAGCCGCGACCGGGCCGTCACGGCGGTTTTCGTCGCCAACGATCAGATGGCGCTCGGGGCGCTGCGCGCGATGCACGAAGCCGGCCGCGCGATCCCCGACGAGGTCAGCATCGTCGGCTTCGACGACATCCCGGAGGCCCCATACTTCACGCCGCCGCTGACCACCATCCGGCAGGACTTCGACGATATGGGAAGCCGGGGCGTCCGCCTGTTGTTGCGGACGATCGAGGGCCGTGAGCCGGCTGCGCCGGGCTCGAAGGTGCAGCCCGATCTGATCGTCCGCGCGAGCACCACGGTGTCACCTCGCGGTTGACACGACCTGTATGTGATCGCTAACATGCTCGCGCTGACCCGTGGCTGGAAGGTTTTGCGCTCATAGGGTCGAAGCGTTCGCAGATCGTTAATTCGGGTGGACAACCTAGCCGCAGTCTGAGAGCTTTCGCTTCGAGGTAGAGGTCCCTGGACAAGAGGAGGAGGAACCCATGTCGGACTCGGACATCTTGGGCGACGCAATCGAGCGCCTGGAGTGGGACGAGCGCAAGGAGGAGGAAACGCCGTTCAAGAACTGGCGGCAGCTGACGCGCCGGACGGCGCTGACGGGAGGTGCCGCGGGCATGGCGGCAGTGATCCTGCAGGCGTGTGGCGGCAGCAGCAGCTCGAGCACGAGCAAGGCGGCGAGCGGCGGCAGCAGCGCCAACGCCGCGAGCATCTTCGGCTCGGGTCCGAGCTACAAGTTCACGCTGGTCAACCACGTGACCACCAACCCATTCTTCACCCCGACCCAGAACGGCGCCTCGGACGCCTGCAAGCTGCTCGGCTGCTCGTATTCCTGGACCGGCTCCCAGACCAGCAACGTCTCGGAGATGGTCAACGCGCTCAACAGCGCGGTCAGCGCGGGGGCAAACGGAGTCGGGGTATCGCTGGTCGACCTGACGGCGTTCAACGCTCCGGTCTCCAAGGCGCTTTCTTCTGGCATTCCGGTGGTCGCATACAACGCCGATGCGCCCACGAACCCCCGGCTCGCCTACATCGGTCAGGACCTGTATCTGTCCGGCCAAGAGATGGGTACGCACATCGCGAGCCTCGTGCCCTCGGGTGACGTCGCGCTGTTCATCGCGACGCCGGGCGCGCTCAACATCCAGCCGCGGATCAACGGCGCGCTCGCCACGCTCAAGAGCCATTCCTCGATCACACCGCACGTGGTGGCGACCGGCGCGGCCGTTCCGGCCGAGTTGTCAGTGATCAACTCCTACGCCACCGGCCACCCCAACACGAAGGGCTATTTCGCAGTCGACGCCGGCAGCACCCAGGGACTAGCGCAGACAATCCAAAAGCTCGGCCTGCGCTCGAAGGGCGTCAAGGGCGGGGGCTACGACCTGACCCCGGTGACCGAGCAGCTGCTCGCCGCCGGAGAGATCGACTTCACGATCGATCAGCAACCCTACCTGCAGGGCTTCTATCCGATCCTCCAGCTCTACACATACAACATCACCCAGAAGCTGACTGGGATCGCCGACGTGAACACCGGCCTGAAGTTCCTCGACAAGACGAGCATCGGTCCGTACAACAGCACCAAGAGCCGCTACGAGGGAACCGGTACCGGCGTTGGCGTCCAGAAAGCATGATCTGAGCGCACGTGGGTAGTAGGATCGCGTCATGCCCTTCGGGAGGGAGCGCTAGAGATGGCGGTCACTTCAGGCGCTGAGACGAGGCCGGCACCGGGGGGTCCTGCGCCGCGGCGGGCGCCCGCGGCGGGGGGCGCCCTCTCAATCGCCAAGAAGCTCCTGACGCTCCGCGAGGGGAGCATCATTGTCGTCACGCTCGTGACGTTCGTCTACTTCGCGATCACCACGAGCAACTTCGTCACCGCCAACAGCTTCAAATCGCTGCTGCCGTATTTCGCCCCCCTCGCGATCATCGCGGCCGGCGAGGTGTTCGTGATGATCCTCGGGGAGATCGACCTGTCCGTCGGGGCGGTGTACCTGTTCACACCGTTCATGTGGCACGTGTTCCACCACGCCGGGCTCCCGCTGTACCCGAGCATCATCATCGCGCTGCTGATCGCGATGCTGATCGGCGTGGTCAACGGGATCTTCGTCGCCTACGTCGGGATCGCGTCGTTCGTGGCGACATTGGGGATGCTGTTCTTACTGGACGGGCTGTCGCTCGTGATCTCGCATTCGACTCCGGTCCAGGTTCCCGGCACGAAGATCGGCGCGGTGAACAATTTCGCCCAGATCTTCGGGGGCGGCACCTACTCGGAGCTGTTCTGGGCGATCGGGATCGTGATCGTCTTGCAGCTCGTGCTGTCGTTCAGCCGCTGGGGGATATACACCGTCTCGGTGGGTGGCAACCGGCTCGGGGCCGCCGAGGCGGGCATCAGGACGCGTCAAATCCTCGTCCGCAACTTCGTCCTCGCCGCCCTGCTCTCGGGGTTCGTGGGGATCCTCGAGGTGGTTAGGACCACCAGCGCCACGCCCGACCCGTCGGGCTCGAACACAATCCTGCTCGAGGTGGTGGCGGCGGCGATCATCGGCGGCACGCTGATGACCGGCGGCGACGGCACGATCGTCGGCGCGCTGATCGGGGCCCTGTTCCTCGGGATGCTCACCGAGGGCCTGACGATCAAGGGCGTGAGCGCGAGCTACCTGGACCTGTATCTCGGGATCGCGATCCTCATCGCGATGACGCTCAACGTGATCGTCCGCCGCGTGCGAGTGGGGTCGGGCCGTGGCTGAGCAGGCATTCGCCGGCGAGCACATCGTCGGCCCCGCCGAGGCGCCCGACGACGTGCTCCGCGTCGAGCACGTCGCCAAGCGCTTCGGGCCGATCACGGCCATTCGCGACATCAACCTGCACCTGCGCAAGGGCGAGGTGCTGGCCCTGCTCGGCGACAACGGCGCCGGCAAGTCGACGATGATCAAGATCCTCTCGGGCTTTCACAAGCCGGACACCGGCACGATGTGGCTGAAGGGCGAGCCGTACCTCCCGAAGAGCGTCGACGACGCGCGCGCGCACGGGATCGACACGGTGTTCCAGGACCTCGCGCTCGTCGACCAGCTGAGCGTCTACCACAACCTGTTCCTGCGGCGCGAGCGCGTGCACAGGCCGATCCCGTTCCTATCCAACCGGCTCATGAAGCGCGAGGCCCGCAAGGCCCTGGACGAGATCGGCATCAACATACCGAGCCTCGACGTGCCCGTCGCTCGCCTGTCCGGCGGCCAGCGGCAGGCGATCGCCGTGGCGCGGACCGTCTCAGGCGACGCGGACATCATCTTGCTCGACGAGCCGCTGGCGGCGATGGGCGCCAAGGAAGGCGCGATGATCCTCGACCTGATCGCACGGCTGAAGGCCGAGGGCAACGTCTCGATCGTCATGATCCTGCACAACTACGTGCACGTGTTCGCGGCCTGCGACCGGGTCAGCCTGATCCAAGACGGCGTGATCGTGCTCGACAAGCCGACCTCGGAGACCTCGGTGGACGAGCTCACGGAGATCGTGGTCGAGGAGTACCGCAGAGCGCGCCTGGCGGAGCGATCGGGCAATGGTGCGGGAGCCGCCGGCGCGAGCAGCGCCGCCCCCGCCAATCCCACCTCCCCCGACACGGCCGAGTGAGCACCGCCGCGGCCACGCTCGGGCCGTGAACGACCATCCATATGCGATCGGTGTCGACTTCGGCACCGAATCCGGACGCACGCTCCTCCTCGACCTGCGCACGGGCGAAGAGCTCGCCGCCGGGGTGGTCCAGTATCCGCGCGCGGTGATCGATCGCGGGCTCCCGGGTAACGGTGAGAAACTGCCGCCCGACTGGGCGCTACAGGATCCCGACGACTGGGTGCTGGTGCTCGAAGATGGAATCCCGTACGTCGTTGCCGAGGCGGGGATCGATCCCGCTCAGGTGGTCGGGATCGGGATCGACTTCACCTCGTGCACGGTGTTGCCGGTCGACAGCGACGGCACCCCGCTGTGCAAATTCGAGCACTGGCGCGGGCGGCGGCATGCGTGGCCGAAGCTGTGGAAGCACCACTCCGCGCAATCGGTGGCCAACCGCCTCACCGACGTGGCCCTCGAGCGCGGTGAGGACTTCCTCGGCCGCTACGGCGGCCGCATCTCCTCGGAGTGGTACTTCCCGAAGCTGATCGAGGTGTGGCTCGAGGATCGCGAGATCTACGACGAGGCGCATGCGTTCATCGAGGCGGCCGACTGGATCGTGTGGTGGATGACCGGAGTGGAGATCCGACAGAGCTGCACCGCCGGGTATAAGGCGCTGTGGTCGCCGCGGGAGGGCCTGCCGTCTAAGGAGTTCTTCGACGCCGCGTACCCGGGGTTCGACACGCCGGCCGACAAGCTCGGGCGCTCATTCGTGCCGCTCGGAACGCGCGCCGGCACGCTGCGCCCCGAGGCGGCCGAGGCGCTCACGTTGCCCGCCTCGGTGGCGGTCGCGGTCGGTAACGTCGACTCGTTCGTGTCGGTTCCGGGATGCGGCGTGGACCGCCCCGGCACGTATGTGACCGTGGTCGGCACCTCGGTCTGCGACATGATCGTCGCGCCAGAGGAGGTTCGCCTGCCCGGGATCACGGGAGTCGTGGAGGACGGGATCCTGCCGGGCCTGTACGGGTACGAAGCGGGGCAGGTGGCGGCCGGCGACATGCTGGCCTGGTTCGTGGAGACCGTCGCGGGCCGGCGCGACCCGGAGTCCTACCGCGAGCTCGAGCGGGAGGCGGGAAAGATAGGGCCGGGGCAGACGGGCCTCGTCGCGCTCGACTGGTGGAACGGCAACCGCTCGATCCTCGCCGACGCGGACCTGTCCGGGGTGCTGTGCGGGCTCACCCTGCAGAGCACCACCGAGCAGATCTACCGAGCCCTGCTCGAGTCGATCGCGTTCGGAAACCGGCGGATCATGGACAACTTCGCCGAGCACGGCTTGGAGCTCTCGGAGATCGTGGCCTGCGGCGGCATCGCCGAGCGCAGCCCGCTGCTGATGCAGATGTTCGCCGACGTCAGCGGACTCGAGCTACACGTCCCGGCGTCCGAGGGGATACCCGCGCGTGGGTCGGCGCTGTTCGGGGCGGTCGCCGGCGGGGCGTTTGAGGACATCGGGGGCGCGATCGCGGCCGCCCGGCCGCAGATCGCTCGAACCTACAAACCGGACCCGGCGGCGCACGCCGTCTACGACCAGGTGTACGCGATCTATTCGAGCCTCTACGACCTGCTCGGCCGCTCGCAGGTAGAGCTGCTTCACGGACTCAAGCAGATTCGGGCCGGCGGGCAAGACACGTCGTGAACGAGAAACCCAAGATCGGGCTTCTCGGGATCATGCAGGCGCTCTACGACGACATGCTCCCCGGGATCACAGATCGTCAGGCGGGGTACGCGAGGGAGGTGGCGAGTCGGCTCTCCGGCGTGGCCGAAGTGCTGTTCGTCCGCCCGGCCCGGGACCGCGACGACGTCGAGGCCGTGGTGTCCGAGCTCCTGGACGCAGATGTCGACGGGATCATGATCGTGATGCTCACCTACGGTCCCGCGATGCGGACCGTGCGCGCGCTCCTCGAGGCGCCGGTGCCGGTGCTGCTCGCGAACATCCAGCCGGAGCGGTCGGTGACCGCCGGGTGGGACATGGCCGACCTGACGTACAACCAGGGAATCCACGGGGCGCAGGATCAGGCCAACGCGCTGGTGCGGGCGGAAGTCCCGTTCTCGGTGCTCACCGGCGACTGGCGCTCGCCCGAGTTCTCTGAGGACTTCGAAGGCTGGGCCCGCGCCGCCCGGGCGGCGCGGTGGCTCCGGCGGGCACGGATCGCGCTGTTGGGATACCCGATGAACGGAATGGGCGACATCCTCTACGACCCGCCGGCGATGCTGCGGAAGATCGGGCCGACAGTGATCAGCGAGGATCTAGGGGGTTTGGTGTCGCGCCTAGAGGCGGTCGGCGGCGCGGACGTCGATGCCCTGCTCGCCCGTCATGCCGAGCGGTTCGAGGTCGCCGCCGACCTGCCGCGTTCGCGCCATGCGTACGCGGCTCGGCTCGAGCTGGCGATCCGGGAGCTGCTGGACGCGGATGGCTACGACGGCTTCTCGTTTCACTTCGACTCGATCGGGGGCGACGGCCGCTTCGAGCAGCTGCCATTGCTGGCGGCGTCGGATCTGATGGCCGACGGCTATGGATATGCCGCCGAGGGTGACACCAACACCGCGTCGCTGATGTGCGCGGCGCAGGTGATGATCGGCGACGCGCACTTCAGCGAGATGTACGCCATGGATTGGGAACGCGACTCGGTGCTGATCAGCCACATGGGGGAGGGCAATTGGAAGATCGCGCGCCGGGACCGGCCCGTCCGGCTGATCGACCGCGAGCTGGGGATCGGCGGGCTCGACAACCCGCCGACCCCGGTGTTCTCGGCCGAGCCCGGCGTCGCCACCACGGCAGCGCTGGTGCCGATCGAGGGCGAGTACTGGAGGCTGGTGGTGGGTCAGGGCGAGGTGCTCGACACCCCGGAGCTGCCGAAGGTCGAGATGCATTACTTTCACTTCCGCCCCGATCAGGGTATGGAGGGTTTCATGGACGATTGGCTGTCGCTCGGCGCCCCCCATCACTTCGTCACCAACCTGGGAGATCACCTCGCGCGCTGGCGGCGCCTCGCGGAGATCCTCGAGCTCGACTACGAGGAGATCTAGCCGGTGGCCTTGAGGTATGAGTAGGTCTAGAGGATGACCTTCGACGCGCTCGTTGAGGACGTGCTGACCGCCAACCGGGCGCTGCCGGACCATGGGCTGGTCACGCTGACCTGGGGGAACGTGAGCGGAATCGATCGCGACCGGGAATTGGTGGTGATCAAGCCGAGCGGCGTCGCCTACGACTCGATCACCGCCGCCGACATGGTGGTGCTCGATCTGGATGGCAACGTGGTCCGAGGCGAGCGCAATCCGTCAACCGACACGCCGACGCACCTCGCGCTGTACAGAGGGTTCGACGAGATAGGCGGGATCGTGCACACGCACTCGACGTGGGCCACGGCGTGGGCCCAGGCGGGGCGCGAGATCCCATTGCTTGGTACGACTCACGCCGATCTCTCGCCGCACCCGATCCCGGTCACGCGGTCGCTGTCCGCGGAAGAGGTGGAGTCCAACTACGAAGGGGCGACGGGCACCGTGCTGATCGAGGCGGTGGGATCGCGCGGCGCGTTCGAGGTTCCTTGCGGCCTGGTTCGCGGACACGCGCCATTCTGCTGGGGACAGACGCCGCTCGCGGCGGTCGAGAACGCGGTGACGCTCGAGCAGGTGGCGCGGATGGCGTCGCTCACGACCCTGCTCGAGCCCAAGGCGGTCCCGCTCGACGACGCGGTGCGCGAGAAGCACCATCAGCGCAAGCACGGGCCCGAGGCGTACTACGGTCAGTCCCTATCGGAGCGCGGATGAACGCCGACGGTTTCAAGGCAGCCGAGCAGAAGATGCGCGGCGCGGGTCAGCACGAAGAGGCGATCCGTGGCTTTCGGCGGGCCTACGACCGGCTGACCGGTGGCGATACGGGAATGCTGCCAACGGCGGAGCTGGAGCCGGCGGGGGACGTGCCGGCGCTCGAGCAGCTGCCCGACGTCTCGGTCGCCGAAGCGCTCGAGCAAGTGGTGGTGATCAAGCTGAACGGCGGGTTGGCGACGACGATGGGATTGCGCAGCCCGAAGTCGCTGGTGGAGGCGCGTGACGGCCTCTCGTTTCTGGACATCATCATTGGGCAGACGCTCGCGCTGAGGCGCGGTTACGGGGTCCGCCTGCCGCTGGTGCTCATGGACAGCGAATCTACGCGGCCCGAGACGCTTCGCGCGTTGGCCGCCCACCCCGAGCTCGACGTCGATATGCCTCCGGACTTCATGCAAAGCATGGTTCCCAAGCTCGACGCCGAATCGCTGCGGCCGGTGAGCTGTCCTGCAAACCCGGCGCTCGAGTGGAACCCGCCCGGTCACGGGGACGTGTACGGCGCGCTGCGTCGGTCGGGGATGCTCGCGACGCTGCTCGAGCGTGGGTTCCGTTACGCGATGATCTCCAATTCGGACAATCTCGGTGCGACGCTCGAAGCGCGAATCGCCGGTCACCTCGCCGCCGAAGACATTCCTTTCCTGATGGAAGTGGTGGAGGGGACCGAGGCGGATCGCAAGGGCGGGCACATCGCACGTCGCCGCTCGGACGGCCGGCTTGTACTTCGGGAGACCGCTCAAACGCCCGAGGAGGACGAGGAATCCTTCCGCGACTTCCGGCGGTGGCGCTATTACAACACGAACAACCTGTGGGTCGACCTGACCGCGCTGTCGGACACACTCGAGAGCTCGGGCGGCGTGCTCGAGCTGCCCCTGATCGTCAACCGCAAGACCGTCGACCCGCGCGATGCGGACTCGACTCCGGTGCTCCAGCTGGAGAGTGCGATGGGCGCGGCGATCGGGACGTTTCCCGGCGCCCGGCTGCTCTGCGTCCCACGCAGCCGCTTTGTTCCGGTCAAGGCAACCGATGACCTGCTCGTGCTGCGTTCCGACGCCTACACGGTCACGGACGACATGCGCGTCGAGCCGGTGCCAGAGCTCGATGGGAAGCTGCCGTACGTCGAGCTCGACAAGGACTTCTACAAGTTCCTTGATCAATTCGAAGCTCGGTTCCCCGATGGGGCACCTTCATTGCGGGAGGCGGAGCGGCTCGTGGTGCACGGGGATGTCACGTTCGGCGGTGGCGTGGTCGTGCGCGGTGCGGTCGAACTGAGTGCTGAGGAGCCGATGCGAATCGAGCCCGGCACGGTTCTCGCGCCGTAGGCCGGCGGCCGTAAACGCGGGCCGCGCCGGCGCGGCGCGTCGCGCCAATTGTCTGCGAGCGCCCTGGGAAACTTGCGGGCATGGTGTCGGTTCACAAGAGTGCACTGGTGCGGGGCGTCGCGGCGATTGCTGGAGCACTCGCTCTCGGGGCTTCGGCGGCGGCCTGCGGGTCGAGCTCATCGAGCTTGAGTTCGACGAGTTCGAGCGCATCGCCGACCACGACGAGTTCGAGCGCAGCGCCGACCACGACGAGTACCACCGCGCCGGCAACCTCGACCAGTACGCAGTCGGCCGGCGGCGGCGGTGGCGCCGCCGTCACAACCGGTCCGGTACGCGCGACTTTCCAAGCCGCCGACCGTCCCCCGAAGGCAACCAGACGATGGAACTACTCAGTTCACGTGCACTCGGCGACCGCCGCGCCGCTGTCGGGCTCGGTCGAGATTCGAGTTCACGTTCGCCGGCCGGGTTGTCGGCAGGGACTCGCCACCCGCGCGTCCGGTCCGCAACGGGGAGTGGCGTGACTACCTGCAGTTTCCGAGCGCCGCGGTGGGACAGCCGCTGACGGTGCAGGCGGTGGTTCGGACGAGTGCAGGGTCGGTGACGCTCCACTGGCCGGTCATGGTCACGTCCTGAGCGCAGTGGGAACTCGTTCGCTGCCTCCGAGTGTCCCGCTCCTCGTCGGCCGGCGCGGCGGGTCTAGTTCCCGCGCGAGCCCCCCGACTTTACCGCCGTCCGGCGGGCGGAGCTCGAGCGCGAAGCGGTCCTTGAGCCGGTGGAGCGAGAAGTGGATCGGGAGCCGCTCGAGCGCGAGGTGGTCCGCCCGCCGCCCGACCTCGTCCCCCGTCTGCTCGTGGAGCGAGTCGACGTCGTCGATTGAGTGACTGATGCGCGGAGCTTGTCGAACTCCTTCAGCGCAGCTCGGTTTGCCTTCTGCGCGTCGCGGCGGACGGCGGTGAGGGCTTTGGAAAGGTCCTGGTAGGCGCCCTGGGCCTGGCGACTCGAGTTCTTCCTGAGCGACTGGATCGCCTCGCTCGTATCGTTGAGAAGTTTCTCGATGCGCTGCTGCGCTCGTTCGAACTCCCGGCGAGTGGGGGCGGACTTCGTGCTCGATCTCGAGGATGAGCGACTGGTCGAGCGGCTCGCTGATCTGCGAGCGGCCGTCTTCCTGGCTGGCGGCATGACCATCTCCTTGTGAACTAGAAGTGATGAACGGCTAAAGCTTTGCGCAACAAGGCGACTTACGTCCAACGGTTGACACGTGCGTTGCAAGTGCGGTGCGCACGCAGTATGGACACTAACCGCGCGGTGGTGGGAAATGCATCCGATCGTGCACGGCGCGAGCGCGTTTCAGGGTGAGGCGGTGAGCGCGAGGATCGTCGCTCGCGCGGCGCCGGCGTTCTCGCCGCCGGCCGCGATTACGTGCGAGCCGATGGTGGCAACCGCTGCGTCCGATAACGGCTGCGGCAGGTGGCCAGCGCGGCGGACGAATCCCGTGCGGGGGTCGATGGCGAGGATCGTTGCGGTCTGCTCGCCGCTCACCAGGTGGCGCCCGCCGACGATCACCACGCGCCCGTCAAGCACGGCAGCCGAAGCGTGTGTGAGCGGCGCTGGTAGCCGGCCGATGCGAGTGAGGCTGCCACCGGCCGGGTCGAAGCGAAACACGTCCTCGCTCACACCGCTTGGCACGGTGCCGCCCGCGATGATCAGGCTGTCGCCGTAGGAGGTGACCGCCGAGTATCTGAGGCCGGTCGGCAGGTGACCAACAATCTGGGCCTCACCGCCGGGGCGCCAGGCGACGATCGTGTCCAGGAAGTCTGTGCCGTCGAAACCGCCGACGATGTATGCGGTGCCGCCGAGCGCGGCGACGGCAACGTCGGAAGCGGGTCTTGGAAGCGCGCCAACCTGGGCCACGGAGCCCGTGGCCGGGTCGTAGCGGAGGATGTGGTCGTAGGTACTGAACTCACCGCCGCCGAACACGTAAACGTAGCGTCCGAGCCTCGCGGCTTGCGCGTCGTGCTGTGCGTTGGGAAGTGTGCCGTGGCTCGCCGCGCTTGCGCCGTCGATTGCCGTGATCTCGGGGGTCGACGCGCCGACGGCGTCGAGGCCGCCGAGGAGAACGAGGCGGTGTCCGCCGAGCGGCGCGACCGCCGCGTCCTGCACCTCGGCGGGCAGGGATCCGATCGTCTGCGCCGAGACCGCGCGCAGCTGCGGCGCACCTGCCCGACCGGTGGTGGACGCCCGGGCGGAGCTCTGATGAGGGGGTGAGCTTGCGTGCGTCGTGCTCGCGTGACTGCCGGATCCGCTCGACGCCGCGGATACGACCGCGACCACGAGCACCACCGCAGGCAGCGCTATCCAGAGCCATCTCTTGTCTCTCACGGCCGTCCTAGTAAAGCTGAGAGGTCAGCGCCTGGAGTGTCCAGGGCGTCCGGCGCCGCCAGCACCGGCGAGCTCGTCGCGCTTCGCCGGCAGGAACGCCGACTTCGGCAACGGCAGCGTGAGCACGCCGCCACGCGCGGCCGCGGCCGCGACCGCACCCCTGCTGGTCCAGCGGACGGCAACCGGCCGGTAGCGGAGCAGGGCCTGCCACGTCGCGGGATCCAGCAGGCCGGTGACGGGCAGTCCGCGGGCAGCTTGGAAGTTCTCCACCGCCGCCAGCGTCTTCGGTCCGAACGAGCCGTCGATGGCGATCCGCTCGCCGGCGCTGGCCAGGTGCTCCTGCGCCCACACCACGAAGTCACCCACGCCGTGGAGTCCGACCGTCACGAGCGAGCCGTTGATGCTGGTGTTGGCGAGCGACCCGATAGGTTGAGACACCGCGCGCCAGCCGGAGCTGGTCGCTTCCTGCCAATCCCACCAGCCGACGCTGGACGCCCCGTAGAGCCTCGAGAGCTGGCGGAAGCGCAGGATCTGGCCGGGCGGCGGGGAGTTGTACACCTGCCCAAGCGGGTCGATCGCTCGCCCGTAGAGGCGGTTGTACTCGTAGGTGGTGGAGTACACGGCGTCGGTGTCGACGCCAATGTCTTTCCAGTACATCTGCGGCGTGTTGTATTGCGCACCGCCGGGGCCGAGGAACACCGAATACGGGAACGCCGGGTGGTATGCGATGTACGGAAAGCCCGCGAGCGCCACGGGGAAGTTCTGGCCGATCAGCTTGCGCAGCTGCGTGATGTAGGTCTGAGCCTGCGCGTATTTACCCTCGTACTCACTCTCCGCGTCGATCGCGAGGCAATCCGCGCCGTCTCTGACCGCCGCCGCTCCCACCTGCGCCTCGAGGATCGGGTGGTTGCCATAGACATACTGCCAGGCGCAGACGTGGATGCCGTTGGCGTGAAGCGTCGAGACCACCTCGGGATTGAACTGCGACCAGGTGCTGCTCCCGTCACCCGCCTTGATCGTGAGCGTTCCGAGTCCGTAGCGCCGTGAGTCGGCCACGATCGCGCCGAGGTTGCCCCCATCGCTGCTCGGAAGCTCCCAGATCCACATGCCGCGGCTCGCGAACGGACCGGAGGCCGCGGCGGCGTGCCGCTGTTTTCGCATCGTCGGACGCGTTCCGCTGCCGCCCGACGCCCCGCTCGCGGAGCCTGACAGCGCGCTCACCAGCACGGCTCCGATCAACGCCAACGTCACAAGCAAACTGCGCGACCGAGCGTCCCCCACGACTGCTCGGCGACCGCTCGCTACGCGGTCCTCCGGCATGCGGAAACCCACGGGCGCTTACAACCCGCTGGGCGCCCGAAAGTTGCGGGTTATGTGAGGAAATGTATTTGGGGTCTGCGGTACCGCAGACCCTTTTTAGGGGCACTCACTTCCCTCGCGGGCTGGGCGCACTTAACGGGCTGCCGCCGCCACCGAGGAAGGGCAGGCCGCGGTGAAGTGAGGGGGCTGTTCAAGGGGGCTGCGACGCCGGCTGGAGGAGCCTTCCGGTCTAGTGCCCGCAACAAGCCGCATCACCCTAAACCACCGCGGGCTCCTCCAGACGGCGTGCAGCCCCCGCAATAGCTACTTAATGAACAGTATCTCTGAGTATTTCGGCAGCGGCCACAAATCGTCGGCCACGATTCGCTCGAGCTTGTCCGCGACCGTCCGCACCGCCGCCATCGCCGGGATCACCTCATCGCGCATGTACTCGGCGTGCGCCACCGGCTCGTGCGGCTGGTTCTCAGCCAGGTTCACAGACTCGAGAGCGTGGATGGCCTGGGTGAACTCCTCGACGAGCTCCGCGGTCTCCTGTGCGAGCTCGGGCAGCTGCGCCTCGAGCAGCATGCTCAGGTGACGCGCTGCGGCCGGTAGCAGAGCGGTCCGCGCGATCGACGCCGCCGTTTCGGACTCGATGTTGAGCTTCGTGACGTACTGCTCGAGGAACACGTCGTGGCGCGCGTCGAGCTCGCGCTCCGAGAGCACTCCGTAGTGGGAGAACAGCCCGGTGGTCTCGTCGGAGACGAGGTATGGGAGGGCATCCGGCGTCGCGCGCAAGTTGAGCAGCCCGCGCCGCTCCGCCTCGGTGTGCCAGTCCTCCGCGTAGTTGTCGCCGCCGAACACGATCCGCTTGTTGGCGGTCCAGGTGCGCTGGAGGATCGGCCGAAGCGCCGACTCGAGGTCCGTTCCCTTCTGCAACTCGTTCTCGAGCTCGTCGGCGAGCTTGTCGATCGACTCGGCGACGATCGTGTTCAACACCGTGTTCGGAAGCGACAGCGACTGGCTCGAGCCCAATGCTCGGAACTCGAACTTGTTGCCGGTGAACGCGAACGGGCTCGTGCGGTTGCGGTCGCCGCCGTGGAGCGGCAGCGGCGGGAGGACCGGCGTGCCAAGACCCAGGAACGAGCCGGGCGTCGACTCGTGCGCCTCGACACGCTCGATCGCCCCGAACACCTTCTCGAGCTCCGCGCCGAGGAACACCGAGATGATCGCCGGCGGAGCTTCGTTGGCGCCCAGGCGATGGTCCTGGCCGGCCGATGCGATCGACGCCCGCAGCAGGCCCTGGTGCTTGTTGACCGCCTCGAGCACGGCGGCGCAGAAGAACAGGAACTGGAGGTTGTCGTGCGGAGTGTCGCCTGGGTCGAGAAGGTTGTGGGAGGTGTCGGTGCCCATCGACCAGTTGTTGTGCTTGCCCGAACCGTTCACGCCGGCAAACGGCTTCTCGTGCAACAGACACACGAGCCCGTAGCGGCGGGCCACGTTCTGCATCACCTGCATCGTCAGCTGCTGGTGATCCGAGCCGACGTTCGAGTTCTCGAACACGGGCGCGATCTCGTACTGGTTGGGCGCGACCTCGTTGTGCCGGGTCTTCACCGGTACTCCGAGCTTGGCTAGCTCGCGCTCGGTGTCGAGCATGTACGCGAGGATCCGCTCGGGGATCGAGCCGAAGTAGTGATCGTCGAGCTCGTGCCCCTTGGGCGGCTTGGTCCCGAACAGCGTGCGGCCGGTCGTGATGAGGTCGGGACGCTCGAAGTAGTACTGCTCGTCGATCAGGAAGTACTCCTGCTCGGGACCGACCGTGGTGAACACGCGCTGGGAATCCGAGTCGCCGAACAAGCGCAGCGCCCGGATCGCCGACTTCGACAGCGCGTCCATCGAACGCAGCAGCGGGATCTTGTGGTCGAGCGCCTCACCCGTCCAGGACGCGAAAGCGGTCGGAATGCAGAGCACGGCCCCGTTCGGGTTCTCGAGAATGAAGGCCGGGCTGGTCGGATCCCACGCCGTGTACCCGCGCGCCTCGAACGTGGCCCGGATCCCGCCGGTCGGGAACGACGACGCATCGGGCTCACCCTGAATCAGCTCCTGGCCGGAAAACTCCGCAAGCGCCGTGCCCTCGCCGGTCGGGGCGTAGAAGCTGTCGTGCTTCTCCGCCGTCGAGCCGGTGAGCGGCTGGAACCAGTGCGTGTAGTGAGTGGCGCCCCTCTCCAGTGCCCATTCCTTCATTGCGAGTGCGACCGCATCAGCCAGTGAGGTGTCGAGCGCCTCGCCGCGGGCCAGTGTCTGCTGCAATCGGGTGAACACTTCGCGCGGCAGACGCTGGCGCTGGACGGTCGGGCTGAAGACGCTCGATCCGAACACCTGGTTGTCGGCAACCGTCAGATCGGGGGCGCCGAGGGCTGCCCCGTTCGGGGCCCACTGGGCCGCGAGGACGTTCTGCTGGCGGATTCGGGGCATGCGATTACTGTTCCTTTGACTTGGCGGCTTGGCCTGCGGGCAGGCGCGCGTAGACGGCCCCGAGTTGACACCCCCCGGAAGCCGTTCGCGAAATGTAGGCGATCGCGCGGATGGGGTGCTTATCCAAATGTCCAAACCGAGACGGGCACGACGGCGGCGGCGAATCCTGATCGCCTCCGGTCATCCGTGACCCTGCTCGACCGTCCGGGGCGGTGGGATACTCGCCCTCATGCCCTACAACGAGAACCTCGGCCCCAAGTTCTACACGCCCGCACCGGATCGCTACGACGCCGCCCAGTACCGCCGTTGCGGGCGCAGCGGGTTGAGGCTCCCGGCGATCTCCCTCGGCCTGTGGCAGAACTTCGGCGACGACCGGCCGCTTCAGACGAGCCGCAGCATCTTGCGCCGTGCCTTCGACCTGGGGATCACCCACTTCGATCTGGCGAACAACTACGGGCCGCCCTATGGAAGCGCCGAGATCAACTTCGGGCGCGTCTTCGCGGAGGACTTCAAGCACTGGCGCGACGAGATCGTGATCTCGACCAAGGCCGGGTACGACATGTGGCCGGGTCCGTACGGGGAGTGGGGATCGCGCAAGTACCTGCTGGGGAGCCTCGAGCAGAGCTTGCAGCGGATGCGGCTCGACTACGTCGACATCTTCTATTCGCATCGGGTGGATCCGGACACCCCGCTCGAGGAGACGATGGGTGCGCTCGACGCGGCGGTCAGGCAGGGCAAGGCGCGCTACGTCGGCATCTCCTCGTACGGTCCGCGGCGGACCGAGGAAGCAGCACGGATCCTCAATGAGCTGGGCACGCCATTGCTCATCCACCAGCCTTCCTACTCGATGCTCAACCGGTGGATCGAGGATGAGCTGCTCGACGCGCTCGAGCGCGAGGGAGTCGGCGCGATCGTCTTCTCACCCCTGGCCCAGGGCCTGCTGACCGAGAAGTATCTCCACGGCATCCCCGAGGATTCCCGCGTGCGCCGCGGCAACTACCTCTCCAGCGAGATGATCACCGAGGAGAATCTGGCGCGGATCAGCGGGCTGGCCGAAATCGCGAAGCGGCGGGGACAGACGCTCGCTCAGCTGGCGATCGTTTGGGTCCTGCGGGACCCGCGCATCACCTCCGCGCTGCTCGGCGCCAGCAGCATGGCCCAGCTCGAGCAGAACGTCGCCGCGCTCCGGAACATGGACCTCGACTCGCAGGAGCTCGAGGAGATCGACCGCTACGCGGTTGAGGGCGGGGTCAACATCTGGGCGACCTCGAGCTCGGCGTAAGCGTCGGGATCGCCAAGCCCCAGAGACCGCGCCCGGATGCTCGAGGCGAAGCGTTTTGAGGACGCTCACCGTCCTCGAAACGCGTCACTTCGTGGGTGTGCGGTCCCGCGACCCGCCTCCGTCGGTCCCCCCCTACGGGCCGGGCACCACCTGGCCGGCGTCGTTGACGTGCGTCTGCTGGGGGGCGGAGCGAATGAACACCGTGAACGTGCCGGAGGGCACCGAGCCATTGGCGAGCACGGCCTTGGCTTTGCCGTTCAGTCCGGCGGCAACCTCCCAGGCGACGACGTGCCTGCCGGGGGTGACCGCGGTCACTCCCCAGTCGAAGGTGGCGGTCGCGCCGGGCTGCAACGCACCCAGGGCCCACGTATTCGAGTACGCGGTGACCGCACCTCCCGGGCCCCCGGCGAGGCAGCTGAACCGGCACGGCCCGGGCGGCCGGTCGACGATCCAGATCGGCCGCGAGGGGTTGGCCAGATAGGGCTGCTGGGAGTCCTGAGCGAACGCCTGCGCGTCGGTGCCGGCGCCCGGCGGCGCGGGATAGGCGCAGGTGATGTTGCATATCGTCACCGCCACGTTGGGGATGGTCTTGCTGCCGGCGTTGCGGATCGACAGCACCAGGTGCGTGTGCTGCGCCAGGCGCTGCAGCGCCGGGAACGTCGCGACCGGCACGCTCACCGTGAAGTTCCCGCTCGGCTCGTTTGCGTCCTGACGCGCGTTGCTACCACACGCCGCCACCGCCAGCGCGACCACGATCGAGGCCGCGACCGCATAACACCTCGTGCTGGTTGGGCTCAACGCGGGCTGAACATACCACCCCGTTGGCGGCGCCGGAGCCGCTTCACCGGCCGGTTGCCAGTTGGTCATCGCCTATGGGGTGGCGTAGGCTTAGCCCCCCGCCGCGCGGCGCGGCATGCGGACCCAGGGAGGGCTGTGAACCGTTGATCCGAGCAGTCGCCGAACGATCGTTCCCGCCGATGCGGAACGTGCTCGAGGAGGTGGGGAACATGATGATCCTCACCGGCAAGACGCTCGTCTCCGCGATACGTCCCCCATACCCATACGGCAGCGAGTTCGTGGGGCAGTTCCTGTTCGCGCTCAAGCTGTGCTGGTTCCCATTGCTGGTCTCGACGGTGGCGTTCGGCTACGGCGCGCCCGGGCTTCAGGCCGCCAACTTCCTCGTGCTGTTCGGGGCGCTCGATCGCCTCGGCGGGTTCTTCGTGCTCGCCTCGATCAGGGAGTTCGCACCGTTCGTCGATGCGATCGTGCTGGCCGGCGTGGCGGGGACGGCGATCACCGCAGACCTCGGTGCCCGCAAGATCCGCGAAGAGCTCGACGCGCTACAGGTGCTCGGCGTCGATCCGATCAAGAACCTCGTGGTCCCCCGCTTCCTGGCCCTGATGCTCGTCACCGGACTGTTCGACATCTACGCGCTGCTGTTCGGCATCTTCGGCGGGATACTCGCGACGATCGTCAACCACGCTCCGCTGGGGCCGTTCTGGGCGACGTTCTTCAACAACGCGTCGACGACGGACCTGTGGGGGTCCGTGGTCAAGACGACGCTGTTCGGGGCGATCATCGCGATCGTGTGCTGTTACAAGGGCATGACCGCCTCGGGAGGAGCGGAGGGTGTCGGCCGCGCGGTCAACCAGGCCGTGGTGATTGCGTTTCTGGGCATCTTCGCGTTCAACTACGCCTTCACCCAGACGTTGCTGGCCACGCATCCAGAGATCACCACGATCGTCAAGTAACCGTGGAGGGCCTGCTCACCATTCCCCGAGGCTGGATCGAGTCCTTTGGGGAGATCGTCAAGTTCACCTCGAGGATCGTGGCCGAGGTCTTCCGGCTGCGGGTGTTCAAGTTCTTCGGCGAGGCGCTGCGTCAGTCGGGGATCCTGATCGTCTCCTCGACGCTGGTGATCTGGGGACTGGTGTTCATCATCGGCTTGCAGTGCGGGATCGAGGGCGCGTACTTCGACCGGGCGAACGGCGTCCCCGCGTACGCCGGCGTGTTCGCGGCCTGGTGTGACCTGCGCGAGCTCGTGCCCTACGCCTTCGGGTACATGATGGCCGCGAAGGTGGGCACTGGTCTCGTCGCGGAGCTCGGCTCGATGCGGATCTCCGATGAGATCGACGCGCTCGAGGTGATGGGGATCAGCGGCGTCACCTTCCTGTGCGCGACGCGCCTGCTGGCCGCCTGGATGGTGCTGCCGTTCGTGTACCTGTGTTCGATCGGGGCGGGATTCTTCGCCAGCTACATCGCGGTGGTGCAGCAGATCGGCGATGTATCCTCGGGAGGGTTCTTTCTGATCTTCTGGCAGTTCCAGAACCCGCCGGACCTCTTATATAGCTTGATCAAGGCCATGGCGATGGCCACCGTGATCGTGCTCGTAGGCTGTTACTACGGCTACAACGCGAGCGGCGGACCGGTGGGTGTCGGCACGGCGACCGCGAAGTCGATGGTGTTGAACATCGTGGCCGTACATCTCATCGGAATGCTCGGAACCCAGCTCTTCTGGGGAGCCAACCCGAGAGCACCAATCGGAGGCTGACAATGACTTTTGGGTTGGGAGACTCGTCCAACGAACGCGCGGAGCACTCAGCGGAAGAGCCGGCCTCTCCGAGTAGCCGAAGTGACCCCGAACCCGAGCCGGAGAACCTCGACCACGAAGCGCCGAGCGCCTCGGTGGGGCCGTCCTCGCGCGTATCGGTCGTCGATGAGCCGGCGCCGCGCCCCGCGCCGCCGTCCGGCGCCTCCGAGGAGGAGTACCGGTGGCACAGCTACCGCGTCTACCCGTCGGGCCGTCCGGACGCCATCGAGTTCCTCGACGTCTACAAGTCCTTCGGCCGGGCCCGGATCCTGCGAGGGCTGAACATGGGCCTGCCCGAGGGGATGGTGTCGATGATCATCGGCCCGTCCGGAACCGGGAAGTCGGTGTGCATCAAGCACATGGTCGGACTCCTGTATCCCGACCGGGGCGACATCCTGGTCCACGGCCGGTCGGTTCCGAACATGCCCGATGACGACCTGTTCGAGATGCGCAAGAAGTTTGGTCTGCTGTTTCAGGATGGGGCTCTGTTCGGCTCGATGAACCTCTTCGACAACGTGGCGTTCCCGCTTCGCCAGCACACCGAGAAGGGCGAGGACGAGGTCGAGGACATCGTGATGCGGCGTCTCAAGGAGGTCGGTCTCGGCGACGCGAGCGACAAGATGCCCAACGAGCTCTCGGGCGGCATGCGCAAGCGAGCCGGCTTCGCGCGCGCGCTCGTGCTCGAGCCGGACATCGTGCTCTTCGACGAGCCCGATTCGGGTCTCGACCCGGTTCGCACCGCGCTGCTCGGGGAGCTGATCCTCGAGATTCACCGGGACATGATGGAGGAGGCCAAGGCCAAGCAGAAGCCGCATCTGCCGACGTTCTGCGTGATCACGCACGACATCCTCACCGCACGGCGCGTGGCGGACTACATCAACGTGCTGTGGAGGGGACGGATCGTCGAGGCAGGGCCGTCGGAAGACATGCTGAACTCCGACAACCCCTTCATCCGCCAGTTCCTGTCCGGCGAATCTCAAGGTCCGCTGACCATGGATTGAGACGTGGCGAGAGAAACGACGGCCATCTCGTCGTTTCTTACGCAACCTCTGCGGCGGGCATCGACGCGACGCGCGGGCGGCGCCGATAGCCTCCGAAGCCCATGAGGTTTGTGTGGCTCGCGAAGTTGGCGGCCGCCCGGCCGCTGGTGACGCTCGGAATCGTGGTCGCGCTGGCCGCGGCCGGCGTTGCCCTGGCGCTTTCACTGCAGCCCAACGCAAGCAGCGACACGTTTGTTAGCCGCTCCGCGGCCAGCTTCAAGGCGACCGACGACGATCACCGCCACTTCGGCGCCGACGCCGTGATCGTTCTGGTTCGCGAGCCGCTACCCGATCTCGTGCAGACGAGCGACCTCGCGAGGGTCAGCGAGCTCGAGGCGTGTCTCGGCGGGCAGGTGCTCGTCGCCAATCAGCAGCTTCAATCGTTCACCCCGGCGCCGGTCGAATCCCGGCGTCCGTACGGGGGCTACGGCAGCCCCTGCGGCAGGCTCATGAGCGCCAGGCCGGCGCAGGTCGTCTATGGGCCCGGGACGTTTCTCAACCGCGCCGTGGACGCCGTCAACCGGGAGATCCGGGCCCTGACCACGAGCGCCGCCCAGGGGATCACCGCCGCCAGGCAGGACGCGTACAAGCTCGCGCTCGCCCGCGGCATGAGCGCCAAGCAGGCCACCACGGTCGCCAACGCGGCCGCGACGCTCAAGTACCAGCAGGAGCTCCAGCAGCTCGGGCAGCTCGCGCTGGACTCCGGGATCTCCGGACCGGTGTCGATCGACGACCAGCAGTTCATCTCGCAGGTGGTCTTCGACCCGACCCGCGGGGCGGGCCAACCTAAAGCGCGCTTCGCCTACCTGTTCCCCACCGCCAATTCAGCTCTGATCCAGGTCCGCCTGAAGGCCTCGCTCACCGACGCCCAGCAGCGTCGAGCGATCGACTGGATCCGCGAGGCCGTGAACATGCCGATGTTCGCGCTCGGACACGGGGGGACCTACACGGTCACCGGGGTGCCCGTGGTCATCAACGACCTCGCGTCCGAAATCACGCGATCGATTTCCGGCCTGCTCGTCGCGGCCGTGATCGTGATGGCGCTGGCGCTGCTGCTCGTTTTCCGCAGCCGGCCGCGGCTCCTGCCGCTGGGCATCGCATTGGCCGCGGTCGGCATCACCTTCGGCGCAACCTCGCTGCTCGGCGCGTCGCTCACGCTGGCGTCGATCGCAGTGCTGCCGATCCTGATCGGTCTCGGGGTCGACTACGCCATCCAGTTCCAGTCGCGGGCGCAGGAAGCGCACGAGATCGGGTCGGCGACGCCGGCCCCCGCCGCCGATGGGGTCGCCCGCGCGGCCGCACGTAGCGCACCCACGATCGCTACCGCGGCACTCGCGACTGCGACCGGCTTCCTCGTGCTGTTGCTCTCACCGGTCCCGATGGTGCGGGGATTCGGCGTCCTGCTGGTCGCGGGGATCGCCATCGCGCTGGCGTGCGCGCTGACCGCGGGGTCCGCGGCCCTCGCGCTGGCCGATCGCGACGGCGGGTTCGTCGGCGCCTCGCTGCGCGGGGCATCGGAGATCCTGCGTGGAACGCTGGCTCGCGTTCTCGCGCCACTGTCGTCGATCCGCGCCCGGCGCGCCGCGCGCGTCTCGGCTCGGCTGCGCAATGCGCCCGCGCGGCTGCTCGCCGGCGCGATCCGGCACCCCGGGCGGGTACTCGTGGTCGGCGTCCTGCTGGCCGTCCTCGGGTGGGTTGCCGACACGCAGACCGCGGTCCAATCCGATGTGACGAAGCTGGTTCCGCCGAACATGCCCGCGCTGCGCGACCTGCGCACGCTCGAGCAGGTGACCGGCGTTTCGGGGGAACTCGACGTGACTGTTCACGCGGCCGACGTGGCCACGCCGAGGGCGATCGGGTGGATGCTGCGCTACGAGGACACGCTGCTGACCCACTACGGCTACGTCGAGACGAAGGGCTGCGCCCAGGCGACGCTGTGCCCGGCGCTCTCGCTTCCCGATCTGTTCTCGAGTGGACAGGGCGCCGGCCAGGCAACGCCGAGCGCGAGCACGATTCAAGCGCTCCTGAACGCGGTCCCCGGTTACTTCTCCCAGGCGGTGATCACTTCCGATCGCCGTGAGGCGACGCTTGCGTTTGGGATCCGGCTGATGCCCCTCTCGCGCCAGCAGCGCGTGATCGACTACATGCGCTCCCAGCTGCATCCTCCCGCCGGTATCACCGCACACCTCGCCGGCCTACCGGTGCTCGCGGCTGAGGCTAACAGCGCCCTGTCGTCGTCCGGCAGGCGGCTGTTGACGCTGCTCGCGGGGCTGGCCGCAGTTGGCCTGGCCCTGCTCATTGTCATGAGACGGCCGCGACGGGCGTTGGTCCCGCTCGTGCCGATCGTCCTGGCGACCGGCTGGTCGGCGCTGATCGTGTTCCTGATCGGGATCCCGCTCAACCCGATGTCGGCGACCTTGGGGGCGCTGGTGATTGCGATCTCGACCGAGTTCAGCGTGCTCCTGTCCGAACGCTTCAGGCAGGAGCGGCGCGCCGGATACCCCCTGGCCGACGCGCTCGCGCGGACATATGGCTCGACCGGCCGGGCGGTGCTTGCCTCCGGGATCACCGCGATCGCCGGGTTCGGCATATTGGTGATCTCGAGCATCGCGATGCTCCGGGATTTTGGGTTTGTGACGCTCATCGATCTCTCCGTGTCGCTCGCCGGCGTATTGCTGGTGCTGCCGTCGGTGCTCGTGCTCTCCGAGCAGAGCAGACCCTTCGCTGAGACGGCGCGGCGGCGGGTGCGACGGGCCGTGTCCTGGCTCGCGCGCCCAGGCCGGCGGGCGCGCGTGGCGTGACTGACGCCCGGCAGACTCCGCCTCGCCGGCTGGATCCCGGTCGGGCCGCCGCCGACGCCGCGCCCGTACGCGACAGACCGGCGCCGGCCCCCGACACGCGCCGCTACCGCTGGGCGATGGGGATCTTCGGGCTGGCTCTCGTCGTCGCCTTCTCGATCTACGAGTTTGCCTCCCATGGAGTCGGGACCGCGGGGATCCCAGCCGGCCAGAAGCTCCATTTCTTCGCCGCGCCGCTCGCCGCCTCCACTCTCAACGGCGACGCCAACCTCGATCCGCCGTGCACGCTCGCCAGGCACGATCCGCGCGCCCTGAACGTCTGCCTGCTGGCCGGCCGAGGCCCGCTCGTCCTGGCGTTCTTCGTCACCGGCTCGAACACGTGCAAGCGCGAGGTCGACACGCTTCAAACCGTGTCGCACGACTTTGCGCCCGGGCAGGTGCAGTTCGCCGCGGTGGCCGTCCGCGGCACCCACGCGACGACCGCGGCCGATGTCCGCGCCCACCATTGGACGATCCCCGTGGCGTACGACCTCGACGGCCTGGTCGGGCAGACGTACGCGGTTGAGGTCTGCCCGTTGATCGAGCTCGCCCGCCGCGGCGGTGTGGTGGCCAATCGGCTCCTCGGCGCCCACTGGCTCTCGAGCAACGCGCTCGACGCCCAGGTTCGAGCGCTCGTCAACGGGTGAGCGAGGACCTCGAGCTGCGTGCCGCGGCCGGCTTCGTCGATCCGGTCGTGGCCGCCGAGCTTCCCGGGCTTCGCCTCGACTGGGTGATCGTCGAGGGCCGCGTCCGCCCGAGCCCACCCGAGGTTAAGCGGCGGCTCGAGGAGCTGTCCGATCGCTACCGAGGCGCGAGCGTCGTCGCGATGCGAACGAAGCCGATCCCGCACGCGTATCGAGCCTTCTTCCACCAGATCGGACTCGATCCTGACATCACCAGGATCCCGAGCGAGCAGGCCGCGCTCGGCCGCCTGCTCGAGGGCCGCTTTTCCTCGCGCGACCTGGTGCGGGACGCGCTGCTGATCGCGCTGGTCGAGACGGGGGTGCCGGTCTGGGCGCTCGACGCGGACCTCGTGCACCCCGCCGGCCTCGGGATCCGCGCCACCGTAGCGGGGGATCGCCTCGGCAAGGACACATCCGGTCCGGTCCTCGCGCCCGGCCGGCTGGTCGTCGCGGATCGGCGCTGCATCCACGCGCTCCTGTTCGGCGACGTCGCTCCCCGCCATCTGCCCACGAGCAGAAGCGGACGGATCACGTTGTTCGCGGTGGCCGTCGACGGCGTGCCGGCGATCCACGTCGAGGAGGCCTTGTGGGTGTGCGCGGAGAGCCTACGGACGGCGTAAGGCCGGAGCGGTGGTAAGCTGGCGTCGCCCATCAAGGAGGCACTCATGGACGTCCGCGAGCACCTCACCAGTGGCGAGACGGTCCCGCGCTCGGTCACCTCACCGGCCGTCGAGGATGGTGAGCGCGCCGCCCGGCGATCGCTGCGGGCTCAGATCTCCAAGCTCGAGCGCGAGCTCGCGGGTGCGTTCGTCACCGCGTTTCCCATGGGCGGGCTGGGCGAGCCGCCCACTGCCAGGACGCGGCAGGCTCGACTGCTCGGTCTCGGCGAGCTCGAGCGGGTACGCGACGACCTGGCCGAGAGGGTACGCGTCGCCCGGCTGACGATCACCGAGCGCGCCGACGCTCAAGCAGCCAACCGCGTCCTGCTCGAGCGCATGCTGCTCGAGCCCGAGAAGCATCGGTCTGTCCGGGTCGCGTGCAGCGATCTGGGCGAGCCTGGCTGCGGCGCGTGGCAGGTCAGACCGCGCCTCGGCGTGATCGGGATGCTGATGGGCTGGTGGCAGGTCAAGCTGTCGTCGGGCTGTCCGTTAGCCAGGGGTCGCCGGCCCCCGCGGTCGCGACCCTGATCCAAACCCACGGCTATCCTGAGGCGGGGATGCGCGAGCTGCTGAGGACGGGTGCAGGCGCTGTCCTGGTCGTGCTGATCATGTTCATCGGCAGCCTCGTGCTGTGGATTGGCACCCCGCTGCTGTGGCTGTGGGTCGGCTCCCAGATCCAGGGCTCGACTTCCTCGCTGGGAGCCGCGCTCGGGGCGATGTTCATCGGCGTGGTGGCGACGATCACGCTGATCGCGGCGGTGCTGGCGAAGCTCAGCAACGTGTACCGGTCGAACTGCCGGTCACGGGGCCACGCCGATCCCGGCCACAACGTCCTCGAGAGCGTCCTCGTGGTGAGCGCCGGACTCACCCTGTTCGTGTTCGCGGTGTGGTTTCTGTTCTTCGCCGGCGCGAGTCCGGTACCTGTCGGGATTCAACTGTGATCCGGTAGGCGGCCCCGGGGACCGCCACAGCGCGGAGGGGTAGGCCCCGCGCCACCTGCGTTCACATCCGTGGGTGGCGCGGGACCGGGTCTCGGGGGCACCCTATGCTTTGACCAGCTCCAGGTCTCGGGAACGGCACGAGGCCAGCTGACTTGCCAACATCAACCGCTGACGCTCGGTCAGCGCTCCCACCTGCTTGGTCTCGCTGATCAGGTTCTGCGAGAGGAACTTCCTGGATCGCGTGTAGCCCCACCTCCGCTGACTCATCAGCAGGTCACCAATAGCCCAGCTTCGAGCCTCCAACGGCTGGGCCAGGATGACATCGGCAGCTGATATGCCGCCGCCGGCGATCCGCCGCTTGAGCTCCGCACGCGCGAGCCGGATCTCGTTCGCCCGCTCCAGGGCCCGCATCCTTTGGGGCTCTGGGGTCATTATGGCGGTCTCCGTCATTACAACTCTCACTCCCTGCTTCCTGTCCGCCGAAGCGGACGCTGTTCCGTTTGGCCACGGGCACGCTGCGGTCCGGCCGTTGCGGGCCCGCCTGTACTGCACTTCTCCTGAGCACACGGCTCCATGTCGCCCCTGCCGCGCCGACAATCTCCCAACCCCCGATTGCCTTCGCGCTGCTCGGCCGACCACCGTACGACGAGTGGGACGCTACGCGAATGGCTGAGTAACAGCAACGTCACATCTCAACCGGGAAGCGCTCAGAGCGTGTTTTTTAGCGCGCGCGAACCTTGTGCTGAACTGGACAAATAATCGGCAGCTCAGCGAGGTGCTAAGACTTCCCTGGGAGTGGCCCGTGCTCGGCCTCGAACGTTCGTTTAGCGGTCGAAAACAACTCGAGTGCGCGGTCCAGCGTTGCCCGATCGTGCGTCGCCATCACGCTCGTCCGCAGCAACGCGCCGCCCGGCGGCACGGCGGGGTGAAGCGCGACGTTCACGTACACCCCCGCATGGAAAAGCGCCCTCCACAGGAGCGCCGCCTTCCAATCGTCGCCGACGACCACCGGGACTACCGGTGTGACGACTTCGGTGCCGTCCGTGAGCGTTGTCGGCTTGACGACCCGGAAACCCAGATCGCTGAGACCGCTGTGGAGATAGCGGGCGTTGTCGAGCACGCGGGCGAACAGCTCCCGCCCCTCAACCGAGCGACAGATCTTCACCGCGGCCAGCGCGGCGCCGACCGCCGCCGGGACGCCCGAGGCGGTGAACATGAACGGGCGCGATTGGATCCGGAGGAACTCGATCACATCGGCGGGTCCGGCGATGACGCCGCCGCAGGAGGCAAGCGACTTGGAGAACGTGGCCATCCGCAGGTCCACCTCGTCCTCGAGGCCGAACAGCTCCGACGTGCCCGCGCCGCGGGCGCCGAGTACCCCGAGCGCGTGCGCTTCGTCGACCATCAGCCGCGCGCCAAATCGGCGGCAGAGCTCGACGATCTCCGGGAGCGGGGCAACATCGCCTTCCATCGAGAACACTCCGTCGACGACCACGAGGATGCCACCTCCGTCGCCGGCCGCCTTCTGCAGCGTGTGCTCAAGGCGGTCCATCCGCCCATGCCTGAACGGCCGTAGCTTCGCCCGCGAGAGGAGGCAGCCATCGAGAATCGAGGCGTGATCGCCCGAGTCGGCCACGACCGTGTCGCTCGGGCCGAGGATCGTTCCGAGCGCGCCCAGGTTGGCCTGATGACCGGTGGTGAACACGAGCGCGGCCTCGGCGTCGAGCCAGTCGGCCAGCTCTCGCTCGAGCTCCAGGTGAAGATCGATGGTTCCGTTCAGGAACCTCGAGCCGGTGAGCCCGGTGCCGTAGCGATACATCGCATCCAGTGCGCCCTGCTTGACACGCTCGTCGCCGGTCAACCCGAGGTAGTTGTTCGAGCCGAGCATGATCCGCCGCTTGCCTTCCATCTCGACGACTGGCAACGTGGGCCCCTCCAGAATGCGGAAGTAGGGCAGGGCGTCGAGTTCCCGGGCGGCCCTGAGCTGCTCCAGCCGCTCGTGCTCACGAGCCTTGGCGAAAACATCGATCGAGGTCGGCATGTGGATCGAGCCGTCCGTATCGTAACGGGGCGCCGGGCAACGACGCGCCCGGACCGCCGCCTTTGAACATGACCGGCCACGCTGTCACCATGTCGCCGCGATGAACGAGGATCACCCGATCGAGGGGGCGTATCCTGAGGACGTGGTCATCGAGGACCAAAGTGAGACGGTCGACGGGCTGCCCGTGCTGGCCGAAGAGGCGCGGCCGCTCGAGCGCTCGTCTCCGGTCTCGCTGCCGGCGATTCAGGCCGCCGCGGTGGCCGCGACGGGGTTCGTGGCCGGCGTCGCCACGGTCGCGCTCGTGAGGCGCCGTTCGGCGCGCAAGGTCGCCCCCTCGGGTCGCGCCGGTGCTCGACGCGCCGTCGAGGTGCTCCCGGTCGTCGCCAGCCGGACGTTCCTGATCGACGTTCACCTGCTCGCCAAGCCCAGCGAGTAACGCCGGCCTACGGCCGGATGACGGCGTTGTCAGCCGCGTTGTCAGGGTTCGGAGGGAAATAAGATTGGTGATGAGGTGGCCTGCGGACGAGCGGGGCGGTGCGAGCGGACGGCAGCTGGACGACTCGGGCGCGGCCCAATTAAGCGAGGCTGGATGCCGAGCGGGCCGCAAGCCCGAGGCAGCAGCGCTGCGCGAGCCGGCCGATCGTGCCGAATCCGTGAAGTCATCCAGGCCGCATTCATCGCCCGAGATGATTTCCCTACGAGCCCCTAGCCGAGCGCGGCTGACAACGCGGTCAGGGCGCGGTCGATGGCGGCCGCGGAGATGTCCAGGTGCGTCACCGCTCTGACACGGTGAGCATCCACCGCCTGGAGCTCGACGCGGTCGGCCAGCCTCTCGACGAGCGCACGGGCGTCCGGGACCTCGAACAGGACGATGTTCGTCTCCACCGCGGCCGGGTCGATCGTGACCGCGGGGATCTCGGCGAGCCCCGAAGCCAGCAGCCGGGCGTGCTCGTGGTCCTCGGCGAGCCGATCGACGTGATGGTCGAGCGCGTACAGGCAGCCGGCGGCCATCATCCCCGACTGGCGTAGCGCTCCGCCGAGCATCTGCTTGAAGCGCCAGGCCTCATCGATCAGTTCTCCAGAGCCGGCGAGCACCGCGCCGATGGGCGCCCCTAGCCCTTTGCTGAAGTCGAGCCAGGCGGTGTCGAAGCCGCCGGCGTAGTCGCTCGCCCGCCTGCCGGAAGCGACCACCGCGTTCATCAGCCGGGCGCCGTCCAGGTGCGTGCGCAGACCGTTTGTACGGGCGACCTCGAGCACGGCGCGAACCTGCTCGAGCGGCCATACACGTCCGCCGCCGAGGTTCGTGGTCTGCTCGACCGACACCACGCGCGAGCGCGGCGCGTGGCGGTTCCCGGGCGGGCGAATCGCGGCGGCGAGCTGCTCGGGCGTGAACCTGCCGTGCTCGCCGTCGAGGGTGCGAACCATCGCTCCGGACAGGTGCGCCGGCCCGCCGGCCTCGGAGTTGACCGGGTGGGCGGTGCGGTCGAGGATGATCTCGTCCCCGCCGGGGCGCACGTGGACGCGAAGCGCGATCTCGTTGCACATCGTCCCGCTGGGGAGGAACACGGCCGCCTCGTGGCCGAGCAACTCGGCCACCCGGTCCTGCAGCGTGCTCGTGGTTGGATCGCGCCCGCGCTGTTCATCGCCCACCTCCGCGGCGGCGATCGCCGCCCGCATCCCTTCCGTGGGACGAGTCTGCGTGTCGCTGTAGAGGTTGATCGGCGGCAACGAACCGCGCAGGCTAGCCGTTGGCACGGCCGAGCGCCGCGATGGAATAGATTGCCGCGAGGCTATGCCCTTCGCCAGAGTGAACGGCCAGAACATCCGCTACGACGACAGCGGAGGTGACGGACAACCGGTGATCCTGGCCCATGGCTTCCTGATGGACCGTGAGATGTTCGCATCCCAGGTCGAGGCGCTCTCACCCGAGTTTCGGGTCATCACCTGGGACGAGCGCGGCTTCGGGGAGACCGAGTTCGACGGCCAGCCGTTCACCTATTGGGACTCGGCGCGCGATTGCCTGGGCCTGCTCGACCATCTGGGTATCGACCGGGCTGTCTTGGGCGGCATGTCGCAGGGCGGGTTTCTGTCACTGAGAGCCGCGCTGGTGGCCCCGGAGCGGGTCCGCGCCCTCGTTCTGATCGACTCCCAAGCCGGGACCGAAGACGCGCAGCGACTTCCCGCCTACCGTCAGATGCAACAGACGTGGCTCGAGGCCGGACCGGTCGACGACCTGACCGCGGTCATCGCCAACCTGATCATCGGCGACCCCGAGCTCAACCGGGTTTGGATAGCGAAGTGGAAGAAGCTGCCGACCGAGAACATGCGAGCGCCGGGAGACTGTCTGCTGGACCGCGACGACATCACCGACCGGTTGGGCGAGATCACCTGCCCGGCGATCGTCTTTCACGGCACCGCCGATCAGTCGGTGGAGATCGAGCTCGCCGAGGAGCTCTGCCGGGGGTTGCCCGGGTGTGTGGGTGTGGTCCGGATCGAAGGCGCACCGCACGCCTCCAACCTCACCCACCCCGAGCACGTCAACGGGCCGCTGCTGGACTTCCTGCGGTCCCTCTGAACTGCGAGGGCACCAGCTCCAGCTCGACCGTCTCCCAGGGCGCGGCCGTGAGCGCATCCCGTAACTCGCCGGCGCTCGCGTAGGGGCCGCTCAGCCGCTGGCCTTCGCAGCGCACGGTAAGGCTGGGGGAGGCAAACGGCCACGGCTCGAGGTGCACCTGGTGGTGTTGCCGGCCGGGGGTGAGCGTAAGAGGCACCCGGTCGGTGGCGGTCGGAACGTCGGGGATCGTGAGCGGGGGGTAGTCGAGGCACAGCGCGAGCGACATGAAGTCCCAGGTCGAGACGAGCTGGCCGTTCCGCGCTACGAGCTCCTCGGCCGCGGCGGGCGCGGTGGCCGGGTCGGCGCGCAGCGAGGCGAGCAGCTGCTCCTCGAAGCGGCGACGCACCTCGAGGAACTCGCGCACGGCATCGGCGTCGGGTGGCGCCATCTCGTTCAGGTCACGCTTCGCGTACAGGCGCCGGCCGTGGATCGAGGCGAGCAGGGCGGCGTACCGGCTCTGGCGGAGCAGCCGGCGCGGTCCCGCCGTCCACAGCTCCAGGTGAGTGTGGAGCGGCATCTCGAGAAACGAGTGGGGGAGCCCGGTCTCGGGATTCAGCGTGGGCTCGAGATCCCATGCGGCCATCCCGATGTCATGCTGCTCGGCCCCGAGGCACACCTCCTCGTAGGGCTCCACTCGACCGAACTCATCATTACCCCAGGCTCGCGCGAGCTGCCCCGAGAGCCAGGCGTGAGACGGCTGCCCGATCGCGATCACCCCACGCTCGTCACGACGCAGCAGCACATCGCCCTCCGATAGGAGTGGCGGGTTGCGAGAGAAACGTCCCGTATACCGACGTTTCTCTCGCAACCTCCGATCGGCTAGACCTAGCTAAAGCCCCTTCCCCGCCAGCAGCTCGTTGGTAGAGGCGTCGATCACCGCGTTTGGGTTGGAGATCAGGTGCTCGCTCATCATCCACTGGCCGTAGGCGTTCCATCGGTTCGGATCCTGCCAGCCCCAGGGATTGTTCGGGTTGCTCGGGAAGAACGCCGGCAGCGTCGCGCGAACGCTCGCGAGCTGGAGCTTGGGATCCAGTCCGGGGTTGGCGCGCACCAGGTTCTGCACGGCGGTTGCGGGGTCCTTGCGCACCGATGCGTACCCCCGGGCGAGAGCCTGCACGAACAGGCGGATCTCGGAGGGATGGCTGACGATCATGTTCTTGCTGACGACGAGCACCAGCTCGTCGTAGCTGGGCACTCCGACCTGGTCCATGCGGATCACGTTGGGGTGCTTGTGCAGCTGGGCGAGCTGAATCGCCTCGTAGTTCCAGTAGGCGCCGAGCGTGGCGTCGACACGACCGGAGAGCATCGCCGGCACGAGGTTGTCGCCGACGTTGATCTCCTTGACCGAGCCGGCGGGAACGCCGGCGTGCGCGAGGATCGTCGTCAGGTAGGCGTGCTGATAGGGGATGCCAGCGTCGCCGACGCGCTTACCCCGGAGGCTGGCCGGCGAGGTGATGTGCTTGGAGCCGACCGAGACGATCGAGGTGAGCGGTTCCTGGACGACCGCCGCCACCGACACCAGCGGCAGATCCTGATTGCGCGCGAGCAGGACCTCGGGCTCGTAGGAGATCGCGATATCGGCCTTGCCCGCAGCCACGAGCCGCAGCGGCGCGGACGGATCGGAGGGCACCTGAACGTGGACGTCGAGCCCCGCGCGGGTGAAATCGCCCTCGGCCAGCGCCTGGTAGATGCCGACGTGGTCCGCGTTGGGGAACCAGTCGAGCATCAGCGTGAGCGGCAGGTTGTGCGACGGGGAGGCGGTGAGCACGGCCTTCTTCTCTCCGCAGGCGGCAAGCGCGAACGACAGCAGGATGACGCTCGCCACGACGGTCAGGGGTCTGAGGGCGAGTCTGATCAAGCGAGGTCTCCTCTCGGTTGGTAGGCCCACGGCAGCAGCAGGCGCTCGGCCACGGTCAATGCGGCGAAGAGCGCGATCGCGAACGCGGACAGGATCACCACGGCCGCGTACGCGCGCGGCATCAGAATCTGCGCGTTCGCCTGCTGAAACAGGTATCCGAGGCCCGAGCTCGAGCCCGACAATTCGGCGAAGACCGCGCCGATCACCGCCACCGCCACCGCGATCTTCGCCCCGGTGAACAGCCCCGGAAGCGCGGCCGGAAGCTCCACGTGGCGGAATATTCGTAGTCGTGTGGCGTCGAACGTCCGCATCAGCTTGAGCAACGCCGGGTCAACACCAGCGAGAGCGGCAAGCGTTGTGACCACGATCGAGAAGAACGACACCAGTGCGATCACGATCAGCTTGGGCAGGATCCCGAACCCGAGCCACAGCACGAGCACCGGCGCGACGATCGGGATCGGTAGCGCCTGCGAGGCCACGAGCAGCGGGTACACCGCCCGGCGCACAACGGGCGAGAAATGCAGGAGCACCGACAGCGCGAACGCCAACACCGTGGCGACGAGAATCCCCAGGAGCACCTCCTGGGCGGTGACCAGGAAGTTGCGCCACAGCAGCGATCGATCGGTGTACAGGGCCTTCGCGATCGAGTGGGGTGCCGGAAGGATCAGTGGGTCGGCGCCACCGAGGTCGACGTACAGCTCCCAGGCGCCGATGAGGAGGAGGAGCAGCGCGAGCGCCCCGATTGCTACGCGTACCTTGGCCGGCGAGGTTCGCGCGCGCCGGCTCACGCGCCCACCCCCAGCGCCTCAAGCGCGCGCTCGCGCAGCTCGACGACCCGCGGGTCGGTCCGCCGGCGCGGACGTGGCATCTCGAGCTCGATCTCAGCCACCGCGCGCCCCGGACGCGGCGACATAACCACCACGCGGTCGGCCAGCACCACCGCCTCCTCCACGTCGTGGGTGACGAGCAGCACCGTGCGGGGCTCGCTCGCGAGCACATGCGCAAGCCAGCCCTGCATCTCGGCCCGGGTGATCGCGTCGAGTGAGGCGAACGGCTCGTCGAGGGCGAGCACCGGCTTGCCGGCGAGCAGCGTCCTGAGGAACGAGACGCGCTGGCGCATGCCGCCCGACAGCTCGGCTGGCAGCGTGCGCTCGAATCCCTCGAGCCCGAAGCGGCGGAGCCACGGAGCGGCGGCGGCGCGAGCCTCCTCGCGCGAGACGCCGCGAGCGCGCAGCGCGAGGCCGGCGTTGTCGATCGCGCTCAGCCAAGGCAGCAGCAGGTCGCGCTGCGGCATCAGGGCGGCCGGCGCGCCATCGACCGTTCCCGAGTCGGCGCTCTGCAGGCCGCAGACCAACTCGAGCAGCGTCGTCTTGCCGCATCCGCTCGGGCCCACGACCGCGACCACCTCATGCGGCCGGGCGTGCAGCGACATGCCAGCGAGCGCGGTGACGTCGCCCCGCTTGGTACGGAACGTGCGGTTCACGCCGGCCACCCGGACGCCGCCAGGGCCGTGAAGATCAAGAGGCTCCTCTGCGGGAGCCTCTGACGTCTCTGTTGTCGCTCCCTTCGCGGGCATTACCCCACAGGTTCGAAGGGTCAGCGCCGGGTCGCGTCTGGTGCGTGGGCGCTATCTCAGCCGGCCTTCCCGCCAGCCCCCCTGTTTTTCCAGGTCCGTCCGAATGCTAGCGCGAGCGCTCGCCGGCTTTACACTTGCCGTGTTAGCGGCGTACGCGCCGCGGGTCCTAACGCGCTGATCGGGGGTTGTGCTTGCAGGCGAGATCCGACACCGGGACGGCGTATTGCCACGTCCCGAGGATGTTGGTCGAGCGCCTGGCGCGGACGCCCGACAGCCCGGTGGAGACGCTCCAGGGCACGATGGTGTTTGCCGATGTATCGGGGTTTACGCGTCTCTCAGAGCGGCTGGCGCGCACGGGCAAGGAGGGAGCTGAGCACCTCGTCGACGCGATCAACGAGTGCTTCACAGCCCTGCTGGCGCAGGCTTACACCCGCGGTGGTTCGCTGCTGAAGTTCGGCGGCGACGCGATGTTGCTGTGGTTTGACGGGGACGAACATGCCTTGAGAGCCTGCGCCTCGGCGGTTGCGATGCGGCGCACCCTCCGGGACGTGGGGAGAATCCGCGCCGGCCGGAGCAACGTCGTGCTTCGCATGTCCGTGGGAGTGCATGGCGGCTCGTACGCCATGTTCCTGGTCGGCGGGTCGCACCGAGAGCTCTTGGTCGGCGGTTCGGCCGCTACGACGGTTGCCGCCATGGAGAGCTTCGCCTCGGCGGGACAGATCCTGGTAAGCGCCGATACAGCAAAGTGGCTGCCGCGGAGCTGTCTGGGTCCTCGATCAGGACCCGGGGTCGTGCTCGCACGATCGCCGTCGGCGTCCGACTGGACGCCGGAGGATGCACTGGCCAGACCGCCGGAACAGGCGATCGCCGAGTGCCTGCCCACCACCGTGCGCTCGCACGTGCTGGGTGGGCACGCGGCACCCGAGCATCGGACCGCGACCGTTGCGTTCCTGCAGTTCGGAGAGCTCGATCGGGTGCTCGCGCGGGAAGGCGCCGAGGCCGCCGCAGCGCGACTCGACCAGCTCGTGCGGGTCGTGCAGGATGCCGTCGAACGCTACAAGGTGTGCTTCCTTGACTCCGACATCTCCTCGAACGGCGGCAAGATCCGCTTGAGCGCCGGCGCCCCGCGGGCGGTCGGCGAGGACGAGGAGCGAATGCTGCTCGCCCTGCGCACGATCATCGAGGCTGATCCGCCGTTACCCCTGCAGGTGGGAGTGAACCGAGGCCCGGTCTTCACCGGCGAGGTCGGTCCTCCGTACAGACGGTGGTACGTCGTCATGGGCGACACCGTGAATCTTGCGGCACGACTCATGGCAAGGGCGCCCGTCGGTCAGATCTACGCCACGCGCGAGGTCCTGCGGCGGGCGAAGACGGCCTTCGAGCAGAGCCCGCTGGATCCGTTCCAGGTCAAGGGAAAGGCGCGCCCGGTGGAGGCCTGGGCAGTTGGGCCGGTGACCCGGGCCGGCGCGAGGGGGATGAAACGCCCGCGCGTGCCGCTAGTTGGTCGCCAGCGCGAGGTCGATGTGCTGCGCGCCGCGATCGCCGGCGCGCGCCGTGGCGCGGGGGCGCTGATCGAGCTGGTCGGCGAGGTGGGCAGCGGCAAGTCGCGCCTGCTTCAAGAGGCGCGCGAGATGGGTGAGGGCATGAACGTGCTGCACTCGGCGTGCGAGGTCTACACGCGTGACACGCCGTATGCGGTGTGGCGCGATCTGCTGCGCCAGTTGCTGGGGCTGGGCTGGGAGGACCCCGAAAGCGTCGTTCTGGCGCGGCTCGAGGCAGAGCTCCGGCGCACGCAGCCGGATCTGCTGCCGTGGCTTCCGCTGATTGCGATCGTGCTCGACTTGGAGTGCCCTTCCACGAGCGAGGTCGACCAGCTGGCTCCGGAGGCGCGGGCGGCGAAGCTGCACGAGGTTGCGCTCCGCTTCCTCGCCCATGCGTTGGTCGTCCCGACGATTGTTCAGGTCGAGCACGCGCACCTGATGGATGCCGCGTCCGCAGCTCTGTTCGAGGCGCTGACGCGCGAGCTCGAGTCCTCGGCGTGGGTGGTGCTCGTTACCCGCCGCGACGTGGCTGGCGGCTTGGTGCTCCCCGAATACGAGCATCGGCGGATCGAGCTCGGCCCTCTGCCACCGGAGGACGTGCGATTGCTCGCGGAGTCGACCCCCGAAGCGGCCCAAGTGCCTCCGCACGTGCTGCAACTTGCGGTCGAGCGCTCGGGAGGCAGTCCCGAGTTCCTCCTCGACCTGCTCGCGGCCGCCGCGGCCGGCAGCCGCGACGAGCTCCCCGACAGCGTCGGCGCCGCCACCATGGCGCGCATCGACGCCCTTGACCCGCGTGACGGCGCGGTCGTGCGGCGCGCCGCCGTGCTCGGCCTGACGTTCCACCCGACGCGGCTGGCCGATGTCGTCGCACACGACATGCCGCTGCCCGAAGAGGGATTCTGGGACCGGCTGTCGGGCCTGTTTGCGCGTGAGGCCGACGGCCACGTGCGTTTCACACGGCCCGCCGTGCAGGAGGTCGCATATGAGAGCCTGCCGTTCAAGCTGCGGCGCCAGCTGCACATGGCGGTCGGGCTGAGGCTCGAGCACGACCTCGGCCGCGAGCTCGACGCCAACCCGGCGGTGCTCTCACACCACTTCTCGCTCGCCGGCGATTACGCGCGGGCGCACCGGTACGCGATGGTCGCGGCCAAGCGGGCGACCGAGCGTTTCTCGCACGCCGACGCGGCAAGGCTGTATCGCATGGCCATCGAAGCGGGCCGGGCCGATGGCGTCGCCGTCGATCGTGAGACGATGGCGGAGGCATGGGAGCGGCTCGGCGAGGCGCTGCGCTGCGCGGGTGAGCCCGACGCCGCAACGCGGGCGCTGACCGAGGCGCGGCGGCTGGTACCCGACGACCCGATCGCCGCGGCGCGGCTGTGTTACCGCCACGCAGAAATCGCGAAACGCAGCGACGCGCTGACGGCGGCGGTGCGCTGGTTGAAGCGGGGATTTCGGTACGTCGATGCACTCGACGGCGCCGAGGCCACTGCCTGGCGAGCGCGGATGCGGTCGAATCTTGGCGGCATTCGGCTCCGTCAGGGACGCTGGATGGATGCGGTCTCCGCATGTCATCGGGCGATCTCCGAAGCCGAGTCAGTTGGCGAGTTACGCGCGCTTGCCCATGCCTGCTACGTGCTCGACTGGGCGTTGGTGGAGTTGGGGCGCGCGAGTGAGGCTATGCATTCCGCTCGTGCGTTGGAAATCTATGAACACCTCGGCGACCCCGAGCACGAGTCCAAGGTGCTGAACAACCTCGGCATGTTCGCCTACTTCGATGGTCGCTGGGACGACGCGGTCGCGCTCTACCGCCGCGCGGGCGCGTGTAGCGACCGTGCTGGCAGGCCAGCTGACGCCGCTTATACGGACTGCAACGTCGGAGAGATCCTGGCCGACCAGGGACACCTCGACGAAGCCGAGCGCACTCTGCAGCGTGCACGCCGCGTCTGGAGTGGAACCGGCGAGCGACAGGCCGTGGCATTCGTCAACGTCCTTCTCGCTCGCCTGTCGGTCCGCCGCGGGAATAACCAGGAGGGCCTGCCAATCCTGGAAGCGGCGATGGCGGACCTGCGGAGGTTCCGCATTGATGCGTACGCCGATTTCGCGGAGGCGCTGATTGCCGAAGCCGAGGCCTTCGCGGGCGACTCCCGGCGGGCACTTGCGCTCGCGCGGCGAGGGCTCGAAGCGGGGGATCGACAGCAGCCGCTGCTTCAGCGCGTCGCCGGGATCGCGCTGGCACGCCTAGGGCGCAGGGATGCGGCGGAGGGTGAGCTCATGACCGCGCTCGATTGCGCGCGCGAACGACGCGCCGAGTACGACATCGCAGCAACGATCGACGTGCTCGATGCCCTCGGCAGCGCTGATCCGGGACTTCGCGGCGAGCGGGATGAGATCCTCGACCGGCTAAGGATCGCGCACCTCCCCGCGCCGGCCCTTTAGGAGGGTCGTCGAATGACGACCCTCCCGGCTCGTCGGTCAACAACTATCCATGGCCCCAAGGATCGCCGGGCAATCCCGCGTCGATCCTGACCGTCACAACCGTGTTCGGCCCATCGGCCACGATCGACTGCACGCACGCCTCCGGGGGCTCCGAGAACGACTCGCAGCGCTCGAGCAGTCCGACGAAACCGGAAGTGCCGTCGGGCAACGTCCCGGGAGGTGCAGGGTGGTCCCCGGGCGTTTCGAACTCGTAGGGCGCGCCGAAGCAGAACTCCACTCCCGCGGGGCGGGTGTTGTCGAGCGTGTAGGTGATCAGCTTGCTGCGGTTGCCCGTGCTCTCAACGAACCCGAACCAGTTCGGATCCCGCGCGGCGTAGCCCGCACACATCAGGGGCGTGCCGACGTCCACCGACTCGCTCAGCGTGCCGGCCGGACCCGGATTCGCGGTCACCTGGAAGGTGCTGACCGACGTGCTGAGGCTCGTCGAGCAGGCTTGACCTTGCGGGCAGGTGGTGGTCGTGGTGTTGGTCTCGTTGAACGCGTTTGACGTCGCGGCCGTGAGCCCAGGGCTCGACGCCACCAGCGTGTAGCCGACTCCGGGCTTGTTCAGCGTGAGGTCGCTGAACGTCGCCACGCCGTCGACCGCGTCCTCGGTGGTGGTACCGCCGAGCGTTGCGCCGCCGGGGTTGTTGCCCAGGGCGATGGTGATCGGGGCGGACGAGTTCACCTTGTTACCGCTCGCGTTGACCGTCTCGATCGAGACCGGCGGGGTGATGGGCTGGCCGACGGCCGCGTTGCTGGGCTGAGTCACGAATTTCAGCGCGACGGCGCACCTGACAGTCGTCGTCAGGCGGCTGCCGCCGCTCGAATCGAGATCGAGGTCGTCACTGTCCCCGGCGAAGTCGTCGTCCTGCTTGGCCTTCACGCTCCAGGTGTAAGTCGTGTCAGATTGACAGTTAGCGGCCGGAGCCGGAACGGTCACGCTCATCGTCACCGTGACCGACTGGCCCGGCCGGAGCGCGAGGTGGCGCAACTGGACGCAGGGGCCATCGAGCGCGTCGACCCTGCACTTCGAGCTGAGCTTAGCCGTCGCCGGCGGTGGCTTCGAGAGACCCACGATGCTCGTGATCGTGAACTGCGCCGGCGGCAGCAGGTTGGCCGCGCCGAGCCGCTGGTCGTCCGTCTTGTTGGTGAGCGTGGCCGTCATCGTGACGGTCGTCCCGCCGGTGACGGTTCGCGGTGAAATCACTACCGAAAAGGGCTTGTCGGCAGCGCTCGCGGTCGGGACCACAGCCAGCGTGAAAAGCACGACGATGGCTGCGGCCCACTTGTGGCGGCCAATGACTTCAGACATGTCCCCCTCTACTCTTGCTCGCGGATTCCATCCCTGCCGCGTACGGCGGCCGTTGAAGTCTAGCGCAGGACGGTCCGAACCCAGCTCGGAGATCTGTCTACTTGACCGATGGCTTGCTCGCGGCGGCGAAGTAGACGTGGCCCGCTTTCACGCGGCGCTCGCCAGCCCATCAGGGTTGGCGGCGCCGGAGAGTCCCGCGCGAGTGCTGCCGAGGACCCCCGGCACGTCGAGGAACACCGCCGGTTGTCCCGAGGGCGGAATTACCCCCATGACGTTTCGAGCCCGAGCGACGCCGGCGGGCGCGCCGCTCAACGACAGGGCGAAGAGGAGCGCGAAGCCGGCGCATATCACGCGAGACCGGTCGTGCCGAGGCTGGTGAACGTTCCCGGAGACGCCTCGAGGGCCCTGACCGCGAGATCGGCGAACAGCGCGGCGGCCTCGATGTCCTCGTCTCGGTAGCTGCGTCCGTCGCGGCGATCGAGGATCGACAGGGCGCCGATCGACCGGCCCCCCCGCTTGAGTGGCACGACGAGCATGGTGTACGGGACATATCCGGTCCCCGCGGCGATCCTCGACGCGAAGCGGGGATCGGTCCGGCAGTCCGGGACAGCCTCGCCGGAGCCGGTTTGCACCACCCCTCCGGCGATGCCCGCTCCGGGAGATAGCCTCACGCCGACGATCTCGCGGGCACCCGCACCCCAGGCGGACTGGTAGACCAGCTCGCCGGTCGTCTCATCGATCAGCGCGATCGAGGCCGCGGCCGCGCCAAACACGCCCGACGCGGTGTGCACAACCGCCTCCATCAAGCTGCGGGACGCGTCCGGGACGTCGATCGAGATCGCGAGCGAGGTGCCCTTCTCGACCGCCAGCGGGGCTCCAAGGGCCTTGGCGAACGCCGCGACCGAGGCCACCCGCCGCTCGGGGATCAGCTCCAGCCCGGCGGAGATCGTGCGCTCGAGCTCAGGGGTGACATCGGCACTTATGCTCGACAGGCTCTTGCCCCCAGCGTATACGGGTGGCTCGCCGGCGATGAGCGTCCACAGGGTTGCGGCGATGCCGTAGACATCGGCGCGGGGCGAGACCCGCCCGCCCGCGAACACTTCGGGAGCCATGAAGCGCGGCGTGCCGATTCCCGCCGTGCCCAGTGGCTCCTGCTCTTCGAGCACGCGGGCGATGCCGAAATCCACCAGCACGATGCCCTCCCCCGCGAGGATCATGTTCTGGGGCTTGACGTCGCGATGAACGATTTGCTGCTCGTGGACGTACTGGAGCGCCTCGCACGCCTGGCGCGCGTAGTCGACCGACTGGGCGACGGGAAGACCGGGCTGACCGTGCGCCTTGAGGACCTTGTCCAGATCGCTGCCGGGGACGAGCTCCATCACGAGGTAATGACCGCTCGAATCCGAGAAGTAGTCGAGAGTCCGGACGACCCGCGGGTGCCGAAGGCTGGCCAGCAGCCTCGCCTCGACCTCGAAGCGCTGGTCTCCGCCCGGATGGGTGGCGTGCTTGAGCGCGACCTCGCTGTTCGTTCGAGCGTCGAGCGCGCGGTACACGGCGCCCATCGCGCCGGCGGAGATCGGCTCGAGCACGCGGTAGCGCCCGTTCAGCGTGCGACCAAGCACGATCGTGCTCGTCTTTAGCAAAGCCTCACGATTTTATTGTCGCTCGGGGCGCTTGCCACGGTTGGGGTGCTTGCCTATCCTGCGCGCATCGGAATCGGATCCGACTCCGGCGACCGGTGGATCGGCACCCGCATCGGCGAGTACCAGATAGGCGCGCTGCTCGGAGAGGGAGGCATGGGCAGGGTCTATCGAGCGACCGGTCCCGACGGCACGAGGGTCGCTCTAAAGCTCGTCAGGAGGGAGTTCGCACGCAACCCGACGTTCAGAAGGCGGTTCTCGCGCGAGGCGAGGATCGCGCAAACCGTTAAGCACCCGAACGTCGTGCCCGTCCTCTCGACCGGCGAGCACGACGATCTGCCCTACATGGCGCAGAGGTTCATCGAGGGGCGCACGCTGGCCCAAGCACTCAAGCAGGAGGGGAGGCTCGACGTGCCCACCGTCGTGCGTGTGGGCGGCGACGTGGCGGCCGGGCTCGAGGCTCTGTGGGCCGCGGGCATGGTTCACCGCGACGTCAAGCCCGCGAACATCCTGATCGACGAGCCCGGACGCGCGTACATCACCGACTTCGGTTTGGCCAAGGACACCCACGGGAGCATGCTGACGGCGCCCGGCCAAACGCTCGGATCCATGGACTACATGGCGCCGGAGCAGATTCGCGGGGAACCGGTCACCGCCGCGACCGACACCTACGCTCTGGGATGCGTCCTCTACGAGGCTCTCTGCGGGCAGCCGCCGTTCGCGGACATCGACGGCGTGCGGATCCTCTCGGCACACCTCCAGGATGAGCCGCCCGACCCCCTGAGGCTCCGTGCTGACCTCTCGCCGGGGGTTGGGCAGGCCGTACTGCTGGCACTGGAGAAGGATGCGAACGATCGGCCCGCCAGCGCGGGGGAGTACGTCAGACTGCTGGCCGAGGCGGCGGAGCGCTAGCTGCGCTCCTAGCTCGCCGAGACCACCGCTGGTGCGGCCGCTGCGGTGTCGTGCGCGAGCTCGGCAAGGACCGCGGGCATGCCGCCGCGCCTGAACGCGGCACGCTGGCGGATGGCGCCGTTGCCCTCGACCAGCAGGCGCTCGAGCTCCTCGAGGGCTCCGTCGGAGCCGAGCTCTCGCGCGTACGGCGCGGCTAGCCGGATCGCCGCCCCCGCCACCTCCGGGACCGGACGTAGCGCCCCGTTGTCCCACAGCGTGGCATCGAGACCGTCGCGAGCGGCGCGGAAGCTCGACTCCATGAGCACGTCGCGCTCCTCCCGCGGCCAGGGCTCCTCGGTCGCCCGCCACGCGAGCGCCTGCACCAGCGCCGCCAGGCCCGCGACGTGTCGCAGAGACGACTGGCTGTCCATGGCCCTGACCTCAACGGTCCCGAGCATCGGGTGCGCTCGGATGTCCCACCACAGGAACGTGTAATCCGGGAGGTCGCCGGCCGCCACCAGCGCCCCCACGCGCTCCGCGTAGTGGTCGAATGATTCGAACGCCTGGGGAATCTCCGAGCGCGGGAGCGAGCGGAAAAGCTGGGCGCGCGCGCTCGCCAGGCCCGAGTCCCGGCCGTGCCAGAACGGCGAATTCGCCGCCAGCGCCTGAAGCAGCGGCAGGATCCCGCGCAGTCCGTTGAAGGCACGAATCGCTGCTTCCGCATCCGGCATGCCGACGTGCACGTGCAGCGCGCAGGTCGGCGTCCGCGCCTGCAGGGCGCGCATCTCATACGCGATCAGGCGGTAGCGCTCGCTCGGATAGTGGACGACGTCGCCGAATGCGCCGTCCGGGTGCAGGCCGGCGCCGATCGCGGTGGCGCCGGCATCGCGCAGGCATCCGCGCAAAACGGCCAGGGACTCGGCGGCGTCCGTCGCGTCCGTGCATACGGGCGAGGAGAGTTCGATCAGCCCGGCGTACGCCTCGGGATGGGCCTCGCCTCCGCCCGGCGGCGTCGAGATCCGCTCGAGCACCTCGGGGGCGGAATGATCGAGCGCGTAGGTGACCGGATCGACGAGGAGCAGCTCCTCTTCGACCCCCAGCGAGAAGTCCGCCGTCACCCCGAAATTGACCGCTGGGATCGGCGCGCCCATCAGCCCGCAGAAGGACGCTCACGAAGGCGTTTCACATCGTTCAGGGTATTGCGGCCGGGCGCCCTAGGAAAGGGCCGCCGGGCCAAAATGGCGGAGATTGGAGGCAACCCCTGCTCTAGACTCCCCAAGCGGAGATGGGCCCACGCGAGCCGAGGGCAGCATCGGGAAGCCTTCCGATCGTCACGGGAAAACGGTTGATGCTGTTCTCCGGGCGCGCGAATCGCGACCTCGCGGTGGAGATCGCCGACACGCTCGGGATCGAGCTCGGGGCGAGCACACTGAAAACCTTCTCGGCGGGCGAGGTGTACTGCCGCTACGAGGAATCGATTCGCGGCGCCGACGTGTTCATCGTCCAGCCCACCTGCTCCAATCCCGAGACCGGAATCACGGCCAACGACGCGCTGATGGAGCTGCTCGTCATGATCGACGCGGCCGTGGGCGCCTCGGCGCGCCGGGTGATCGCGGTAATCCCCTGGTTCGGCTACTCACGTCAGGACAAGAAGTCGGCGTTGCGCGAGCCGATCAGCGCGCGGGTGGTGGCCCACATCCTCGAGGCCGCGGGTGCCGATCGCGTGCTCACCGTGGACCTGCACACGGGCCAGGTGCAGGGCTTCTTCACCAAGCCAGTGGACCATATGACGGCCCTGTTCATGCTCGCCGAGTACTTCGCCGACCTCCATCTCGAGGACCTGGTGGTCGTTTCCCCGGACGTCGGTCGCGTGAAGCTGAACCACAAGTTCGCCGAGACCATCGGCGCCGACCTCGCGTTGATGACCAGCGAGCACCCGGCCCAGCAGCCCGAGGAGATCGGATACGTCATTGGTGATGTCAAGGGCAAGACCGCGGTGATCTTCGACGACATCATCGACACCGCGGGCACGCTGCGGGCGGCGGCGCAGACCGTGCTTGACGAGGGCGCGGCTCGCGTCTATGCGGCCGGTACTCACGCGGTGTTCTCGGGCGCCGCCTACGAAACGCTGTCGAGCGTGGCCTTCGAGCAGGTCGTGGTCACCGACACGATCCCGCTCCGTCCGGGGGCCCCTCGAAACGTGGTCGTGGTCTCGTGCGCGGTGCTGCTGGCCGACACCATCAAGCAGATATTCACCGACGGATCGGTGAGCGCCGTCTTCGGCGGCGAGAACCAGCCCTTCTAGTGTCTGGCGCTAGGCCACCTCGGGCCGCGTCAGCGCCTTGACGAACTCCTCGAGCTGGTCCGTGCGCCAGCACTCGAATGCCACACAGTGCTGCTCGTAGGCGGCGATCACCGAGTCTCCGTAGTTCCAGTACAGCCGCGGCTCCGGGTTGAGCCAAAACGTGCGGCCGGCCTTGGCCGTGATCGCGGCGAACACATCGTCGCGCGGCGGGCGCCCGTTGGTCCGCGCGTCTCCGAGCACGATCACGGTCGCCCGAGGATGCAGCTCGTCCTCGATCAGCGCGAGGAATTCGGTCCAGACGCGGCCGTAGTCGGTGTAGCCGGAGATATCCGCCACGCCGGCATCACGCGAGATTGCCTCGCTGGCGGTGCGGAAGTCCCGCTCCCGCTCGAACACGTCGGTCACCTCGGAGATCCGCTCGATGAACACGAACGAACGGAGCTTGCGAAACGCGTCGTGGAGCGCGTGCAGGACGCTGAGGAAGAACGTGCTCGCGCTCGTGACGCTCGTGGACACATCGCACAGGACAAAGATCTCGGGCCGGCGCGGGCGCAGCGGGCGGTACTTGAGGACGATGGGGACCCCGCCGGTCTGAAGCGACGCCCGCATGGTGCGCCTGACGTCGACGTGGGCGTGGCGCCTGCGGCCCTTGAGCTCGTGGCCCTGGGTGGCCAGGCGGCGCTTGAGCTGCGCGACCACCCGGTGGACGGCGGCGAGATCCTGGATCGGCCCGCTCGGAAGCGCGCGGTCGAGGTCGTTGAGCGGGCGTTTGGGGGGGAGCGATGCGGTGCGCTGGATGAGATCCCGCTCGAGTTCGCGCCGGAGATGCTGCTCGAACCGGCGAAGCTGCTCGCGGGGGACGCCGTGGCGGCGAGGATCTCCCTCGGGGAGCTCCGGCTGGGGCTCGGGTCGCAGACCCAGCGCCCGGCGGATCCGCTGGACATCGACGCCTAGCACGCCCGAACCCTCCCCCCGGCCCAGGGCCGCGATCGCCAGCCGTGCAAGGTCGCGGAGCGCGGCGTCCGACCCGTCCCTCAGCGCGGCCGCGATCTGCTGGCGCAGTGTGTCCAGATTGATCTCGGTGTCGGAGGCCGGTGCGCCATCGCCTTCGGTGATGCGCTGGCGCGCCGCTTCAGCCTCGGCGGCGCGGAAGAAGAACCGGTCGAACACGAGCTCGAACACGCGGCGGTCCTCGGGCGACTTCGCGAGCGTGGCCGCGAGGGCCTCCTTGAAATCGGCCTGGATGGTCCAGGGAACCTTGTCGAGCGCCTCGAACGCGTCGAGGATCTCCGAGGTGCCGACGGCGATGCCCTCCTCGCGAAGCTCCTCGGCGAACGCGAGCAGCTGCCCGTCGAAGCCGCCGGGACCCTTGTCGGGGATTCCGCCGTAGATGTTGGCGCGCTTAGGCGGCGGCATCGGCCGCAGAGTCGAGCTTGACGCCGACGCGCGCGGCCACCGTATCCAGATCGGTCCGATGCTTGACGATCACGCTCATCGTCTCCTTGAAGACTCGGTCGTCGATGTCATGGGCGCCGAGGAGGAGCAGGGCCCGGGCCCAGTCGATCGACTCGGCGATGCTCGGCGGCTTCTTGAGATCGAGCTCGCGCACCTGGTGGACGACCTCGACCAGCTTGCAGGACACCTGCTCGTCGAGCTCGGGCGAGTGCAGGCGCACGATCTGAAGCTCGTGCTCGAGGTCGGGGTAGTCGAGCCAGAGATAGAGGCAGCGGCGCTTGAGGGCCTCGGTGAGCTCGCGCGTGTC